>JBELMF010000017.1:0-32669 GCA_042096015.1 Sphingomonas sp.
CGATCAACAGCTTGTCGGCCGACACCTCCATGGTGCCCACCCGGCGATCCGACGGCGGGATCTCCGCGCCGGTGAAGCGGCCGACGCTCGCGTGATATTGCAGCGGCGCGCAGCCCGCGCTCCGGGCGCCCTCATGCAGCGCAAGATACAATTCGGTAGAGAAGTCCGGCGACGGGTCAAACCCCGCCATCCATCCCTCGTCGAGATAGTGGCGCAGCGCGCGCTGCGGCAACGGATCGACGCCCGCATCCCGCAACTGCTTTCGATAGAATGCAGCGTCGAAATGATCGACGATCCATTGGCGCGTATCGGCCTTGACGGTCTGGGTCGGCGCTTCTTCGGCCACCAATACGCATCTCCCCGGCGGGCGCCCGGCCCCCGTCTTCCCCTGTTGTTCATCCCCGGCCACGTTGCGCAGGTCAAGCCGGCGAGGGATGTGGCGTTGATTACGCCGGATCAGATGTCCGGCAACTCCCTTCCGCGCAGCGCCATCCCGGTAGCGAGCCCGCCTGCGGGCAAGGTGCCGCTCCCCTTGCGGACCGCGAACAGGCCTTCCTCGACGTGCAGATGCTCGATCACGCGGCTGTTTGACGCCAGCACCGTGAGTTCGAACAGAAGATTGGTCAGTGCCTTCTGCTGCCAGCCCGGATGGGTCTCCTTCTGGGCGGCGGGACGATGGGACCAGTTCCAGCCCTCGACCACATATGTCCCGCCGGGCCTCAGCAGCGGAAAGAGGCTTTCGAACGTGGTCTTCGTCTCCTCATAGCGATGCGACGCATCGTCGATGATGAGATCAGGACCGGTAGGGAAACTCTCCCGCGCCGCCATGACCGCGCCCGGCTTGTCCGGATTGCGCCCGTAATAGGTGCGGATGTGGGGGCGATCGGCCCGATAGAGCTCCACCGCCTCGATGGCGGCGCCGCGTGGATCCAGGCCGACCAGCACCTCGGGCGCGTACAGCTTGTCCCACAGGGCGATCGAGCCGCCCTCGCGCATGCCGAGTTCGAGGATGTGGCGCGGGCGGCGCTGCGCCAGCAGCCGGTAATATTCGATAGCCCGCTCGGTCTTGCGCAACAGGAAGGTGTCGCCCGACAGATCGCGCGCCTTCACCTGCCCGCTCGCATCGACGACGAAGGACGCGCCGTCGAGATGGAACGTCCGGTCACGGGGAACGCGGGCTGCAGCCTCAGCCTCAGCCTCAGCCGCCACGATCAATCACCAGTGCCGCCAGGATCGTCATGATCGCCCGAAGCTTCTCCTCCGTCATCTCGTCGGCGGACAGGTAGCGATATTTTGCATGGTCGACCGGCGGAAACAATCGCCCCCGGCCCGGAAAGTACCGGCGACACACGGCTTCGTTGGTCGGGCGATAATATTCGATGATCTTCTCGCGCTGCATCTGGGTCAGCAGCGACACGCGCGTCTTTTCCACCAGCGAATTACCGGTCAGCGCATTCAGACCGTTGTAGAACCGGTTGTCGTGCACATCCTGGAAGATCTTGCGGTTGCCCGCGACCATCGCGGTAATCGCATCGGTCACCGACGGATTGGAATCGCCCTGCTGAAAGTCGAACGAATCGGCGTGGCTGCCCAGCCCGATCGCATCGACGAAGTCCTGCAGCAGATCGCCGTTCACGAAGCTGGCCCGATCGAACACGCGCGCCACCATCGCTGTCTCGCCGGCGTGCTCCTCCCATTCCTTCAGAACGCGATCCCAATGGCCGAACTGCGTCAGGGCCATGATCAGCCAGGCGTTGAAGTCGCTTTCCAGCTTCGACGCCCATTGCTGCCAAGCGGAGGTCAGCAATTCGTCCTGGCGCCGCAGGTACATCACCACCTGCAGATCATAGACCGCGGCGAGCCCGTCGATGATCGCGCTATTGCCCGTGTTGGACAGGTTTTCCGCCGAAAGCAGGACGGTCTTCGCGTCAGGGCCAGATTGATCGAAGATCGCGTCGATCCGATCACGGAAACCGGCTGCATCGCGCTCCTTGGCGATCGCCTCCAGCGCGAAGACATGATCCCCCGTCACCGGGCCGCCGACCGACAGGTTCGCGTCCGGAACCACATAGCCGTGCTTGGCGAACACGAAACGGTTGCGACGCATAAACGCCTGGATCGAGGACGAACCCGCCTTTGATGCTCCGATATGGAGAACGACCGACTTACGCATCTTGTCCGGCTTGCTCCTCACCCTGTCCAGCTCGCCAGCCGAACGCGGGCAAGATCGCGGTGGATAGCCCCGACTGTCTCCGCTTTGCAATCGCTTGCGGGGTTCCTTCCCCGCGACGGCCGAACATTCCACCGGCATCTTCCCCTTGCAATGGACGGGCGGACTGCAACCCCGTAGCAAGCGGGTGTTGCGCCACCATGGCGGCAATCGATCACGCCGGACAGGGGGCTGGAGAGCGATGGAAGCGCCGATCATTGTCCCGCGCGATCATGAGCGCGTGCTCGATCTGCCCCTGCCCCAGCCCCTCGTCACCGATCTGCAATCGCGGCCGGCGCGCTGCACGGTGACGATCGCCTATGTTACCACCGACGGCGGTTGCGTCGAGGCCGCGACCCAGGAGTATCCGCCGCTGGATACCAAGCCGCGCACCGGAACGCTGCGCAAGCGGCTGCCCCCGCCTCCCCCCGATCTGTGCGCCTTGCGCCTGTCGATCGATGGCGCGCCCGCGGCATCGGCGATCGATTTGGCGGCGATCGATTTGGCGGCGATCGCACCCGCGCTTGCGGAATATGCGCAAGGCGCCATCCTGCTTGGCGATCTGCCGGATCATCTGCCGGCGGGATCACGGGAAATCCCGATCACCGTCCGCAACGATTCGGCCTTCCCCTGGGCAGGCGGCCCGTCGGGCGTGATGGTTCGCCTCGATCTGGACGGAGAGGTGAGCCACCTGCCGCTCCCCGGCCCCGTACCGGCCGGGGCGGAACAGGCCTTCACCATTGCCTGCGCCCTGCCGGACGCTCCGGGTGAATACCCGCTACACTGCACGTTGGTGCTGGCCCCCTCGCTGCCCTTCGTGCGCGGACGATCGTTCCAGCCCGGCCGCGCCCGGATCGAGATCGCGCCCGCACCAACGGCATCGGCGCTGCTCCCCACCTGCCGCATATCGATCCAGCCCCCCGCCGATCCGCTGCTTCCCGCAGAACCCGCGATCCTGGCGGCGCGGCTCGCCAACACCGGCCACGTCCTCATCGAAGCGGCAGATCCCGGCGGGCTCCGTCTGCGCGCGCGCTGGCGCCGGGTGCCGCGTGACGGCGGGCCCGTCCGTGATCCGGTGACGGTCATGCTCCCGTATCGCGTCCCTCCCGACGCGCAGTGCACCGTCGCGCTGGACGTCACCCCGCCGGTCGAGCCGGGCACCTATCTGCTGGACGTATTCGCCGAACTGATCGGCACCGGCACCCGGCTGGACCGGGATCATTGCGACTGCCCGGCCGTCACCGTCACCGTTGCCGACCCCGGCACGCTCGACAAGGCGGTCGAGCGCGCGATCAGACGCGATGGTCGCCACACGAGCGACGCCGCGGCGCGCGCGGCCTATCGCGACTGGGCCCAGGCATGCGATTCGTTCGCGGACGCAGCCGATGCCGTCGCCGCGTCGGGCCTTGAGCAATGGCCCGCGCTACCGCTCGTCGGAATTACCCTGCCATCCGATCTTTCCCCGGATGAACGAACGCGCGCGCAGCACTGG
Organism: Sphingomonas sp.; assembly: GCA_042096015.1. GTDB lineage: Bacteria > Pseudomonadota > Alphaproteobacteria > Sphingomonadales > Sphingomonadaceae > Sphingomonas. The sequence continues at coordinate 3,702 of JBELMF010000017.1, forward strand.
CTGGCCGGTCAGCCCTACCCGGCGTGGCGGTTGGCGAGCGATTGCGCGACGCCCGATCTGCTGCTTCGATGGGATCCGCGGGAGGGCCTGCTTGCCGATCACGCGCTGGTGTTCCTCGCCGGCGAGTGCGTCCGGCGCCCCGACGTCGCTTACGTGTACGCTGATTTCGACCATCTGGACGAGAGCGGGCGGCACAACCGGGTGTTCCTGCCGGCGCCCGACGCCTTCTTCGCCAGGGCGCAACCTGAGGTGGCAACGATTGCCGCCGTTCGCCCGGCCGCCCTTGCCGCCGCAGGCCTGTCGATCGACGATCCGCGCCTCGCCGCGCGGCTGCTCGCCGATCTGCCGCCCGCGGCGGTGGCGCATGTGCCGGAGGTGCTGCTGCACCGGTATCGACGCCCGGCACCCTATCTGGGCACCAGCTTTTCGGAGGACGGCTGGCGCCTGGCCAAGATGCACGATTCGCCCGGCTATGCCGTACACGCGACCCTGGCCATGCCGGCACCGCGGGTTGCGCTGATCATCCCCACCCGCGATCGGCTGGATCTGCTGTCGGCCTGCATCGGCACCATTCTGGACAGGACCGACTATCCCAGTTTTGAGATCATCGTCGTCGACAATGGTTCGGAGGCCCCGGACACGCTCGACTATCTCGCCGCGCTTGAAGCGGCGGGAACCGCGCGGGTACTGCGCGACGCGGGCGACTTCAACTGGTCCCGCCTGAACAATCGCGCCGCCGCGCTTACCGACGCCGATATGCTCTGCTTCCTGAACAACGACATGGAGGCGACGTCCGAGCATTGGCTGCGCGAGTTGGTTGCCCTTGCCGCGCGGCCGGACGTCGGAGTGGCGGGGCCGACATTGTGGTTCCCGGACGGCACGATGCAGCATGTCGGCGTCGTCTTCTCCTCACGCGGCAGCCCGCTGCACCCCTTCCGCGCCGCCCCCCGCGGCACCGCGCCTTTCTACCTGCGATCGCTGCGCAGCCAGCCGGCGGTGACCGGCGCATGCCTGACCGTGCGGCGCGCGGTGTTCGATGCGGTCGGCGGCTTTGCCGAATGCTTTCCGCTGGGCTTCAACGACATCGATTTCTGCATGCGCGTGACGGAAGTGCTCGGCCTGCCGTCGGTCTGCACCCCCGCCGCCGAGCTCCTGCACAAGGAAAGCGCCTCGCGCGGGCGCCTGCGCAGCGAATCGGATCATGCCCGCTTTCTGCACGATCTCGCGCTGTTCGAGGGACGGCACCTCGAAACGGCGCTGGCGGACCGCTGGGCCGCGACAATCGCGCACGAGGCTAGGCGCGGCGCCCCGCTCACGATGGTGGCGCGCCGGCCGCAAGGCGCGCGCCTCGCCGCCCGCCGGCTGCGCCGGATGGGTGCGCGACCGATCGCCTTTCTCCACATCCCCAAGACGGCGGGCACTGCGGTTCGTCGCGTGCTCGAGCGCGCGCTGCCGGAGCGCGCGGTTCTCAGCATCGGCGCCCGCGCGGTGCTGGAGGGACACGCCGCGGAACCAATGACGGTGACCCGTCTTGCGCCCCTGCTGCGCGAGGCCGAGGTCCTGGTTTCACACGTCAGCCGCGGCTTCGGGGAGGCGGTAGGCTGGCCCTGCGACTATGCCACCGTCCTGCGCCAGCCACGCGATCGCGTGCGCTCCCACCACGGCTTTCTGGTGGCACCACCCAATGCGCCGTTGCGCGATACGCCGCTGGCGGACTGGTCGCTGGCACAGCTGCTGCGCAAGGGCGTGATCCCGGGCAACCTCATGCTGGCCAAGATCCTCGGCACTCCGCCGGAGAACGTCGGCTGGGCAGAGGTTGACGGGCGTTTTCCACGCTATGTCGGCTTCGGCCTGCCGCCCGCGCTTTGGCGGGGTGACAAGGACGCGCTCGCCGATCTGCCGGACGTGATCCCGGACCATGACGAGGCGAAGGTTGCCGCCGCGCTGGCGATCATCAGGCGCGATTTCGTCTTTGTCGGCCTTCAGGAGCAGCTTGAGGACCATCTGGCGGATTTCGGCCGGCTGATCGACCTACCGGCCATCGGCCGCATACCGCGCGTCAATGCCGCGCGCGGAGACGAAGCGGCCGTTTGCGCGGAGGATCTGGCAGCGATCGATCGCTACAACGCACTCGATCAATTGCTGTATGACGCGATTGCCGCGGAGCCCGGCGGGCTCTTTCTTCGCGACAGGCCAGCCTGACGCGCGCAGGCATCACTACCGCAGCGCCACCTTCCACTGCTCCAGATGATATCGGCCGATGCCGCGCACCGGCTCCGCACCGATCGCCAGTCCCGAGAACCATTCGTCGCCGCGCACCAGCCCCTTGCGCTGAAGCCACGCCAGCCCGGCCAGCATGTCCAGCGATCCACGCCGGATGTCGCCCTCCGCTTCGGGGAGGAACATGCAGAACTTGTCGGCCAGCGCCACGCGCCAGCGCCGCCCGGCAGGATCGGTATAGACGCCGACCTGGCGGGATCGCTCGACGAAGCGCCGGGTGCTCGCCGGCGCGTGCAGGAACCATCCGATCTCCAGCAGCTTCGCATTCACATCGGTCGGGCTGGACCGCAGGTAGAATTCGGTGAGGACGTTGGCGTCCCCCCAATCGTTGTCGATCCGCCATGCGAACGCCTGCTTCAACTCACGGATATCGCGCACCCGCCGCGGGGGAACGGGCACCTCGGGCGGTCCGCCGTCATAGTCGCCATAGCTGACCTGGATATATCCCCACACGCCGGGGCCGTTGGACGCGATGAACGGCGGCCAGCGCCAGTTCATCGTCGTATTGGCGGGAAAGCGCGGAATATCGATCGCCAGAGCGTCGGCATGGCGCGCCCAGGGGCGGGTCCACGCAACTTGCTCTCCGCCCCACGGCTGGGCGTAGGCGAAATACCGCCCCTTCGTGAATGCGGTCTTCGCCGGCACGACGATCTGCGCGCCGGTGGGCCGCGGCCCGGCAAGCCAGAGGACGAGAGCCAGCGCCCCCACCGCCAGGGTGACGGCAGTGATCGCCACAATCAGAACGAGGCGCAGGCGTGTCAAAGGATCGTTCTCCGGCAGCAGTGCAAGCCACGCCCCGGTTGCCAGCGATCCGGCGTCATGTCCATGCGGCCCCCCGCAAGCTGCTGAAGGAAAATCAGCTTTCCAGTTCGCGCATCAGCGCCCGCACGGCTCCGTCCACATCGCGATCGGTATCGCGCAGTTCCTCGATGCGGCGCACCGCATGGATGACCGTGGAGTGATCGCGCCCGCCGAACTTGCGGCCGATCTCCGGCAGCGAGCGCGTCGTCAGGCGCTTGGCGAGATACATGGCGATCTGGCGCGGCCGTGCCACCGCCCGCGCCCGCCGCGCCGACACCAGGTCCACCGGCTTCAGATCAAAGTGCGTCGACACCAGCTTCTGGATCTCGTCGATCGTCACGCGGCGCAGGCTGCCGCGCAGAACATCGCCAAGCGTGCTCACCGCGAAATCGAGGTCGATCGCCTCGCCGGTCAGCTGGGCATAGGCGACCACGCGGTTCAGCGCCCCTTCCAGTTCGCGGATGTTGCCGGTGATCCGTGCCGCCAGCATATCGAGGACGTCGACCGGAACACGGGCGTCAGGCAGGTCGCGCATCTTGCGATCCAGGATCGTGCGGCGCAGCTCCAGCGACGGCGCCTTGATGTCCGCCACCAATCCCATCGCCATCCGGCCGATGATGCGCTGCTCGATCCCCTCCAGCGCCTGGGGGCAGCGATCAGCCGAAATCACCAGCCGCTTGCCCGCGCCCATGATCTCGTTGACGGTGTGGAAGAATTCCTCCTGCGTCGAATCCTTGCCCGCGATGAACTGCAGGTCATCGATCAGCAGCAGGTCCGCCGAGCGCAGCCGCATCTTGAACGCGAACGTGTCGCGCGCCCGCAGCGCCGCTACGAAATCGAACATGAAGCGTTCGGCCGACATGGCGATCACCCGCGCACCCGGCTGGGCGGCGATGAAGGCATGGCCGATCGCATGCATCAGATGGGTCTTGCCCTGGCCCGTTCCGGAATGAAGGAACAGCGGGCTGAACCGCACCGGGCCGGGCTCGGCCAGTGCCTTGGCCGCGTTGAACGCGACCTTGTTCGATGCGTCGACCACGAACCGGTCAAAGGTGTAGCGCGCCTCCAGGGCGGGGCGCTCGATTGCGGACGATTCCGCGAACGTGGACGGTACAAGCGGCGCAGCCGGGGCCGCCTGCGCCACCGCCGCCAGGCTGATCACCGTCGGTCCATCGCGCATCGGCGCCGTTTCGATTGCGACGGCACGGATATGCGGCAGGATCGCGCGAAACTCATGATACAGCCGGTCTGCATAATGGCTGCGCACCCAGTTGGTCATGAACGCCGACGGCAGCGTCAGCCGCACGCGGTCATCATCGCCGGTCTCGTCCAGCTGCATCGGCTTGAGCCACTGGTCGAACAGGCGTGCGCCGGCCGATTCACGAAGGTTCGTGCGCACCCGCGCCCACGCCTGTGCCACGTCACTTTCGTCGTTTGTCGTTCGAACCTGTGACAACGGCACGCGCACCCCTCCTAGGGCCGCGACACGCGATCGCGACCACAGACCAAAAAGCAAAACTATCCCGATGTGGCCCCCGCCACGGTCGGCTACGACGATGGTTCGTATGAGCGCCTCGGGCGGAAAGCCGTGGCGACTGACATGGGTTTAGGAACACGGCGGTGAGTCGATCAAGTCCGCTACCTGCCACATTTCCGAAATAATCGGCTTGACTCGATGCGGGCCGCGCAAATGCGTCGAAAAAGTGACAAGTTGCTGATCTAAAGGGATAATACCGGAAGGCAGCAAATGCCTAGAGGTCGCGAATCGCGGTGCATCCTGATGATTTCGATTGTTGGCCTTTTGTTCGGATCAGCGACGCTCAACGGTGCCTTTTTGTTAAGTCATTGATGCCACGAGCGGCGCCCGGCAGATGGCTGCCGGACGCCGTGTCACCGGAGAGTCACGGCATCGTCACAAGCGCCTTCACGAAGTTGCCCGGCTTGTCCCGCGTGGCCGCCAGCGCCTCGCCCAATTGGTCCAGCGAATAGCGGCCCGTGTACAGCGGCGCCGGATCGAGCCGCCCGCTCGCCACCAGCTCCACCGCTTCGCGCAAGCCCCTAAGCTGCACCGCCGGGTCGCGCTCATGCGCATTGACCACGTCGATGCCCTTCCAGTTCCAGTTCTGCACGTTCACCTGCCGCGGCCCGTCCTGGTGATAGCCCGCGATCACCAGCCGCCCGCCGAAGCCGATCAGCTCGCCGGCGAGGTCCAGCGGCCATTGCTTGCCCACCGCCTCGATCACCCGGGGGCAGAAGGTGCCGCCGGTGCGCTGCCCGACCTCTCCGATGATCTTGTAATGGTCGATCATCGGGATCGTCACCTCGGCGCCGTAATGCCTGGCGAGTTCCAGCGATTCGTCGCGACGCGAGATCGCGATCACCCGCGCCCCCGCCTCACTCGCTAGCCGCGTCAGGATCGCGCCGAGAAAGCCGATGCCGATGATCGCTACCCACTGCCCCGCCTCCACCTGCGCACGGCGGAAGATGTTGACCGCGCAGGCGATCGGCTCGCCCGGAAACGGCTGGCCGGCGAGTTCCGGCGGCAGCGGCACGACCTTCTCGACCGGCGCCACGTCATAGCCCGCGAACGCCCGTTCGGAGAGCATCGCGACACGCGTGCCTACGCCTATGTCGACGCCCTGCCCCACGGCATCCACCACGCCCCAGGCCTCATGGCCCAGCCCGCCCGGCGCGCCGGGCCAGCTGGACCACGGCTGGCCTTCCCACGGTTCGACATTGGAGGCGCAGACCCCGCACCCTTCCACCTTCACCCGAACCTCGCCCGGCCCCGGCTGCGGGATCGGCACCTGCTCGATCCTGATCTCGCCCGGCCCCTGGAGGACCGCCGCCTGCATGGTTCCCGTCACGTCGCCGCCTTTCGTAGATTGAACGTTGTCCGCATTTCGCTTCGCCCGGCCATTCACCCCCAAGGCGACGCTAGGCCAGCTACCTCATTCATCGTCACAATCGGCCGTTTTTCGGTAGAAACCCGTTGAGCGGACGAGGCGATAAGGAAAACGGCTCACGCCGCGCTCACGTTGAGCGCCTGTACCCTGCCGCCCCACTGGCCGACCACCAGCGTCGTCACCGACCCAGGATCGACGTCGAACCGCAACAGGTGATCCAGCGGCAGGCCCATATAGTGGGCCACTACGCCGCGGATGATGTCGGAATGCGACACGCAGACCAGCGCGCCGGGCCAATCCCGCTGCCCGAGCGCGTCCAGATGTGCGGCCGCGCGCGCGACCGCGTCGGCCATTCGCTCGCCGCCGGGCACCTGCGCCGTCGCCCGGGAGGCATTCCACCGGTGCCAGGCCGGGTCGCCGTCCAGATCGGCAATGATCCGCCCGGTCCATTCGCCGAAATCGATCTCGTCCAGCGCCGCGACCACCTCGGGCTCGCAGCCGAACGCCGCCCCGATTACGGCCGCGGTCTCGCGTGTGCGCCGCTGCGGGCTGCACTGCACCAGCGCCACGTCTCGCAACTGCCCGGCCGCCCAGCGCGCCTGTTCCTCCCCAAGGGGTGCCAGGCCATGATCGCCGCCGCGACCGGTGAGCACACGCCCGACGTCGCCGTGCGCGCCGTGCCGCACCAGATGAATCGTCGCCGTCAATCAGCCCCCGAACCAAAGCTTTGTAGATGATGTGGGATCAACGGCCCGCTCTGCCCGACGTTCCGACCTAATTGACTGATCTGGATCAACAAGTCGTTTTGCCCCCGAAATCAACGGGAACCAAGGGTAGATGAAGATGTTCCTGTAACGGTGGGGCCGCCACTTGGCGGACTTAAAATCGACAGAACGAAGCGGGGATTGATGACCGAACACGTTTTGATCACGGGCGGCGCCGGGTTCATCGGCCGCTTCGTTACCGACGAATTGCTCCGCCGCGGCAACCGCGTGCGTATCCTCGACAATCTCCTGCCGCAAGTCCACGGCGACAGCGGCCAGCGCCCCGCCAACCTGTCGCCCGACGCCGAGCTGATCGTCGGCGACGTGCGCGATGGCGATGCGGTGGCGAAGGCGCTGGACGGCGTCGACAGCATCGTCCACCTCGCCGCCGAAGTCGGCGTGGGGCAGTCGATGTACGAGGTCGAACGCTACACCTCGGTCAACGACGTCGGCACCGCAGTGCTGTTCGAGCGGCTGATCGACAAGCCCGTCCGCCGCGTCGTCACCGCCTCGTCGATGAGCATCTATGGCGAGGGGCTGTATCGCGACGCCGACGGCAAATTGGTCGAGGATGCCGCGCGCGGCATGATCCGCGACGGCATGCGCCAGTGGGATCCCACCGACGTCCAGGGTCGCCCCCTCACCCCGGTCGCCACCCCCGAGACCAAGCGCCCCGCTTTGTCCTCGATCTACGCGCTCAACAAATATGTGCAGGAGCGCACCACCCACATCATGGGCGCGCCTTACGGCATCGAAAGCGTCTGCCTACGCCTGTTCAACGTCTATGGCCCCGGCCAGGCGCTCTCCAATCCCTATACCGGCGTGCTCGCGATCTTCGCCTCGCGCCTGCTCAACAAGCAGCGCCCGATGGTGTTCGAGGATGGCGAGCAGCGCCGCGACTTCGTCCATGTCGGCGACGTCGCGCGCGCTTTCGCCGACGCGCTGGTGCTGCCGGAGGCAGTCGGCGGGACGTTCAACGTCGGCTCGGGCCATGACCGCTCGGTCACCGAAGTGGCGGAGTCGCTCGGCCGCGCGATGGGGCAGAACGACGCCTCGCCCGAGATCGTCGGCAAGGCACGTGTCGGCGACATTCGCCACTGCTTCTGCGACACCTCGCTCGCCGCGGAGAAGCTCGGCTTCCGCGCCACCGCCGATTTCGAGACCGAACTCGCCGTGCTCGCCGACTGGGTCGCGCAGCAGACTGCCGAGGACAAGGTCAGCCACGCGCGCGCCGAACTCGAAAAGCGTGGGCTCGTCGCATGAGCAGCGACAAGTCCATCCTCGTTACCGGCGGCGCGGGCTTCATCGGCAGCAACATCGCGCACCGCCTCGCCGGCGAGGGCCATCGCGTCATCGTCTATGACGCGCTGGTCCGCGAGGGCGTGAAGCGCAACCTTGACTGGCTGACGGCCAACCACGGCGACAAGATCGACGTGCGCGTCGCCGACATCCGCGACGAAGCTGCGATGACGACGGCGGTGCAGGAATCGCAGGCGGTGTTCCACATGGCGGCGCAGGTCGCCGTCACCACCAGCCTGGTCGATCCGCGCGACGATTTCTCGATCAACATCACCGGCACGCTCAACGTGCTGGAGGCCGCGCGCCAGTGCGAAACGCCGCCGGCGGTGATCTTCGCCTCGACCAACAAGGTCTATGGCGATCTCGCCGACCTCGCCTTTGACGAAACCGACAAGGGCTATCAGCCGGTCGATCCGCTGGTGAACGCCTTCGGCATCGGCGAAACCCGCCCGCTCGATTTCCACACCCCCTATGGCTGCTCCAAGGGCGCCGCCGACCAGTACGTCCTCGATTACGCCCGCAGCTACGGCGTGCCGAGTGCCGTCCTCCGCATGAGCTGCATCTATGGCGAGCGCCAGATGGGGACCGAGGACCAGGGATGGGTCGCCCACTTCCTGATCCGCGCGCTCGAAGGCCGCGCGATCGACATCTACGGCGACGGCCATCAGGTCCGCGACATCCTCGAGGTGAGCGACGCCGTCGACGCCTATCTCGCGCTCTGGCGCCAGATGGACCGGCACAGCGGCCACGTCTTCAACCTCGGCGGCGGCCCCGACAATGCCGTCAGCCTGCGCACCGTGCTGGCCGAGATCGAGACAGTCGTCGGTCGCCCGATCGACCTGCGCTTCGGCAGCTGGCGCGCCGGCGACCAGCGCTATTTCGTCGCCGATCGTCGCGCGGCGGAAGACGCGCTCGGCCTCGCCAAGCCCGCCGACTGGCGTACCGGCCTGCGCCGCCTCGCCGCCTGGCTTTCCGCAGAACGGGGCCTCCCGCTCGGCACCGAGCAGCCCACGCTCAAGGTGGCGGTTTGATGCGCGATCGGCCCCGCCGCATCCTGATGACGGTTGATGCGGTCGGTGGCGTCTGGCGCTATTCGGTCGATCTCGCCGCGGCGTTGGCCGGCGCCGGCACCGCGGTGATCCTGGCGGTCCTCGGCCCGTCACCCTCCGACGCGCAGCGCGCCGAAGTCGCCGCGATCCCCGGCCTCACGCTGGTGGAAACCGGTGAGCCACTCGACTGGCTCACCGACGATGCCGTCGCGGTCCAGCACGCCGCCGCCACGATCGCCGCGCTGGCGACGGTGCACCGTGCCGACCTCATCCACGTCAATCAGCCGGCGCTCGCCGCCGCGCTGCCCGGCGATCTCCCGCTGATCGTCGTCGCGCACGGCTGCGTGTCGACCTGGTGGGAAGCGGCCCGCCCCGGCACCCCGCTCGACCCTAAGTTCGAATGGCACCGCGCGCTCGCCGCACAGGGCCTGCGCCGCGCCACCCGCGTCGTCGCGCCGAGCGAAAGCTACGCGCGCACCGTCGCGCGCACCTACGGCCTGCGCGAACTGCCCGTCACGGTCCACAACGGCCGCACGCCGACGCCGGTCGCCCCCGTCCGCACCCGCCAGATCGCCTTCACCGCCGGTCGCTTGTGGGACGAGGTCAAGCGCACCCCGCTGCTCGACGCCGCCGCTGGTCGCCTCGCTGCCCCGCTCTACGCCGCCGGCCCCACCCGCGCGCCGCATGAGCAATCGGTGCCGGTCGAGCACCTCCATTTGCTCGGCGATCTCGCCCCCAGCGGCATGGCAGCGATGCTCGCCACCCAGCCGGTGTTCGTCTCCGCCGCCTCGTTCGAGCCCTTCGGCCTCGCCGTGCTCGAAGCCGCACAAGCCGGCTGCGCGCTGATCCTGTCGGACATCGACACGTTCCGCGAGCTATGGGACGGCGCCGCCGTCTTCGTGGCCGGCGACGATCCCGCCACCTGGGCCGACGCGATCGCTGGCCTGCTCGGGGACGAGGCCAAACGCAGCGCACTCGGCGGCGCCGCCGCCGATCGCGGCACGCATTTCACCGTTCAGGCCACCGCAGACGCGATGCGCGCGCTCTACGCCGATGCCTTCACCAGCGAGAGGGTCGCGGCATGAGAATCGTCTATTTCACCCACAGCCTCGCCTCCTGCTGGAACCACGGCAACGCGCATTTCCTCCGCGGTGTGCTCAGCGAGTTGGTGGCGCGTGGCCATGACGTCGTCGCCTACGAGCCCGAAGGCGCATGGAGCCTCGCCAACCTCCTCGCCGATCACGGCGAAGAAGGCCTGGCGGCATGGCGCAAAAGCTATCCCGAACTCAGCACCACGACCTACGCCCCCGGCACGCCGGTGGACGAACTAACCGACGGCGCCGATCTCGTCATCGTCCACGAGTGGAACGACCACGCCCTGGTCGCCGCGCTCGGCGAGCAGCGCAAGCGCGGCGCACGTCACTCGCTCCTGTTCCACGACACGCATCACCGCGCCGTCAGCGAACCGGAGTCGATGAAGGCGTACGACCTCTCCGGCTATGACGGTGTGCTGGCGTTCGGCGAAACGCTGAGCGAAATCTACCGCAGCTGGGGCTGGAACAACCGCGTCTGGACGTGGCACGAGGCCGCCGACCTCCGCCGCTTCCACCCGCCGCAGGAAGAGGGCGAGCGCCAGGGCCTCGTCTGGATCGGCAATTGGGGCGACGGCGAACGCACCGAGGAGCTCGAACGCTTCCTCTTCGCCCCCGCGCAAGGTGCGAAGCTCCCGCTCGACATCTACGGCGTCCGCTACCCCGACGCGGCCAAGGCGACGCTCCAGCGCTACGGCATCCGCTACCACGGCTGGGCGCCCAACGCCGCCGCGCCGCAAATCTTCGCGCGCCACCTCGCCACCGTCCACGTGCCACGCCGCTATTATGCGACGATCCTCCCCGGCATCCCGACGATCCGCGTATTCGAGGCGCTCGCCTGCGGGATCCCGCTCGTTTCGGCGCCATGGGACGATGCGGAGGGGCTGTTCTCCCCCTGGCAGGACTATCTCGTCGCCCGCGACGGCGCGGAGATGACCCGCCACCTCACCGCCCTGCGCGACGATGCGGACCTGCGCCGCTCGCTCGCCGCGCACGGCCTCGCCACCATCAAGGCGCGCCACACCTGCGCCCACCGCGTCGATCAGCTGCTGGCCATCGTCGCCAGCCTCCGCGCGGACACCCCAACGAAAGAAGCCGCATGAAGATCGCCTTCTACGGATCGAGCCTGCTGTCCTCCTACTGGAACGGCGCCGCCACTTACTACCGCGGCATTCTCAAGGCCCTGGCCGCCCACGGTCACCAGATCACCTTCTACGAACCCGACGCCTTCGATCGTCAGGCCAACCGCGACATCGAGCCGCCCGAATGGGCCACCTCCGTGGTCTATCCCGCCACCGATGAAGGCCTGCAATCGGTCCTCGCCGAGGCGCGCCACGCCGACGTAGTGGTCAAGGCCAGCGGCGTCGGCGTGTTCGACGCCGAGCTCATCGCCGGCATCGTCGAGCACGCCCGCGCGGGCGCGCTCAAGATCTTCTGGGACGTCGACGCCGCCGCCACGCTGGACGAGATCCGCGCCGATCCCGCGCACCCCGTCCGCGATGCCCTCCCGCACCTTGACATGGTCCTCACCTACGGCGGCGGCCCGCCGGTGGTTGAAGCCTATGAGGCACTCGGCGCCGCGCGCTGCGTCCCAGTGTATAACGCCGTCGATCCCGACACCCACCACCCGGTCGCGCCCGACGATCGCTTCACCTGCGATCTCGCCTTCCTCGGCAACCGCCTGCCCGATCGCGAGGCGCGCGTGGAGCAATTCTTCCTCGCCGCCGCCGCCGCGCTCCCTGAGCAAAGCTTCCTGATCGGCGGCAGCGGTTGGCACGACAAGCACATGCCCGCCAACGTCCGCCACCTCGGCCATGTCGGCACCGCGGACCACAACGCCTTCAATTGCACCCCGCGCGCCGTGCTCAACATCGCGCGTGATTCGATGGCGGCCGTCGGCTTCTCGCCAGCCACCCGCGTGTTCGAGGCTGCCGGTGCCGGCGCCTGCCTCATCACCGATTATTGGGAGGGCATCGAGCAGTTCCTGGTTCCCGGTGAGGAAGTGCTCGTCGCGCATACCGGCCAGGATGTCGCCGACCTCCTCGCCGACCTCACCATCGAACGCGCCCGCGCGATCGGCGAAGCGGCGCGCGAGCGCGTCCTCGCCGAGCACACCTATGAGCTGCGCGCCAAGCAGGTGGACGACCTGTTCCGCGCCCATGCCGAGACCGCGAAGGTGGCCGCATGAAGCTCGTCGTCCTCGGCCTCAGTCTCGGCTCATCCTGGGGCAACGGTCACGCCACCACCTGGCGCGCGCTCCTGTCGGGCTTCGCCGCGCGCGGCCATGACATCCAATTCCTCGAGCGTACCGTCCCCTGGTACGCCGGCGACCGCCGCGACCTGATCGATCCCGATTTCTGCCAGCTCAATTATTACGCCGACCTCGCCGACCTCGAGAACTGGCGCGACACGATCGCCGAGGCCGATGCGGTGATCGTCGGCTCCTACGTTCCCGAAGGCGTCGCCGTCGCCAGATTCGTCCAGGCCACGGCCAAGGGCGTCACCGGCTTCTACGACATCGACACGCCGGTCACGCTCGCCAAGCTCGAGCGCGGGGATTACGAATATCTCTCGCCCGAGGTGATCCCCGGCTTCGACCTCTACCTGTCGTTCACCGGCGGTCCGACGCTCGAGCGGATCGAGCGCCGCTATGGCGCCAAGGCCGCCCGCGCGCTCTACTGCACCGTCGATGCAGCGCGCTACCAGCCGCAGGACACGCCCAAGCGCTGGGCGCTTTCCTATCTCGGCACCTACAGCGACGATCGCCAGCCGACTCTGGAGAAGCTCCTGATCGAGCCCGCCCGCCGCCGCCCCGATCTCCAGTTCGCCGTCGCGGGCCCGCAATATCCCGATCACATCGACTGGCCGGCCAACGTCACCCGAATCGACCACCTGCCGCCGGCCGATCACCCCGCTTTCTACAGCGAATCGCGCATGACGCTGAACGTCACCCGCGCGGACATGATCGCTGCCGGCTGGTCGCCCTCGGTGCGTCTGTTCGAGGCCGGCGCGTGCGGCACGCCGATCCTGTCCGATCGCTGGGACGGCATCGACGATCTGTTCGCGCCGGGCAGCGAGATCATGCTCGCCGATACCACCGAACAGGCGCTCGCAGCGCTGGATGAAGACGCCAGCGCGCTCGGTGAAGCCGCCCGCGCCCGCGTCCTCGCCGCGCACACCGCGCAGCACCGCGCGGCGCAACTCGAAACCTATCTCACCGAAGCCGCCACGAGCCGGAGCAACCCACGCATGAACACGATCGATGCTCCCATCACGCTCGTCGCCGGTGGCGCCGGCTTCATCGGCTCGCACCTGTGCCAGACGCTGCTCGACCGCGGCGAGACCGTGCTCTGCCTCGATAACCTACAGACCTCGCGCGCGAGCAACCTCGACGATCTGATCGACCATCCTCGCTTCACCTTCGTGAGAGGCGACGTGATCGACAAGCTGCCCGCCGCGGTGACGGACCTCACCAGCCGCATCACCCGCGTCTACAATCTCGCCTGCGCCGCCTCCCCGCCACACTATCAGGCCGATCCCGAGCACACGATGCTCACCTGCGTGCTCGGTACCGACCATCTCCTGCGCCTTGCGGAGAGTGCCGGCGCCCGCTTCCTGCTCACCTCCACCAGCGAGGTGTACGGTGATCCGGAAATCCACCCGCAGCGTGAGGATTATCGCGGTGCCGTCAGCTGCACCGGCCCGCGCGCCTGCTACGACGAGGGCAAGCGCGCTGCCGAGGCGATGGCGCTCGACTTCGCGCGCCTGAACCGCGCCGATGTCCGCATCGCGCGCATCTTCAACACTTATGGTCCGCGGATGCACCCGGATGACGGCCGCGTGGTTTCCAACTTCATCTGCCAGGCGCTGCAGGGCGACACGCTGACGGTGTACGGCGACGGCAGCCAGACGCGCAGCTTCTGCTACGTCAGCGACCTCGTCGACGGCCTCATCCGCCTGATGGACAGCGACACGGTCGGGGCGGAGCCGGTCAACCTAGGCAACCCCAACGAGCTGACCGTCGGCGATCTCGTCAACCGTATCGTCGCGATGACCGGTACCAAGGCGCGCATCGATCACCAGCCGCTCCCCGTCGACGACCCCCGCCGCCGCAAGCCCGATATCACCCGCGCTTTTGAAGTGCTCGGCTGGGCACCGCTCGTGCCCTTGGAGGACGGCCTGTCGCGCACCTGCGCCTGGTTCGCCGAGGAACTCCGCCGCACGGATCGAATGCCGCTCCTGTCGGTTGCCGCTGAATAAGGAGAGTGGCCATGGACAAGAACGGCACCAGCGAAACCGAGCGCCCGAACCTGTCGACCGAGCATCAGAAGAAGGGGGATGCGATGCGTCCCGCCGACACGCTCGACAAGGGGCAGGAGAACAAGCAGGCGATTCCGCGCAAGACCTCGCTGATCGACAACGATTAATCGCCCGCGATGGGCGGTGGAGGATCCTCGCAGCGCCATCGCAGGACGGTGAAGTGACCCTCGCGTGCCGATCCGCACCGGAACGGTGGTCCGGCAACGAAAGCAATCGGTTGCGAAAAGAACGCCCGCCTCATACCCCCTTGCTCCAGGTATGAGCGTCACCCGCACCCAACACCTGCTCGCGATGGAAAACGAGCGGCGCATCCAGCTTCTGCTGGATGCGGTTAAGGATTACGCCATTTATCTGCTCGACAGCGACGGCTTCGTTGTCAGCTGGAATGCCGGCGCGCAACGCTTCAAAGGATATGCGGCCAACGAGATCATCGGCGAGCATTTTTCCCGCTTCTATACGGCCGAAGATCGCGCGACCGGCCTGCCCGCGCGCGCGCTGCGCACGGCAGCGACGCAGGGCAAGTTCGAGGCCGAGGGCTGGCGGGTGCGGAAGGACGGCAGCCGTTTCTGGGCGAGTGTGGTGATCGATCCGGTGCGCGATACCGACGGCACGCTGATCGGCTTCGCCAAGGTCACCCGCGATATCAGCGACAAGAAGGAGGCGGAACGCGCCTTGTTCCGCAGCCAACAGCAGTTCCGCCTGCTGGTCGAGGGCGTGCGCGATTACGCCATCTACATGCTCGATCCGGACGGCCACGTGTCGAGCTGGAATGCCGGCGCAGAGGCCATCAAGGGATATAGCGCGGCCGAGATCGTCGGGCAGCATTTCTCACGCTTCTATACCGAACAGGATCGCGCCAACGGCGAACCGGAACGGGCGCTGCGCACCGCGCTGAAACACGGCACGTTCGAGAAGGAAGCGCTGCGCATCCGCAAGGACGGCACCACCTTCTGGGCGCATGTGGTGATCGATCCGATCTACGATGACACCGGCGCGCTCACCGGCTTTGCCAAGATCACCCGCGACGTCAGTGATCGCCGGCGCGCGCAGGAGGAGCTGGATGCGACGCGCGAGGCCCTGGCGCAGAGCCAGAAGATGGAGGCCATCGGCCGGCTGACCGGCGGGGTCGCACATGATTTCAACAACTTGCTTACCGTCATCCGCTCGTCGGCGGATCTGTTGCAGCTGCCCGGGCTCAGCGATGAGCGGCGTCAGCGCTATATCGCCGCCATTGCGGAAACCGCTGACCGCGCTGCGCAGCTGACGGGCCAGTTGCTCGCCTTCTCCCGGCGCCAGCCGCTCGAACCGGAAACATTCGCGGTGACGGACCGGATCCACGGGCTCGAACAGTTGATCGCCACCACGGTCGGATCACCGGTGGCGGTGCAGCTGGACATGCCGGCCGATCTCGGGGCGGTGACGGCCGATCCGAACCAGTTCGATTCCGCGGTGCTCAACATCGCGATCAATGCGCGCGATGCCATGCCACGCGGCGGCACGCTGCGGATCACCGGCCGCAACGTCGGCGAGGTGCCGGAAATGCGGCGCCATGCCGCCGTGCCGGGGAATTTCGTCGCCGTCGATGTATCGGACACCGGAACCGGCATGGACGCCGACACTGTGTCGCGGATCTTCGAGCCGTTCTTCACCACCAAGCCGGTCGGCAAGGGTACCGGTCTCGGCCTTAGCCAGGTCTATGGCTTCGCCAAGCAGTCCGGCGGGGAGATCGGCGTGCGAAGCGCACCGGACGAAGGCAGCACCTTCACGATCTTTCTGCCGCGCGCCACGCGCGCCGCATCAGACACCGGGGCAGCAGGCAAGGCGCTGCCGCTCGCCCGCCTGCCGATCCGGCGCGTGCTGCTGGTGGAGGACAATGAAGTGGTCGGGCGGTTCGCCGTGTCGCTGATGGAGGAACTGGGCCAGCAGGTGGTGTGGGCGCCGAACGGCGAGGCGGCGCTGACGGTGCTGGATCGTGAGGATGGCGCCTTCGATCTCGTCTTCACCGATGTCGTGATGCCGGGGCTCAGCGGGATTGAACTGGCCAAGGAGGTGGAGCGCCGCTGGCCCGGCCGACGGGTCGTGCTGACCAGCGGATACAGCCACGTACTGGCGGAGGAAGGCAACCACGGCTTTCCGCTGCTGCGCAAACCCTATTCCGTCGATCGGCTGATGGAAGTGCTGGGGATGGCGGGCGCCGGGCCAGCGGCGTAGCTGGTCCGGCATCCCCGCGCCCTGCCCTGCGGCGCATCGCCGGACGGGTCCCCCCTTCCCCAATTCCGGGAAGGGGGACCCCTATCTTCATGCGGCAGCCTGCTCCGCATAGGCCGGGTAATCGATATAGCCTTCCGGCCCCTTCGAATACCACGTCCTGGGATTGTCCTGCGCCAGCGGGGCGCCGCTGCGCAGCCGCTCGACCAAGTCGGGATTGCCGATGAACGGCCGCCCGAAGGCGATCGCGTCGGCAATCCCGGAATCCAGGTCCGCCTGCGCCTTTTCCAGCGTATAATCCTGGTTCAGCACCAGCGGGCGCGTGAAGACCTTGCGGATCTGCGGGCTCAGCTTCGGCACGCTCGACGCGCCGAACGTGCCGTCCGGGGATTGCTCGCGCAGCTCCAGGAACGAAATGCCCAGCTCGTCCAGCGCCTTGGCCGCCGGTACGAACACCGCCTCGGGGTTGCTGTCGTCCGCCCCCTGCGTCTCACCATTGGGCGACAGGCGGATCGAGGTGCGTTCGGCACCCGCCACCGCGATCACCGCCTGCACCGCTTCCTTCATGAAGCGGATGCGGTTCTCAGGCGAGCCGCCATATTCGTCCTCGCGCAGGTTGGTGTTGTCGCGCAGGAACTGGTCGATCAGATAGCCATTGGCGCCGTGCAGCTGCACGCCATCGAAGCCCGCCGCCAGTGCGTTGCGCGCCGCCTCGGCATATTGTTCGATGGCTTCCTTGATCTCGTCGATCGTCGCCGCCCGCGCCTCGCCATAGGGGTTCTTGTCGGGGTTCGGATACGGCGCGCGGGTCACCGATGCCGACAGTGGCTGCAGCTTGTTGACATCGGGACGTGCCAGTCGGCCCTGGTGCCACAATTGCGCGACGATCTTGCCGCCGGCCTCGTGCACGGCGTCGGTGATCGGTTTCCACGCCTCAGTCTGCGCCTCGGTCCAGATGCCCGGCGCATTGGGCCAGCCCAGCCCCTGGCGGCTGATCCCGGTCGCCTCGGAGATGATCAGGCCGGCGCCCGCGCGCTGGCGATAATATTCGATCATCATCTCGGTCGGCACATGCTGGTCGTCGGCACGCGTGCGGGTCAGCGGTGCCATCAGCACGCGGTTGGCGGCGCGGATCGCGCCCAGCTCGATCGGATCAAACAGGCTTGGCATTCAGATCTCCCCTCGGTTGCATCTTACAACGGGACTCGCCCGACGTAGGTCGTTACGGGGCAGCATGCACGAGGCCGCCGCCCCAAGAAAAGCTACATCGCCTCAAAGCGGCGGCGCACTCGCCTTTGCGGCGCTGATCGGCGGCAATATCGCGCTTGCCTTCGGCCCCTGGCTGGTCCGCCTTGCCGATGTCGGCCCGGTGGCTGCCGCCTTCTGGCGAATCAGCCTCGCGACCCCGCTCCTGCTCGCCCTTGCGGTGATGACCGGCGGTCGCCCGCTGGCCAGCGCGCGCGGCCTTGGCTGGGTGCTCCTCCTGTCGGGGCTGCTGTTCGCCGGCGATCTCGCCAGCTGGCACATCGGCATCCATCATACGAAGCTCGCCAATGCCACGCTGTTCGGCAATGCCGCGACCTTCGTCTTCCCGCTCTACGGCTTCCTGGTGTCACGCGCCTGGCCCACCCGGATGCAGGGGCTCGCGCTCGCACTGGCGGCGGCGGGCGCCGCGCTGCTGATGGGCCGTTCTTACCAGCTCGCGCCGCAGAATTTGATCGGAGACCTGCTGTGCCTGCTCGCGGGCATCCTCTACGCTGGCTATTTCATCCTGATGGCGCGCGCGCGTCTGCGGATGGCGCCGCTGCCCGCACTCAGCCTTTCCTCGGCCGCCTCGGCATTGCCCTTGCTGATCGCGGCGCTGCTGATGGGTGAGCGGGTGCTGCCCGGTAACTGGACGCCACTGGTCGCCCTGGCCTTGTGCAGCCAGGTGATCGGCCAGGGCCTGATGATTTTCGCGCTCGGCCGTTTCAGCCCGCTCGTCATCGGCCTCGCGCTGCTCACGCAGCCGATCGTCGCGGCGACGGTCGGCTGGCTCGCCTATGACGAGGCGCTGGGCCTCGGCGATGTGGTCGGTGCGCTCCTGGTGGCGGTTGCGCTGGTGCTGGTCCGCATTGCACCGCATCGGCAATCTACCCCGTCGTGATCGGGCGTTTGGAAGAGAATGGTGCCCCGCGCGCCATTGGTGCGTATAAGCGACGCATGACCGATCCTGCCGACCTCACGCTTGACGAAATCCGCAGCCTGCTTGCCCCTGCGATCGCGGACAATGCCGCGTTCGACGGCTGGAGCGACGCGGCGCGGGACATGGCGGCGGACATGGCCGGCATCGATCGCGACATCGCCGCGCTTGCGTTCGACGGTGGCGCGGTGGCGATGATCGACGCATGGTTCGCCCATGTCGATACGGCGATGCTGTCGACGCTTCCCGCGGACCGCCTCGCCGCCATGAAGATCAGGCAGCGCATCACCGCGCTGATCGAGGCGCGGCTCGCCGCCGCCGCACCGAACCGTGAGGCGCTGCGTCGCGCGCTCGCGATCCTCGCCATGCCGCAAAATCTCGCCGCGGCCGCACGGCTCGGCTGGCGCAGCGTCGATGCGATGTGGCGCGCCGCAGGTGATACGGCCACGGATTATAACCATTATACGAAGCGAACGATGCTGCTCACCGTTTATGGCGCGACGGTAACGATCTTCCTTGACGACGAAAGCCAGGATCATGCCGATACCCGCGCTTTCCTGGCGCGCCGCATCGACGGGATCATGCGCTTTGAGAAGGCCAAGGCCGGCATCACCCGCCGCGCGCAGCACCGCCCCAGCCTCAGCCGCTTTATTGGCCGGCTGCGCTACCCGGTCGTCTGAACCGGCCCGGCAAAGCCGCGGAAGATCAAACAATTGATAATCGTTCGCAGCACGTTTATGTACGCGGCGTGCTCGCTCCTGCCTCCTTTCCTCTCGAATCGCTTCCCGTGCGCCGGCCCGCGACGATCACCACCATCGCCTGGGATCGCCTCGCCGTTCCGGAGGCCCGGCGCCTGCGCGAATTCGGCTTCGATGAAGGGGTGCATGTCGAAATCCTGCATCGCGCCACACTGTTCCGGGGGCCGGTGGCCTGCCGCATCGGTCGCATGACGGTGGCGCTGCGCCGCAACGTCGCCGCTGCCATCACGGTGATGGCGGACTGACATGACGTCCCTTCCGCTGGTTGTGCTCGTCGGCAATCCCAACGCCGGCAAATCCGCCCTGTTCAACGCACTCACCGGCGCCCGCCAGAAGGTCGGCAATTATCCCGGCGTGACGGTTGAGCGCCATGCCGGCCGGCTGTCGCTGGACGATGGCCGTCCCGTGGAGCTGGTCGACCTTCCCGGCACCTACAGCCTTGATCCGTCGTCGCCCGACGAACAGGTCACCCGCGATGTCCTGTTCGGCAAGCAGGCCGGGGAGCGCCGCCCGGATGCGCTCGTCATCGTCGTGGATGCCGCCAACCTCGATCTGCACCTGCGGTTCGCGCTGCAGCTGATCGCACTCGATCTACCGGTGGTCATCGCGCTCAACATGGTCGATCTCGCCGAACGTGACGGCCTGACGCTTTCTCCGGAGGCGCTCGCGCAGGAACTCGGCGTGCCCGTCATCCCTACCGTCGCGGTTCGCAAGCGCGGCCTGGACGGACTGCGCGCGGCGATGACCGCGGCGCTCGACGGCACGGCCGAACGCCGGACGCGCGACACCGCCGCGGCGGACCAGCCGATCGCGGCGCTGCAGCGTCGCGCGCGCGACATCTCCCGCGCGGCCACCGTGTCCGAAACACCCACCCGGCGCTGGAACCACGCGCTCGACGCGATCGCGCTCCACCCCGTCCTCGGCCCCGTGCTGCTCGTCGCGCTGATGTTCGTGATGTTCCAGGCGGTGTTCAGCTGGTCGGAAGCGCCGATCGGCTGGATCGAGGGCGGCATGGCCTGGCTGGACGAGGTGGTCCGCGCCGCTGTGCCGGAAGGTCTGTTCCAGTCGATGCTCACCGACGGCCTGATCGCGGGCGTCGGCGCGGTGGTCGTGTTCCTGCCGCAGATCCTGATCCTCTTCACCTTCATCCTGGTGCTCGAGGCATCCGGCTATATGGTCCGCGCGGCGTTCCTGATGGATCGGATGATGGCGGGCGTCGGCCTGTCGGGCCGCGCCTTCATCCCGCTCCTGTCGAGCTTCGCCTGCGCCGTGCCCGGCATCATGGCGACCCGAACGATCAGCGACGAGAAGGACCGGCTGACGACGATCCTGATCGCGCCCTTGATGACCTGTTCGGCGCGCCTGCCGGTTTATACGATCATCATCGGTGCCTTCATTCCCAATACCGCCGTCGCGCCCGGCGTCGGCCTGCAGGGCCTGGTCCTGCTCGGGCTCTATCTCGCCGGCATCGTCGGTGCCTTCGTCGCGGCGCTGGTCCTGCGTCGCACGATCACAAAGGGCGATTCCTCCGGCTTCATGATGGAGATGCCCAAATACCAGATGCCGCGCCTCGCCGACGTGGCGATCGGGCTGTGGAGCCGCGCGGTGATCTTCCTGAAGCGCGCCGGCACGATCATTGCCGCCACCACGGTCGTCCTGTGGCTGCTGCTGAGCTTCCCGCAGGCGCCGGAAGGCGAAAGCCAGGTCGATTATTCTGTCGCCGGCCGCATCGCGAACGGCATCGAGGTCGTCGTCGCCCCCATCGGCTTCAACCGCGATATTTCTCTGGCGCTGATCCCCGCCATGGCCGCGCGCGAAGTGGCGGTGGCCGCGATCGGCACCGTTTATGCCGTCGACGATCCCGAGGACGCCGCCGGGGAGCGCACGATTATCGAGAACCTTCAGCACCGCTGGTCGCTGCCCACGGCGCTCGCGTTCCTGATGTGGTTCGTCTTCGCCCCGCAATGTATCTCCACCATCGCGGTGACGAAGCGCGAGACGAACGGGTGGAAGTGGCCGCTCTTCATGGTTGGCTATCTGTTCGCCGCCGCCTACATCATGGCCGGAATCACATACTGGCTCGCGATCGCCGCGGGCCTCTAGGGGCAGTTAATGGCAGGCAGCGTCAACAAGGTTATTCTCGTCGGCAATCTGGGGCGCGACCCGGAGTCGCGCTCGTTCCAGAATGGCGGCAAGGTGGTGAACCTGCGCATCGCCACCAGCGAAAGCTGGAAGGACCGAAACACCGGTGAGCGCAAGGAAAAGACCGAATGGCATTCGGTGGCGATCTTCAACGAAGGCCTCGCCAACGTTGCCGAGCGGTTCCTGCGCAAGGGCTCCAAGGTCTATATCGAGGGCCAGCTCCAGACGCGGAAGTGGCAGGACCAGCAGGGCCAGGACCGCTATTCCACCGAGGTTGTGCTGCAAGGCTTCAACAGCGTCCTGACGATGCTCGACGGGCCCGGCGGCGGCGATCGCGGCGGCGCACGCGATGACTTCGGCGGCGGTGACGATTTCGGCGGCGGCGGCGGTTACGGCGGCGGCAATCGTGGCGGTGGCGGCAGCCGTGGCGGTAGCAGCGGCGGCGGTTTCGGTCAGGCGCGCGGCGGTTTCGCCGACGATCTCGACGACGACGTCCCGTTCTAGGTTTCGCTGCGCGGTGAACGCCGGCGCCGACGGCCTCGGTCGCTGTCCCCTGCATCAGCTGGTTCGTTGCAGCTGCCGGCGCGACCATCACGCAAAGGCGGGATCGTTCCTGATGACCGCTTCGTTCTGATCATGCCTCCTCGCCGTTCCAACCGCCAGCGACCAAAGGACCTGTGACGCCCCCCGCCTCACCCCCGCTCGACGAGACCGCCCGCGCCCGCATCATGGCGCGCTATGATCTCGCCGGCGCGCGCGACGAGGGCGCGCTTGACGATCTCGCTGCGTTCGCCGCGGAGCTGTGTGCGGTGCCGATCGCGATCGTTAGCCTGGTCGAGGAGCAGACGCAGTTCTTCGTCGCCCGCGTCGGTCTGGATGCGGATGGTACGCCGCGGTCACAGTCCTTCTGCGCGCATGCCATGCACGGGCATCAGGTAATGGAAGTGCCCGATGCCACCCGGGACGCGCGCTTCGTCGACAACCCGCTCGTCACCGGCGCGCCGCACATCCGCTTCTACGCGGGCGCACCGCTCGTCTCGCGTGAAGGCGTGCCGCTCGGTGCGGTGTGCATCATCGACGATCAGCCGCGCGCCGGGCTGACGCCGTTCCAGACGCGCGGCCTGGAGATCCTCGCCGCCGCCGCCATGTCGCGGCTGGAGGCGCGCCGGGCCGCCCGCGACAAGCGCGAGACGGCCGAGGAAAATCGCGCCGCGCTCGCCGAAAGTGAGCTGCGGTTCCGTACTCTGGCGGATACCATGCCCCAGATGGTCTGGTCGACACGGCCGGACGGCTATCATGATTACTATAACGCGCGTTGGTACGAATTCACCGGCGCGCCCGCCGGTACGACCGATGGGGAGGGCTGGAACGGCATGTTCCACCCCGACGATCAGGACCGCGCCTGGCGGCTGTGGCGCCACAGCCTGGAAACGGGCGAGCTATACCAGATCGAATATCGCCTGCGCCATTTCGACGGCACTTATCGCTGGGTGCTCGGCCGGGCGCTGCCGATCCGCGATGCGGACGGGCGCATCACGCGCTGGTTCGGCACCTGCACCGACATTCACGAACAGAAGCTTGCGCTGGAAGAACGCGAGGTCATCAGCCAGGAGCTGTCGCACCGCATCAAGAACATCTTCGCGGTAATCGGCGGCCTGATCCAGCTGGCCGCGCGCACCCATCCCGCCCTTGCCCCGCTCGCCGCCGACCTTCGCGAGCGGATCGCGGCGCTCGGCCGGGCGCATGATTTCGTCCGCCCCCACAGCCCCAATTCGCGGCCCTCGTCGCAGCAGGATTCGCTGCACGGCCTGCTCGGGGAGCTTCTGTCGCCGTATCAGGCGCAGCCGGGCGAGCGCGTCATCGTCACCGGCACCGACATTCTGGTCGATGATCGCGCGGCTACCCCGCTCGCGCTGCTGTTCCATGAGCTGGCAACCAACGCGAGCAAATATGGCGCCCTGTCCAGCGCGACCGGACGGATCACCATCCATGTCGCCCGCGTCGACCAGCACGCGACCATTCACTGGCGGGAGGAAGGCGGCCCCACGCTAAGCGCTGCCCCGCGACCGGCAGGGTTCGGCACGCAGTTGATCGAATTGAGCGCGGTTCGCCAGCTCGGCGGGCAAATCGCCCGCACCTGGCACGAACATGGCCTGGAAGTGAGCGTGACCGTTCCGACCGCGTCGTTCAGCCGATCGCCCCAATCCTGATCACGTCGTCGCTCGGGGCGTCCGGCGCACCGCTGGCCAGCGCCGCGGCGGCCAGGATCGCCTGATCACTGAACGGCTTGCGCACATAGCCGAGCGCCTCGCACGGAATGCCGATCTGCGCCGGATTGGCGGTGACGAACACCACCTTCACGCCATAATCGCGGGCAATGCGCTCCGCGATCAGCGGCCCGGTGGCGCCGTCGCGCAGGTTGATGTCGACAAAGGCAAACTCACATCCCGGCGCGGCGGCCAGCGCCTGGTCGCTGTCGGCGGCGATCGCGGCCACCTGGTAACCGGCGTCGGTGAGGATGCGCTCCAGGTCCAGCGCGACGAAGATCTCGTCTTCGATAATGAGGGCGGTCTTGCTCATGACTTGTCGGCAGGGAACATGCTTAACTTGGGTCGGTTCCCCGAAGCAGGAAGATTGCGTGTTCGGCAAGGAAATTTGCCGCCGCGGATGTTGTTTTCTTGCCACCCGACAGGAACCACGCGCCTTCCACCTTGATGCCGCGCTGCTTCAGATGCGCGCGGAAATCGTCCACCGTCAGATGGTGGATGTTGGGCGTGTCGTACCAGCGTTCCGGCAACAGCCGCGTCACCGGCATCCGCCCGCCCCACAACAGCGACGCGCGCACCCGCCAGTGCGCGAAGTTGGGAAAGCTGACGAAGGCATGCCGCCCGATCCGCAGCAGCTGGCGCAGCACCGCATCGGGCGCCCGGCAGGTCTGCAGCGTCTGGCTCAGGATCGCATAATCGAAGCTCGCGTCGGGATAGCCCGCCAGGTCGATGTCGGCATCGCCCTGGATCACGCTCAGCCCCCGCCCGACCGCGGCGGCGACGTTGTGCGGATCAAGCTCCAGCCCGCGCGCATCGGCCCGCTTGGCATCGCGCAGCGCCGCCATCAGCGCCCCGTCGCCGCATCCCACGTCGAGTACCCGGCTGCCCGCCGCGACATGATCGGCGATGATGGCAAGATCCGCGCGCAGGCTCATGAAGCGGTCCCCAGAAAGCCCGCCACCACCCGGTTCATCTCGGGCGAATCGAGCAGGAACGCGTCATGGCCGTAGGGGCTCGACAGCTCCACGAAGCTCACCGGCGCGCCCGCCCCGTTGAGCGCCTGGACGATGCTGCGCGATTCACGCGTCGGATACAGCCAGTCGGTGTCGAAGCTGATCAAGGCGAAGCGCGCGCGCGTCTGGCGGAATGCGTTGGCGAGCAGCCCGCAATGCTCCTCCGCCAGGTCGAAATAGTCCATCGCGCGCGTGATATAGAGATAGCTGTTGGCATCGAACCGGTCGACGAACGCGATACCCTGATACCGCAGGTAGCTTTCGACCTGGAAATCGGCGTCGAAGCCAAAGGTCTTGGCTTCACGCGCCTGCAGCTTGCGCCCGAACTTCTCGGTCAGCCCCGCTTCGGAAAGATAGGTGATGTGCGCCGCCATCCGCGCCACCGCCAGCCCCGCGGCGGGCGCCGAATGGCCGTAATAGTCGCCGCCGCGCCAGTTCGGATCGGCCATCACCGCCTGCCGCCCCACTTCGTGGAAGGCGATGTTCTGTGCCGAATGCCGCGCGGCGGAGGCGATCACCACGACCGCCTCTACGCGATCGGGAAAAGTCGCCGGCCAGCTCAGCGCCTGCATCCCGCCCATCGACCCGCCGATCACCGCCTTCAGCCGCCCGACGCCGAGATGGTCGAGCAGCAGCGCCTGCGCGCGCACCATGTCGCGGATGGTGATGACGGGAAAGCTCATGCCGAACGGCTTGCCCGTTGCCGGGTTCACCGTCGCCGGGCCGGACGATCCCATGCAGCTGCCCAGCACGTTTGCGCACACGACGAAGAAGCGATCGGTATCGACCGGGCGACCGGGGCCGACCATCTGCGTCCACCAGCCCGACTTGCCGGTGCGCGGATTGGCACCAGCGACATGCTGGTCCATCGTCAGCGCATGGCAGATCAGCACGGCATTGCCGCCGTCTGGCGCAAGCGTGCCGTAGGTTTCATAGGCGATCTCGACCGGCGCGAGCCTGCCCCCGCCGTCGAGCGGCAGCGGGCCGGGCAGGACAACGTGACGCTGGAGACCGAAACGCTGGTCGTCGGCGGACATGGGGAGCCGCTAGCATTGTGGGCGAGGCGGGGGAAGCACCCGCCGCTTCTCTCTGCAATGTGCCCGCCGATCATGCTTCGTCATCCCGGACTTGATCCGGGATCCAACCATCCGCAGGCACTATCGCTTGCTCTTCGAAGCGCGTCGCTTGCGGCAACATGGATCCCGGATCAAGTCCGGGATGACGACGTGGGTGAGGCGCGCTTCTCGCTGCCGCCGAGATAGCGGTTACGCCTGACGAGCCGTTGCCCCCCTCTTCACCCCTCGCTACACGCCCGCGCCATGACCGGACCCGTCCCCAAACCATGGATCATGGAGATCGCCCCCTACGTCCCCGGCCGTTCGACGACCGATGACGGGCGCAAGGTTGCGAAGCTCTCCTCCAACGAGAATCCGCTCGGCACCAGCCCCAAGGCCCGCGAGGCCTTCGCCGCCGCCGCGACCCGCCTGGAACGCTACCCCGACGCCGCCGCCGCAGACCTGCGCGATACGCTCGCGGCGAAGCACGGGCTCGATCCGGCGCGCATCATCTACGGCAACGGTTCGGATGAGGTGCTCCACCTCGCCGCCGGCGCCTTTGCCGGGCCGGGCGACGAGGCGATCTACGTCAACTACGGCTTTGCGGTATATCCGATCGCAATCCGCCGCGTCGGCGCCACCCCCGTCATCGCCCCCGACCGCGATTACGCCACCGATGTCGACGCGATCCTCGCCGCGGTGACCGAGCGCACGCGCATCGTCTTCGTCGCCAATCCCAACAATCCCACCGGCACCTATGCGCCGCGCAGCGAGATCGAGCGCCTCCACGCCGGCCTGCGCGAGGACATCCTGCTCGTTCTCGACCATGCCTATGCCGAATATATCGAGGGCGGCGACGATGACGGCGGCATGGCGCTCGCCGCCAGCGCCAGCAACGTGCTGGTCACCCGCACCTTCTCCAAGATGTACGGCCTCGCTGCCGAGCGGATCGGCTGGGGCTATGCCGCGGCGCCGATCATCGAGGCGATGCACCGCATCCGCCTGCCCTTCTCGATCACCATCGCCGGGCAATCGGCGGCGATCGCCGCGCTGGGCGATACCGATTTCGTCGCGCACACCGCCGCGCACAATGCCAAGTGGCGCGCGTGGTTCTCGGACGAGATCGCCAAGCTCGGCAACGCCGGCCTGCGCGCGATCTCAAGCCAGGCCAACTTCGTCCTGGTGGTATTCGAGGGCGAGCTGACCGCCGAGGCCGCGTACAAGGGCCTGATGGACGCCGGCTACATCGTCCGCTGGCTCCCCGGCCAGGGCCTGCCGCAGGCCCTGCGCATCACCATCGGGACCGAGGACGAGACGCGGGGCGTCGTCGCAGCGCTCCGGCAGCTGGCAGGGGCTGCATGATCAACCCACCCATTTTCCCGTTCGCCCCGAGCGAAGTCGAGGGACATGCCCAGAGCACTTCGCGGATGATATGTGCCTCGACTTCGCTCGGCACGAACGGGTGCGGGTTACCGGACACCAAGTAGATGCTGCCCTTTTCCCGCGTCACCATCGTCGGCCTCGGCCTGATCGGCTCCTCGGTCGCGCGCGCGGTGCGCCAGCACATGCCGACCGTCCGCCTGACCGGGCATGACGCCGACGCCGGCGTGCGCACCCGCGCCGACGCGCTCGGCATCGTCGATGACGTCACCGACACGCTCGGCGCCGCCGTCACCGATGCCGATCTCGTGATCCTGTGCGTCCCCGTCGGCGCAATGGGCGCGGTCGCGGCGGAGATGGCCGCCGATCTCCCCGCCGACGCGATCGTCAGCGACGTCGGCAGCTGCAAGGCCGAGGTTGCGCGCGCTTTGACGCAGGCGCTCCCCCGCGCCACGATCGTCCCCGCGCACCCCGTCGCCGGCACCGAGCAGAGCGGCCCCGAAGCGGGCTTCGCGTCGCTGTTCCACGGCCGCTGGTGCATCGTCACCCCGTTGCCCGATGGCGACGCCACCGCCGCCGAGCGCGTCGCCGAGTTCTGGCGTCGCCTCGGCAGCAAGGTCGAGCTGATGGCGCCCGACCATCACGACCGCGTGCTCGCGGTGACCAGCCACCTGCCGCACCTCATCGCCTACACCATCGTCGGCACCGCCAACGATCTCGCCGAGGTCACCCAGTCGGAAGTCATCAAATTCTCCGCCGGCGGCTTCCGCGATTTCACCCGCATCGCCGCCTCAGATCCGACGATGTGGCGCGACGTTTTCCTCGCCAACAAGGAAGCGGTCCTCGAAATGCTGCAGCGCTTCAGCGAGGATCTGTCGCATCTCCAGCGCGCGATCCGCTGGGACGATGGCGACACGCTCTTCGACCTGTTCAGCCGCACCCGCACGATCCGCCGCTCGATCGTCGACCAGGGCCAGGACGACGCCGCGGCGGATTTCGGCCGCAAGCACGATTGAAACTGCCCCTCCCTATGCGGGCGCTTGCTGCCGGCATTGATTGACCCGATCAACGCGCGCATCATGCCGCCGACAACATAGCGGCGTAGGCACCATGACACGACGTGCTTTGTTCGGAGCGCACGGCATCGTCGCTTTGCTCTGCTCGCTCGGCTCGGCTCCCATCGCATCCGCACAGGAACGCGCAGCGGACGCGGCGAACGACGCGGCCGGCGACGTCGTCGTGGTCGGCGCCGATATGAAGGAGCGCCGCGCGCGCGCAAACGCTTACGTCCGTGCCACCGGGATCGCACGAAGCCAGCCCGCCGCCCGTTGGTCAGTGCCCATCTGCCCCAAGGTAAGCGGCGTCGGGCCGGAAACAGCGGTGGTTGTCCTGTCAAGGTTCCGCGCGCTGGCAGGCCAGGTCGGCGCACCGCTTGCCACAGGCACATGCACCC
>JBELMF010000018.1:0-31903 GCA_042096015.1 Sphingomonas sp.
GCCGATGCGATGATCCTCGGTGAAATCCACCGACAGCGCCCAAAGCCGCAGGATGTCCGCGCCATAATCGCGCATCAGGTCGAGCGGGTTGATCGTGTTGCCGAGCGACTTAGACATTTTCATGCCCTTGGAATCCATCGTGAAGCCGTGCGTCAGCACCGCATCATAAGGCGCCCGCCCGCGCGTCCCGCAGCTTTCCAGCAGCGAGGATTGGAACCAGCCGCGATGCTGGTCCGACCCCTCGAGATACAGGTCCGCCGGCCACGACAGCTCGGGCCAGCGCCCGCTGTCGAGCACGAAGGCATGGGTGCAGCCCGAATCGAACCACACGTCGAGGATGTCGGTGACACGCTCGTAATCGGCCGGATCGCGCTCCGGGCCGAGCAGGGCGGGCATCGCCTCGTCGGTCCACGCGTCGACGCCCTTCTCGCGGAAGGCGGCGACGATGCGCGCGTTCACGTCGGCGTCGACCAGATACTGCCCCGTCCGCCGCTCGACGAACAGTGCGATCGGCACGCCCCAGGCGCGCTGCCGCGAGATAACCCAATCCGGCCGCCCCTCGACCATCGCCCCGATACGGTTACGCCCCTTCTCCGGCACGAACCGCGTCGCCGCAATCGCCGCCATCGCGCGGTTACGAAGCGTATCCCCGCCTTCTTCTCCCCTCCCGCTTGCGGGAGGGGTCGGGGGAGGGCTTGTCGAGATGGCAGCATCCGCGGCCAGGCTCTCCCCTAGCCCCTCCCGCAAGCGGGAGGGGGATTCGATCGGCCTGTCCACCGCGATGAACCATTGCGGCGTACACCGGAAGATCACCTTCGCCTTCGACCGCCACGAATGCGGATAGCTATGCTTGAAGTCGTCGCTCGCCGCGATCAGCGCCCCCGCCGCGCGCAGATCGGCACAGATCGGCCCGTCGCTTGCAACGAACTTCTTGTTGATGACGCTGCCCTGCCCGCCGAGCCACGCCCAATCGGCGCGGTACATGCCGGCGGCATCCACCGCGAACACCGGCTCGATGCCGTTCGCCTTGCACAGTTCGAAATCGTCCTCGCCATGATCGGGCGCCATATGGACCAGCCCGGTGCCGGCATCGGTAGTGACGAAATCGCCGGGCAGGAAGGGCCGCGGCTTGGCGAAGAAGCCGCCGAGTTCATGCATCGGATGCCGCGCCACCGCGCCGGCAAGCTTCTCGCCGGTGAACATGGCAAGCGCAGTGACGGTGCCGGCTTCGTCGCCGACCTTCATCACCACCGGATGCCCGATCCGCGCGCCGAAGCTTTCGATCAGATCGCGCGCCACCAGCAGGGTGCGAGGCCCTTCGGCCATGTCGTCGAAGCGCGCGAGGACGTATTCGACCTCCGGCCCATAAGCCAACGCCTGGTTGACCGGGATCGTCCACGGCGTCGTGGTCCAGATCACCGCATGCGCGCCGACCAGCTCGGGCGCGTTCGGCGCCTCGGTGATCTCGAACGCGACGTCGATCTGCGTCGACACGACGTCCTCATATTCCACCTCGGCCTCGGCCAGCGCGGTCTTCTCGACCGGGCTCCACATCACCGGCTTGGCGCCGCGATACAGCTGGCCCGTCTCGGCGAACTTCATCAGCTCGCCGACGATCGTCGCCTCGGCGGCGAAGTCCATCGTCAGATACGGCTTGTCCCAATCGCCGTTGACGCCCAGCCGCTTCAGCTGCTCGCGCTGCGTATCGACCCACTTTTGCGCATAGGCGCGGCACTCGGCGCGAAACTCCTCCGCCGGCACCTCGTCCTTGTTCCGCTTCTTCTTGCGATATTCTTCCTCGACCTTCCACTCGATCGGCAGGCCGTGGCAGTCCCAGCCGGGAACATAGGGCGCGTTCTTCCCCAGCAAGGTCTGGGTGCGCACCACCATGTCCTTCAGGATATGGTTCAGCGCATGGCCGATGTGCATGTCGCCATTGGCGTAGGGCGGACCATCGTGAAGGATGAACTTCTCGCGATCCGCGCGCTGTTCGCGCAGCCGCTGGTACAGCCCCAGCTTCTGCCAGCGCTCCAGAATCGCCGGCTCCTTCTGCGGCAGCCCCGCCTTCATCGGAAAGTCGGTCTTCGGCAGGAAGACGGTGTCGCGCCAATCGCGCGGTGCAGGAGTTTCGTCGGCCATAAGAGCCGGCGCATTACGGCCTAAGCTCCCCTCCCCGCAAGGGAGGGCGATCAGCTCGCCAGTATCTCGCGCGCCCGCGTGCAATCGCGGGCCATCTGCTCTTTCAACGCGTCCAGCGTCTCGAACTTCGCCTCGGGCCGTAGATAATCGATCAAGGCAACCTCGATCGTCTGACCGTAAAGATCGCCGGAAAAGTCGAACAGATACGGCTCGAGCAGCTCCTTGGGCGGATCGAAGCTCGGCCGAATCCCAAGGTTCGCAGCGCCGTCGAAGACCCGGCCGTCCTCCAGCGTCACGCGCACCGCATAGATGCCATAGGCCGGGCGCAGGTAATTGCCGAGATCGACATTGGCGGTCGGATAGCCGATCTCCCGCCCCAGCTTGTCGCCGTGGCGAACCTCGCCGCGGATCGTGAACGGCCGGGTCAGCAGCCGTGCCGCATCTCCCGGCCGACCCTCGCGCAATGCCGCGCGGATGCGAGTCGAAGACACCGTCTCGCCGTCAAGTTCCACCGCCGCGACCGTATCGGTGGTAAAGCCATGCGCCCGCCCGAGCGCCGCCAGCGCCTCCACATTGCCGGACCGCGCTTTCCCGAAGGTAAAGTCGGCGCCCGTCACCACCCCGGCCGCGCCGATCTGCGCCACCAGCCGCGCCGTGACGAATGCGTCGGCGGCCTGATCGGCAAGCGCGGCGTCAAAGGCGAAGACCAGCATCGCATCGACCCCGGCCGCCTGCATCAACGCCGCCCGCTGCTCCAGCGTGGTCAGCCGGAACCACGGGCTGTCGGGCCGGAAGAATCGCATCGGATGCGGATCGAACGTCGCAACGAGGGCCGGCCTCCCTTCCGCACGCGCTCGATCGAGCGCACGACCGACGACCGCCTGGTGCCCCAGATGAAAGCCGTCGAAATTGCCGAGCGCGACGACACCGCCGCGCAGCGCGTCCGGCAGTGGCTGGCCGTGTTCCAGCCGGATGATCCCCTGGCGATCCATGGCCCTGGCGCATAGCGACGCCGGCATCCGGGCACCAGTGTCAGCGCACCAGCGTCACGAAGCTGTAGCCCGGCGCGTCGCCGACAGCCGGATGGTCTTCGCGGAATATTTCGCGCCAGCCGTGAAACGGCGGAACCACCGTATCGCCCTCCGGGCTGGCGTGCACCTCGGTAAGCTCGATCCGGTCGGCACGGTCAAGGAACAACGCGAACACATCGGCGCCCCCGATGACCGCCGCATCGTCACCGACAAGCGCCAGCGCATCGTCCGCTGCATGGACAACCTCGGCCCCTTCGGCACGCCAGCCATGATCACGCGTCAGCACGATATGGCGGCGCCCGGGGAGCGGCGCCGGGAAGCTCTCAAAGGTTCGCCGTCCCATGATCATGGGACGGCCGAGCGTCTGCGCCTTGAAACGCTTGAGATCGGCCGGCAGGCGCCACGGCAGCCCGCCGTCGCGCCCGATCACGCCATTGTCGGCGCGGGCAAGATGAAGGCTGATCGTCACCGCGCCGTGCTGGTCGCTGCGCGATGAGGCACCGGGCCACATTGCGACGGAGCCCCGGCCTGCAACAGCCAGGCCGCCAGCGTCGCGGTGGCGATGGTGATGACATAGTCCCGCATGGCGCCGTCCTCCCTAGCGACTACATGTGTAGTCGTCAACGCTGAACGGCGGCTGAACTGCACGTCAGACGGCGACTGGCGCCTTGATGTGCGCCTGCGCCTCATAGCCATGAAGCACGAAGTCTTCATACTCATACTGGTCGATTGCCAGGGGCTTCCGGATGATCTCCAGCCGGGGCAGCGGCCCCGGTTCGCGCCCAAGTTGCATCCGGGCTTGCTCCAGGTGGTTCGAATAAAGGTGGCAATCGCCGCCGGTCCAGATGAACTCGCCCGGTTGCAGCCCGCATTGCTGCGCCAGCATGTGGGTGAGCAGCGCATAGCTCGCGATGTTGAACGGGACGCCCAGGAAAATGTCGGCGGAGCGCTGGTACAATTGCAGCGACAGGTGGCCGTCGGCGACATGCGTCTGGAACAGGCAATGGCAGGGTGCCAGTGCCATGGCGTGGAGGTCGCCCGGGTTCCACGCCGTGACGATCTGGCGCCGCGACGCGGGATTGGTGCGAATATCCTCGATCAGCCCCCGGATTTGATCGATATGCCGCCCGTCCGCCGTCACCCAGTCGCGCCACTGTTTGCCGTACACCGGGCCGAGATCGCCCTGTTCGTCGGCCCATTCGTCCCAGATGCTGACCTTGCGATCCTGCAGCCAGCGGACGTTCGTGTCACCGCGCAGGAACCACAGCAATTCGATGATGATAGAGCGCAGGTGCAGCTTCTTGGTGGTGAGTACCGGAAAGCCTGCGCCGAGATCGAAGCGCATCTGATGCCCGAAGACGCTGCGGGTGCCGGTGCCCGTGCGATCCATTTGCTCCGTACCCGTTTCGAGCACGCGGGCCATGAGGTCGAGATACTGACGCATGCACCGACGCTACTCTTCCCGGTCGGCGACGCCAAGGGCGACAGGTTGATCCGGAACGAACCATAGCCCTTGCCGGTGTGGTTAACGAAGCCGAACCCGGCGACATGCATGGTCTTGACCCGACAGTGGCCCAGCACCTGCTGACGATCGCGCGTGACGCCACCGAATCGCTTGCCTTCGTCTTCCTGAATCGCGCGGGCACGACATTGGGCATGCACCACATCCCCTCGGGCCGGCCCGCTTCGGTGGATGTCCCGCTACGCACCCTCGTGGCCATGGCGCTGGCGCTGGACGCGGAGCATGTGGTGATGGCGCACAACCACCCATCGGGCGATCCCGAACCGACCGCGGAGGACTTGCGCACCACCCGCCGGATCGCGGGCGTGCTCGACAGCCTAGGGATACGGCTCGTCGACCATCTCGTGCTCGCCAGAGACGCGAGTGTCAGCTTCCGCGCGCGCGGCCTGCTGTGACGGATCGAGGCGACAGGCGCGGATTTGCTGCGGCTCAGGCCGCTGACCAGCCGCACGGAACGTAGCGAAATAGCCCCCCGCGGACGGCATCGGTGTCATGTTGACCAGCTGATAGCCGACCGCCGCGAACTCGCAGCGAAGCAGCGCCGGCGGCGTGCCATGATTGACGGTGGACCGATCCGCATCGACCACTACCACCAGGCCGTCGGGGCGCAGTGCCGGCCGCATCCGCCATAGGAACTCATAAGGCTGTTCGATCTCATGGTACATGTGGACCATGAAGATCCGGTCGAAACTTGCCTCGGGCAGCTTGGGATCGGCCGGCGCACCCAGCTTCACGCTGACATTGTCCAGCCGCTCGCGCGCCACGCGGTCGGCCAGGGCATCGCGGGTAGCCGGGACGATGTCCTCCGCCAGCACACGCCCGTCGGCCCCCACCTTCTGCGCGAGCCGGACCGTATAATATCCCTCGCCAGCGCCCAGGTCGGCAACGGTCATGCCGGGCGTGATGGCGGCACGCGCCATCACGGTCTCGGCTTCGTTCAAGCGATCGCGCGCTTCTTCGTTGGACCAGCGTGACGAAACGATGTGCGCGACCGGTCGGTCGGCGGCGGGGAATGGGCCCGGCTCATCCGGCTCATGCTTGAGCAGCGGCTCCCCCCCGTCGCACGCCGCAAGAATCAGGGACAGCACGGCTGCCGTCAGGGCAAGCGGCTGGCGCCGCCCGCGCTTAATCCACATCCTCCACCTCGACGGCCTCGCCCGTCACGCGCTGCGCCAGCGCGGCGGCCATGAAATCGTCGAGATCACCATCGAGCACGTCGCCGGGCGACGTGGACGTGGTGCCGGTGCGCAGATCCTTCACCAGCTGGTACGGCTGGAGCACATAGGATCGGATCTGATGACCCCAGCCGATGTCGGTCTTGGTGGCGTTGACCGCGTTCGCCTCTTCCTCGCGCTTGCGCAGCTCGTGCTCGTAGAGCCGCGCGCGCAGCTGATTGTAGGCTTCCGCGCGATTCTTGTGCTGCGATCGCTGGTTCTGGCACGCCACCACGATGCCGGTGGGCAAATGCGTGATGCGCACCGCGGAATCGGTCGTATTGATGTGCTGACCGCCGGCCCCCGAGGCGCGATAGGTATCGATGCGCAGCTCGCTGTCGTTGATTTCGATGTCGATCGAATCGTCGATCACCGGATAAACCCACACGCTGGAAAAGCTGGTGTGGCGCCGCGCGGAGCTGTCGTACGGGCTGATCCGCACCAGGCGATGAACGCCGCTTTCGACCTTGGCATAGCCGTAGGCGTTTTCGCCCTTCACCAGCAGCGTGGCGGATTTTATCCCCGCCTGCTCACCGGCGTGATAGTCGATCAATTCCACCTTGTAGCCGTGCCGCTCGGCCCAGCGCGTGTACATGCGCTGGAGCATCTCGGCCCAGTCCTGGCTCTCGGTTCCGCCGGCGCCCGCATTGATCTCGACATAGGTATCGTTGGTATCCGCCTCGCCCGACAGAAGCGCCTTCACCTTGTCCTTCTGCGCCCGCTCGGCAAGCTCGGCCAGCGCCTTGGTGCCGTCCGACGCCATCTCGTCGTCGCCCTCGGCCTCGGCCATCTCGATCAGCTCGGCGGTGTCGGACAGTTCACGTTCGATGGTGCGCGTCGCGGTGATCGCCTCGTCCAGCCGGCGGCGCTCGCGCATGACGTCCTGCGCGGCCTTCGGATCATTCCAGAGCGTCGGATCCTCGACCCGGGCGTTCAACTCGTCCAGGCGTCGCAGCGCACGATCCCAATCGAGACTGCGCCGGAGCAGCGCGAGCGCCTCGTTGATGGTATCGGCATGGGCCTGCGCTTCGGCGCGCATTCTACTTCTCCACTTCTCACGTCACGCCCCGCTTGCTGGAATCTCGTGCGGCACTCGCCTCGCGTGGTGACCGGGAGACCCCAGTTCGACACTGGGATGACGATATTTGGCTGGCGGACTTAGGGCCAGAACGCCGGGAGGACAATGCCGCCCGCCGGCCGTCAATAGATGCCGCCCTCGCGTTGCAGGAAGTCGCTGTCGCTCGCCTGGCGCTTCGCCGCCGCAGTGGCGGTGGCGCTGGGGGCGGCAGAGGGGCGACGCGGCGCACGGCGGGCTTCGGCCTGCGGCTTGAACGCTTCCCAGATCACCGCGGGCTTGGGATCATTGTCATTGGGGAAGGTGCCGAACACCGGCCGGCCGCTCGCACGGTCGATGCGAACCATGCGGATTCCGGCGGGGGCCCGGAACGGCAACACTTCCATGCCCTCAAAGGCCTTGGTCGCCCATTGCTTGAAAATCGGTGCGGCCAGCGTCCCGCCCTGCGCATAGCCGCCAAGGTTCACCGGCGAATCGTAGCCGATGTAAACCCCAGCCACCATCTGCGGCGTGCCGCCGATGAACCACACATCCTTCGGGCCCGTGTTGGTCCCGGTCTTGCCGAAGATCGGACGCTTGAGATCGCGCAGCGTGGTCGCGGTGCCGCGCTGGATCACGCCTTCGGTGATGTGCACCATCTGATAGGCGGACATGGCGTCGAGCACCTGGCGGCCGCGAAGCGCCGGGCGCGGCATCGCCTTGCCATCCCAATCGGGCATGTTGCAGCGGTCGCAAGCGCGCCAGTTCTCCGGCCAGATCACCTGCCCGCGACGGTTCTGGACATAATCGATCAGCGTCGGATCATGCCAGCGCCCCTGATTGGCGAGCACCCCATAAGCGTTCACCATCTTGGTCACCGTCGTCTCGCCGGCACCGAGCGCATAGGAGAGATACGGCTGGTAATCACCGATCTCCATCGCCTTCATCAGCTTGACGACGTTCGCCATGCCGGTCTGCGCAGCGGCGCGCACCGTCATCAGGTTGCGGGACTGTTCGATGCCCCAGCGCATGGTGTGCGGGCCGGCACCGCGCGCATTGCCGAAGTTGCGGAAGCATTTCTGCCCCAGCCGCGCGCCCTGGTCGACGCAGAACGGCCCGTCGACGATGATCGACGCGGGCGTCATGCCGTGTTCCAGCGCGGCGGAATAGACGATCGGCTTGATGGTGGAACCCGGCTGGCGCATCGCCTGGGTCGCACGGTTGAAGGACTGGAGCGAGGCATCGAAGCCGCCCTGCATCGCCAGGATGCGTCCGGTCTGCGGCTGCTGCACGACGAACCCGCCGGATATCTTCGGCACCGAACGGAGCGCCCATTGGCTGCCGGCAGGCGCGACCGCGATGATATCGCCCGCCTCAAGCGTCCCGAACGCCGGCGTGCCCTTCCCCCGCAGCGGCATCTGCGCACCCGATCGCGGCAGCGTGCCCTCCTGGCCGTCCGCAAAGCCGATCCGCGCCGCGCTGCCGTCGCGTGAAATCACGATCGCCGGCTGCCAGTCGGCATAGTCGAGCGTGATGTTGGTGTTGAGCAAGGCGATCTGCCAGCGATCGCCGTCGATATCGACATGGCGCAGCGGCCCGGAATAGCCGCGCCCGCGATCGTAGCGGAGCAGACCGTCACGCAGCGCCTCGGCTGCGGCCTCCTGCACGCGACGGTCCAGCGAGGTGCGAACCCATAAGCCGCCAGAATAAACGCTATACGGCCCGTCACGCGCCGTTTCGCCGAACTTGTCGATCAGCTCACGCCGCACTTCCTCGACGAAATAGCCGCCTACCCGCTCGAACTTGGGCGTTCGACGGATGATCGCGCCGATCGGCTGCGACTGCGCCTCGGCGCGCTGCGCGGCGGTGATGAAGCCGTTGCGCTCCATCTCGCCCAGCGCCCAGTTGCGCCGTTCAAGCGCGCGCTCAGTGTCACGAAACGGCTCGTAGTTCGCCGGTCCCTTGGGAAGGATGGCGAGATACGCCATCTGCGACAGGCTCAGCTCGTCCAGTTCCTTGTCGAAGTAAGCGTGGCTTGCCGCCTCGACGCCATAGGCGTTCCGGCCGAGGAAGATCTGGTTGAGATACAGTTCCAGGATCTGCTGCTTCGTCAGCGTATCCTCGATGCGCCAGGCGAGAATCGCCTCCTTCATCTTGCGCGTGGGAGAATAAGCGTTTCCGATCAGTAGGTTCTTCGCCACTTGCTGCGTGATCGTCGATCCGCCCCGCGCGCGCTGGCCGCTGCCCAGTTTGGAAACATAATCGACCACCGCCCCCGCAAGCCCGGGATAATCCACCCCGTGGTGCTCGAAGAATGTCTTGTCTTCTGCGGCGAGAAACGCGCGGATCAGGAGGGGCGGATATTCGGAGAAGGACAACTCCACCCGCCGCTCGCGCGCGTAAGAATAGATCGGCGAGCCGTCGATCGCCCGCACGTTCGTGGGCAACGGCGGCTCATAGGTCCGCAACTGATCGACTGACGGCAGGTCGCGGGTGATGAACCACCATCCGCCTCCGGCCACCATCAGGCCGATCGCCGCAAGCAGCGCCAGCGCCTTCACCCACCAGTGCCGCCAGAGGCTGGCCAGACGCCTGCCGTCAAAAAGACGCGACTTCATCGGTTCGGGAGGGGTGGACGCCATACGCAGCGCCGGTGTTTAGGCAGCGGGGACGATGCTGGCAACGCGGATTAGTCGGCCACCCGCGCATCGACCTTCGGCCGCGGACCGCTGCGGGAACGGTCCGGCGCGCCTCTCGATCGGCGCCCGCGCATCAGCGCGCGGCCGTTTGCGTCATACGCCGCGCGAAATAGACCTCCACCGCCCGGCGCACGCTTCGCGCGATCCGCTGCCGGCCTTCGCGACTGTCTAGGAAGGTGGCATCCTCCGGATTCGAGATGTAGCCGGTCTCGAACAGGATCGACGGCATGTCCGGGGCCTTCAGCACCAGCAGAGAGGCCATGCGATGGAAGTTCCGCTTCACCGGGATCAACGGCTGCGCCTCCCGCCCCAGCAGCCGCGCAAAGCCCGCAGACGCATTCATGGTCTCGCGCTGGGTGAGGTCGATCAGGATCGACGAGACATCCGCTTCCTCGTCCAGGTTGACGCCGGCGATGATGTCCGCCTTGTTCTCGCGCGCCGCCAGCCGGGCCGCCTCCTTGTCGGACGCGACATCGGACAAAGTGTAGGCGGTCGCCCCGGTCGCCTCGACGTTGCCTGCGCTGTCGCAATGGATCGAGATGAACAGATCCGCGCCAAGCCGCCGGGCCACGCCGAACCGCTCACGATGCAGGATATAGCGATCGTCGTCCCGCGTCAGCGCCACGCGCGCGCGGCCGGATGCGAGCAACTCGTCGCGGATCGCCTTTGCGATCTTCAGCGTCACGTCCTTTTCGCGCAGGCCGGTTTCCGGATTGATCGCGCCCGGATCATTGCCGCCGTGGCCGGCATCGATCACCACCAACGGGCGGCTGTCATCGCCCCGCACCTCTGGCAGCACGCTTTTCTTGGCCGCAGGCACGGGGATCGACACCTTGTACTTCGGCCGCCCCGATCCCCACAGAAAATTCAACGGCGACGCCGCAGCCGCCTGGCTGAATCGCCGCCCGTCCACCGCCCGCAGCGACAATTCCAGCGTGCGCCCGTCATCGTCGAACGCGCCCCTGGAAATGATGAACGGCTCTACCAGGTCCAGCACCACGCGCGTCCCGCTCGCGCCGCGCCATCCCTGGCGGATTGCCGAAATCATCCCGGCGCCACCCGACGCGCGCCCCGGCCGTGCGCCGTCGATGTCGATGGCGATCCGTTGCGGTGCTTCAAGCACGAAGCCGGACGCACTTCGCACCGCCTCGTCGAAACGAATGGTGATCCGTCCATCGCGCACCTCAACGCGCTCCACCGTCGCCGCCCATCCCGGTGCGCCGAACAGCAGGCTGGCGATGAGCGCGAGCAGCAACGACATGCGACGTGCATGCCTCGCCGCCCACTGGCCGGTCCAGCGAAAAGCCATGTTACGCAAACCCTTTTTCCCTGTTCGGGAAAGCTAGCAAGCGCATCTCAAGCCAGGGTTGCCTGATACGGTTAATGCACTGTTCGGCATGTTTTTGCCGGCAGGTCGGCAAGGACGTGCCAGTTGCCGAATGCAGATGGACTTGCTACCTCGCATCCTGATCGGCGTGCGGACGCTTGCGTTCCGCCACCGACCCACCGCCCCGCCGGCTGACGACGCCGGTTCGGGCCATCAGGTTGACGTACGCATGTCGCATATCCCCTCACCGCAGTTCCGACCGGCACTCGCCGGCGGCGCGGGCACGGGGCTGGTTCAGGGCGTGGCGCCCGAACATGCGCGGCGGACGAAGGCATTCATCACCATCCGCGTGTCCGGCCACAGGGGGCCGGCACCGCTTAATCATCGCGCGACCCCGCCGCCCGGCGGCGCGAGGCGCGCGTGGAGACCGTATAATGACCATGCGTATGCTGATCGACGCACGCCACCGGGAGGAAACCCGCGTGGCCGTCGTCAAGGGAAACCGCATCGAGGAGTTTGATTTCGAGAGTGCCGAGCGCAAGCAGCTCAAGGGGAACATCTATCTTGCCAAGGTGACGCGCGTCGAGCCGTCGCTGCAGGCGGCGTTCATCGACTACGGCGGCAATCGCCACGGCTTCCTCGCCTTCTCGGAAATTCATCCCGATTATTACCAGATCCCCAAGGAGGATCGCGAGGCACTGCTGCGCGAGGAGGCGGAGCATGCCGCCGAGGAAGCAAAGCTGCGCGCCGAGCAGGAGGCCGCCGAGGACGACGCCGAAGGTGAGTCCGACGGCGAGGACGAGGCGGTCGATCTCGACGCTGAAGTCGATTCGGATGCAGAGGCGGACGCCGAGGGTGGGGAGCGCCCCGCCCCGGCCGCAGCCGGCATCAACGACGATCAGGTCGAGGCGCTGCGCCAGCGCCGCATGAACCTGCGCCGCCGCTATAAGATCCAGGACGTGATCCGCCGCCGCCAGGTGCTGCTGGTGCAGGTCGTCAAGGAAGAGCGCGGCAACAAGGGCGCCGCGCTGACAACCTATCTGTCGCTCGCCGGCCGCTATTGCGTGCTGATGCCCAACACGTCGCACGGCGGCGGGATCAGCCGCAAGATTTCGAACGCATCCGATCGCAAGCGCCTGAAGTCGATCATGGCGGAGCTCGAGCTGCCGGCCTCGATGGGCTGCATCGTGCGCACCGCCGGCCTCAGCCGCACGCGCACCGAGATCAAGCGTGACTTCGATTACCTCGCCCGACTGTGGGACGGGATCCGCGAGAATACGCTGTCGAGCGCCGCGCCGGCGCTGATCTACGGCGACAGCGACCTCATCAAGCGCGCGATCCGCGATATCTACAACAAGGACATCGACGAAGTGATCGTCGAGGGCGACGAGGGCTATCGCCAGGCGAAGGATTTCATGAAGCTGCTGATGCCCAGCCACGCCAAGCGCGTGAAGCATTACAGCGATCCGATCCCCCTGTTCCAGCGCAGCCATGTCGAGGACCAGCTCGCCGCCATGTACCATCCGGTGGTGCAGCTGAAGTCGGGCGGCTACCTTGTCATCAATCCGACCGAGGCGCTGGTGTCGATCGACATCAACTCGGGTCGGTCGACGCGCGAGCACAATATCGAACAGACCGCGACCGCGACCAACCTCGAGGCGGCGCAGGAAATCGCGCGCCAGCTGCGGCTGCGCGACATGGCCGGCCTCGTCGTCATCGACTTCATCGACATGGACAACAATTCCAATGTCCGGAAGGTCGAGAAGGCGATGAAGGAGGCGCTGAAGAACGATCGCGCCCGCATCCAGGTCGGCCGGATCTCGAGCTTCGGCCTCATGGAAATGAGCCGCCAGCGCCTGCGCACCGGCGTGCTGGAAGCCTCGACCCGCCCGTGCCCGCATTGCGAAGGCACCGGCTTCGTCCGCACCGCATCGTCCTCGGGCCTCAGCGCGCTGCGCCTGATCGAGGATGAGGCGGCCCGCGGCCGCGGATCGCTGCTGACGCTGCGCTGCAGCCAGGAAGCGGCATTCTACGTCCTCAACCGCAAGCGGGCCGACATCGCCGAGATCGAGGACCGCTACGGCGTGACCGTCGAGATCCTGCCGACCGGCGAACAGGAAGGCGCGCGGATGGAAGTCGAGGCATCGGGCCCGCCGCCCGCCTATGCGCCGAAGTTCGACCCGCCCGTCCAGGAAATCGAGGACGACATCCCCGACGAGGTCGAGGAAGAGGATGAACTCGAAGCCGCCGAGGAAATTGAGCGCAGCGATGCCCAGCGCAGCGAGGAGCCCCGCGAGGGCGGACGCAAGCGCCGCCGCCGCCGGGGCCGCCGCGGTCGTTCGGGCGGTGACGTCGAGGCCGGCACCGCACCCGATACCGATCAGCCCGAAGCCGATGCGGTCGCAAGCGATGACGAGGAGGAGGCTGCCGAGGTCGCAACCGCCCAGACGGACGCTGAAGCAACCACTGACGGCGAAGCCGAAGGCGGCAAGCGTCGGCGCAACCGGCGCGGTCGTCGTCGTCGCCGCGACGGTGGTGCAGAGGGCGAGATGGAGGCACCGGAGCTGGCGTCCGCGCCGGGCGCCGTGGATGGGCCGGTCGATACGCTCGCCAGCGCACCCGCTGCGGAGGCCGCGCCCGATGCCGCAGAGGCACCGGTCGAAAGCGCACCCGAGGCGGTGACGCCGGAAGCGGAGCAGCCGGCGCCCAAGACGCGCCGCCGTCCGCGCGCGAAAAAGGCGGTTGCGGACATCGCAAGCGAGGCCGCTGCGGCCGCGCCGGAAGCAGCCGCGCCGATCGATGCGCCTGGCGTCGACGCGACCGCTCCCGCCAGCGAGGAAGAGGCGCCGGCCAAGCCCAAGCGCACGCGTCGCAAGAAGGCGGACGTGCCGGCGGCAGATGCTGAGGCTGCTCCGACTCCGGTGGCGGAGGAAGCGCCGGCCAAGCCGAAGCGCACGCGCCGCAAGAAGGCCGACGTGCCGGCCGCCGATACGCCGTCGGCCGAGCTGCCGGCGCCGGATGCGGTCGAAAGCAGCCCGACGGCCGCCAACGACGGCGCCGCACCGCCCGACGAGGCGGCGCAAGGCTCGGCCGAGGCTGCGGTGGCGGAGCAGTCCGACACCTCGGCCGAAACGCCGCGCCGTGGCTGGTGGCAGCGCACGTTCGGTGCGTGACGGGCGATAGCTGATGGGCATGCGCCGGGCTTCAGCGGTGGTTCAGCCGCCGTGGTGCTTGGTCCGGCGCATGCCTTTCGGCCATCGATCAAGGGCACAGCGGTAGCGCGGTGCGTCGTTCCTCTCTTCGCCTCTTCGCCGCTGCGGCACTGGCCTGTCTGGCCTTGGCGCAGCCCGCGCATGCCCAATCGATCCTGCGCGATGCGGAGACGGAAACGCTGCTGGCGGACATGACGGCGCCGCTGATCACCGCGGCGGGCCTCCGCCCGGCCGATGTGAAGGTGGTGCTGGTCAACGATGATTCGATCAACGCCTTCGTCGCCGGCGGCCAGATCGTCTATGTCCATTCGGGCACGCTGCAGGCGGCGAAGACCGCCAACGAAGTGCAGGGCGTGATCGCCCATGAACTGGGCCATATCACCGGCGGCCACGTGTCGCTGGCCGGGCGCGGCGCCCAGGAGGCCACCGGCATTTCGATCCTGTCGATGGTGCTCGGGCTCGCCGCCATGGCCGCAGGGGCCGGCGAGGCAGGTGCGGGCGTGCTGGCCGCGGGTCAACAGGCCGCGATCGGCAAATATCTCGCCTTCTCGCGCCAGCAGGAGGCCTCGACGGACGCTGCCGGGGCAAAATACCTGAACAGCGCTGGAATCAGCGGAAAAGGTTATCTCAATTTCTTCAAAACGCTGCAGCAGATGGAATATCGCTACGGCATCAACCGCAAGGTCGAGTTCATGCTCGATCACCCGGTATCCTCCGAGCGTGTCGCGGCGCTGACCGAAACACTCCAGTCCTCGCCGGCGTGGGACAAGCCGCTCAATCAGGACTGGGAAGACCGGTTCAAACGCATCCAGGCCAAGCTGGACGGCTATCTGTTGCCCCCACCTCAGGCGCTGCAGAAATATCCCGAGAGCAACCAGACCATCTACGGCCATTACGCCCGCGCTTATGCCTATCACCGCGGCGGTTACCCGCAGAAGGCCGATGCGGAAGCCGATGCGCTGGTAAAGGCGAAGCCCACCGATCCCTATTTTCTGGAAATCAAGGGCCAGATCCTGCTGGAATCGGGCAAACCGCAGGAGGCGATCGCGCCGCTGCGCGCCGCCACCGACGGTTCGCGCAACAATCCCCTGATCGCAACGACGTTCGGCCATGCGCTGATCGCCACCGAGGATAAGGCGAACTACGAAGAGGCCAAGCGTGTGCTCCGCACGGCGGTGGCGCGGGATGATCAGAATCCCTTTGCCTGGTATCAGCTCGGCACCGTGTACGAGCGCACCGGCGACACCGCCCGCGCCGCCCTCGCCACCGCCGAACGGGCGAGCATGACGGGCGATGATCGCACCGCCGCGGTCAGCGCGCGCTATGCTCTGGCCGGCATTCCGAAGAACACGCCGGATTGGATCCGGGCACAGGATATCGCGATGACATCTCAGCACGCCCTTGAAGACGATAAGCGCAAGCGTCGATGAGCCGTCTTCAGCTGTTGCTTCTCGTGCTGCTCGGCGCGGTATTCGGCGCTGGCGGCATGTGGCTTGCGGAACG
This sequence comes from Sphingomonas sp., assembly GCA_042096015.1. Lineage (GTDB taxonomy): Bacteria > Pseudomonadota > Alphaproteobacteria > Sphingomonadales > Sphingomonadaceae > Sphingomonas. The sequence goes on from JBELMF010000018.1 coordinate 15,702, forward strand.
AGCCGCCCCCGGCGATCTGTCAGGCGCAGACCAGGCGCGGATCGAGCGCGTCGTGCGCGATTACGTCCTCGCCAATCCCGAATTGATTCCCCAGGCCATGCAGCGGCTGCAGGAGCGCGAAAGCGGCCAGGCCATCGCCGCCGACCGTTCGCGCATCGAAACGCCTTATGCGGGCGCGGTGATGGGCAATCCGAACGGCGATGTCACGCTGGTCGAGTTCTTCGACTATAATTGCGGCTATTGCCGTGCCAGCCTGCCGGTCATCGAACAGCTCGTGAAGGCCGATCCGAAGCTTCGGGTGGTGTTCCGCGAGCTGCCGATCCTGGCGGAGGAAAGCCGCGACGCCGCACGCGCCTCGCTCGCTGCCGCGGCGCAGGGCAAGTTCCTGCCCTTCCACAATGCGCTTTACGCCGCGGGGCCGGTGAGCGCGCAGAGCATCGCCGCGGCGGCCCGTACCGCCGGGGTTGATCTTACCCGCATTCCCGAGGATGCCGATACGGAGATCGCCGGAAACATCGGCCTCGCGAACAAGCTCGGCATCTCCGGAACGCCGGCCTGGGTGATCGGCAACCGCGTGCTGTCCGGGGCCCTGCCGCTCGATCGCCTGCAGGAGGCGGTGGCCGCGGCGAGAGGCAAGGGCGCCGATCAGGGTTGAAACGATGGGGTCCGCTCGCCTACAGGTGACCGCACTCGCAAGGACCCGGTGCGAATCCGGGTGGCTATTCCGGCCGCCGATCCGCCGGACAACGCAAACACATGGCCTGACCAGACGCTTCTCTCCGCGATGAGGCGCCATGTGCCTGCTTGTGGTTTCCCATGTTCCATCAATCCTCAGACAATCAGTGGTTCTCCAGCATGGCCGGCGCACGCCGGGACGTACTCGCCGGCATCGTCGTCGCGCTTGCGTTGATCCCGGAAGCAATCGGCTTCTCCGTGATCGCAGGTGTGGACCCGCGCGTCGGCCTCTATGCGTCGGTCGCGATCGCCATGGTTATCGCCTTCCTTGGCGGACGCCCCGGAATGATCTCAGCGGCAACCGCCGCGGTCGCTGTTGTCGTCACACCATTGGTGCGCGACCATGGTGTAGATTATCTGTTCGCCGCCACGATCCTGATGGGCCTGATCCAGATCGTCGCCGGTCTGCTACGGCTGGATCTGCTGATGCAGTTCGTTTCGCGATCGGTGATCACGGGGTTCGTCAACGCCCTGGCGATTCTGATCTTCATGGCGCAGGTCCCGCAGCTGACCGGCGTGACGTGGCATACCTATGCCATGATCGTCGGCGGACTGGCGATCATCTATCTGCTGCCGCGGCTCACCAGGTCGATCCCCTCGCCGCTCGTCGCGATCGTCGCGCTGGCCGCCCTCAGCATCACGCTCGGCCTGCCGGTGCGCACGGTGGGCGACATGGGCCGACTGCCTGAAGGCCTGCCAGGCCTGTCGCTGCCGCAGGTGCCGCTCACCCTGGAAACGTTGCGGATCATTTTCCCCTACTCGCTGACCATGGCAGCGGTCGGGCTGCTCGAATCGCTGCTGACCGCCCAGATCGTCGATGACATGACCGATACGGACAGCGACAAGCGCCGGGAGTGCCTGGGCCAGGGCGGCGCCAACGTCGCCGCCGCACTGGTCGGCGGCATGGGCGGGTGTGCGATGATCGGGCAATCGGTGATCAACGTCACGTCCGGAGGGCGCAACCGGCTGTCGACCTTCGTTGCCGGCGCTTTTCTGCTGTTCCTGCTCGCGGTGCTGGGTCCGGTGGTCGGGCAAATCCCCATGCCGGCGCTGGTTGCGGTGATGATCATGGTGTCGATCGGCACGTTCAGCTGGAATTCCATTCCCAACCTGCGCCGTCATCCCCCGACATCATCGGTGGTCATGCTGGTGACGGTCGCGGTGGTGGTCGCCACCCGCGATCTCGCCCAGGGGGTGCTCGCCGGCGTGCTCTTGTCGGGCATCTTCTTCGCCGGGAAGGTGCGCCGCATGTTCGCGGTCGAGCGCACGGAGGGGCCGCGTATCGTCTATCGGGTAAGCGGCGAGATCTTCTTCGCCTCCGTCGATCGCTTCACCCGTGCGTTCGGCCCCGAAGGCGGGAAGCCTGTCACGATCGACGTCGCCGCCGCGCACTTCTGGGACATTTCCGGCGTAGGGGCGCTCGACAAGATCATCGCTCGTCTGCGCCGCGACGGATCAGACGTGGAGGTCATCGGCTACAATCGCGCAAGCGCCGATCTGGTCGACCGCTTCGCCCTGCACGACAAGACCGGCGTCGAGCTGGGCGCAGTGCCACACTGACGGTCGCGATATCCAACGCCGCCCCGGCGAAGGCGGAGGCCCGATTGGGAAGGCGATAATGGCAGCCGCTGCGCCCGCCGACTTCGCCCTCGGCCAGATCCGGGCCTTCGCCAGGGAAAACGGAGACACCGCCGGAATCAAATGACCTGGGGGCGGCGGCGTTGGTCGCCGCCGCCCCGTTCACCATCATTGCTGCGCCGCGATCCAGTCGGCCACCTTCTGCTCCAGCACCGGCATCGGCAGCGCACCGGTATCGAGTACTGTCGCATGGAAGCCGCGCGGATCGAACTTGGCGCCAAGCTTGGCCTTGGCCTCGGCCTTGAGCCGCAGCATCGTGAGCTGCCCGATCTTGTACGCCAGAGCCTGCCCCGGGATGGCGATATAGCGCTCCACCTCGGCCGTCGCGTCGCTCTCCGGCATCGGCGAATTGTCGAGCATGTAGCGGATCGCCTTTTCGCGGCTCCAGCCCTTGGCGTGGATGCCCGTATCGACGACGAGCCGCATGGCCCGCAGCATCTCGTCGTTCAGCCCGCCCATCCGCTGATAGGGATCGGTTTCGAGCCCCAGTTCGGGATACAGCGTCTCCGCATACAGCCCCCATCCTTCCGCAAACGCCGTATTGCCGCCGAAGCGCATGAAGGCGGGCAGCTGTTCATTCTCCTGCGCCAGGCTGATCTGGAAGTGGTGGCCCGGCACCGCTTCGTGGAGGTACAGCGTCTCCATGCCCCACAGATAGCGGTTCGGCAGGTCATAGGTGTTGTAGTAAAAGACACCGGGACGCGTGCCGTCGGGCGTTCCCGACTGATAGGATCCGGCCGCCGCGGTCTTCTCGCGGAACGCGGGGACCGGACGGATTTCAAGCGGCGTCTTGGGAATCAGGGCGAATTGCTCGCGCACCCGCGCATCAACCTTCTTGCCGATGGTCGCATAACCGTCCGCGATCTCGGCGGCCGACTTGGGTTGGAAACGCGCGTCGGTCCGCAGATAGTGGAAGAATTCCGGCAGCGTCCCTTTGAACCCGGCGCGCGCCTTCTGCTGCTCCATCTCCGCAAGGATACGCGCCACTTCGCTCAGGCCGAGCTGGTGCACCTCCTCGGCCTTGAGTGGCAGGGTGGTGCTGTTCTCGATCGCATAGTCGTAATAGGCTGATCCGCCCGGCAGCGCCGACAGCCCCACCGTGTCCCGCGCCTTGGGAAGATAATCGTTCTGCAGGAAGTCGCGCAAGCGCCGGTGTGCCGGGTTGATGACGTCGCGCACCTGCGCCGCATAGGCTGTCGTCAGCCGCTGCCGATCCGCCGCCGGCACGGCGTCCGGAAATTTGGTGATCGGCTCATAGAACAGCGATGCCTCGGGCGTGCCGGCGAGCAGATTGTCGAGCTGGCCGATCACGTTGCGCACTACCAGCTTGGGCGGCATGATCCCTTGCGCCATGCCCTCGCGCGCCCGGGCGATCATGCGATCGACCAGCTGCGCATATTCCGCATTGCGCTTCAGGTTATTCTCGTAATCCAGCACCGTCTTGAACGGCGCGGCACCCTGGCTGGAGGCGAATTCCGGATAGAAGGTCTGGAAGCCGAAGAAGTGGTTGATCGGCAGGACATCGCCGATCCGCCGGATTTCGGGCGCATACCCCTTCAAGTCGCGCTCGCGGTCCGCCTTGAAGACGTCATAGGCAATACGATCGACCGGGCGCAGCTTTGCACGGTCGACCGTGCCGAGGGCCTTCAGATCCGCGATCACTGCCTGGCGTTCGGCCTCCTCATAGGCGTCGGTCAGGTAATTGCCGAGCCGATCGGCGTAGCGCAGGTCGCCGCGAAAGATCGCCTCGACCGGGTTTCGCTTCAGCTTCGCCTCGTCGCTGTCGGCGAAAATCTGCCGCAGCTTCGCTCCCTCGACCGCCACGTCGCCGGCCGGGGTGGTCGACGGCGATGCCTGGGCGAGGGCAACGTCTGGCAAGGCAACGGATAGGATCAGCGGGAGCAAGAGGCGCAACGATCAACCTTTCGACTGGAGTTGCCCCAGCCTAGGGCCTCCGCCCTGCGGCCCGCAATCGTTACCTGCCCGGCGTGACGCCCGTGATCGCCCACAAAACGAAAGCGGGCCGCCCGGTTGTCCCGGACGGCCCTTCCCTCTCCTGACTCGTGAGCGGGGTGTTTAGCTGGATGCCTGCAGGTTGACGGCGGCATACTTGCCGCGGCGGTCCACCTCGAGCTCGAACTCCAGGCGGTCGCCCTCGTTCAGGCTCGCCATGCCGGCACGTTCGACGGCCGAGATGTGAACAAAAGCGTCAGGCTGGCCATCGTCGCGTTGGATGAAGCCGAAGCCCTTCATCGCGTTGAAGAACTTCACCGTGCCGGTGGCCTTCTCGCCGGTCAGCTGACGCTGCGGGCCACCGGCACCGCGCGGGGCACCGCGCTCGGCGCCGCCGAAGCCGCCCTCACGCGGGGGCGCACGGTCAGTGACCGGCATCGGCTCGCCGTCGATCTTCAGCTCGGTTGCCGAGATGCGACCGCCGCGATCCACCAGGGTGAAACCAAGCGGCTGGCCTTCGGCGAGACCGGCCAGGCCGGCCTGCTCGACCGCAGAGATGTGAACAAACACATCCTCACCGCCGTCATCGCGGACGATGAAGCCGAAGCCCTTCTGGCCGTTGAAGAACTTGACGACACCGGTGCCCTCGCCGACGACCTGCGGCGGCATGCGGTTGCCACCGCCGAAGCCGCCACCGCCGCCGCCGCGGAAACCACCGCCGCCGCCGCCGCCAAAGCCGCCGCCGCCGAAGCCGCCGCCACCGCCGCTGCGGAAGCCGCCACCGCCGAAGCCGCCACGGTCACCGCCGAAGCCGCCGCCAAAACCGCCACCGCCGAAGTCACCGCCGCCGAAGTCGTCGCCGCCAAAGTTGTCACGCTTGTCGCGCCCGCGTCCGCCACGATTGCCGCGGCCACCTTTTTCGTAACCCATAAACCCTGTTCGTCTTCCCGCTCCGCCCGCAAATCGGTTCAAAGACCCACGCGATGGACGGCCGGCGCAGGGCTTCGTGACGCGAAAGCTGATGCGCCACGAGAGTCGTCATAGCGCATCACCGCGCCTGCGGCGAACAGATTCGTCGTGAAAAGCAAGTATTGCAGGGCGATGATTGCGCAACTGTCGCGTCGAAAGCACAGCTTGTCGCTTCACCGCATCGTGCAGGGACGGTTGTTCCTGCGTTGTTGAGCCCCGCGGCCCCGCGCGCTACGGCAGGAATATGGCCGTTTATTTCCACGAAGAAGATCTGCCCGGCGACGTATTCGCGCCCGGCGCCCCGCTCGCTGTCGATACGGAGACCATGGGGCTGATCACGCCGCGCGATCGCTTGTGCCTGGTACAGATATCCGACGGGCTGGGCGACGAGCATCTGGTGCGCTTCAGCCCCGGATCGGACTATGCCGCGCCCCATCTGCGCGCCGCCCTGGCCGACCCCGCCCGCCTGAAACTTTACCATTTCGGCCGTTTCGACATTGCGGCGATCCGCCATTATATGGGGATCGTCGCGGCACCGGTATATTGCACCAAGATCGCCTCACGGCTGGTGCGGACCTATACCGACCGGCACGGCCTGAAGGAGCTGGTCCGCGAACTGCTCGGCCAGGACATTTCCAAGCAGCAGCAGTTATCCGATTGGGGCGGCCCGGAATTGAGCGAGGCACAGCGTGACTATGCCGCATCCGACGTGCGCTATCTCCACCGGCTGCGCGACGAGCTTGATCGGCGGCTGGCCCGGGAGGGGCGCAGCGCGCTTGCGCAGGCCTGTTTCGATTTCCTGCCCCACCGGGCGGAGCTCGATCTGGCCGGCTGGCCGGAAGCCGATATCTTCGCTCATGCCTGAAATTGAGCGGCCCGTGGCCGCCGGCGTCGCTACCGCGGCGCTGACCGAACGCAAGGTTGGCCTGCATGTCTGACATCGCCATTCGCCAGCGCACCCAACGCCAGCGCTGGGCGGCGCCCGGTGGCCGGCACGACCGGATCATCACCCTGACCCACTGGCTGTTGCCGGTGTTGATCGGGGTGCTGGCAGCCTTTCTGGTCATGGCACCGCTCACCACCGCTGGTGACGTGTCGTTCGTGCTGGACAAGAACAAGGTGGAAGTCGCCAAGGAGCGGCTGAAGATCCAGCGTGCGCGCTATCGCGGCGCCGATGCCAAGGGCCAGCCGTTCATCCTCAACGCCGGCTCGGCGGTGCAGCGCAGCTCCGCGGAGCCGGTGGTGGAGATCAACGATCTGGCCGCACAGATCGGCCTGCAGGACGGACCCGCCACGCTGACCGCACCCACCGGGCGCTATGACATGGAAAGCGAGCGGATGAAGGTCGATGGCCCGATCGCCTTTCGCGGACCCAACAACTATACGCTGGATACCCAGGACGCCGTGGTCGATCTGAAGAGCCGCAAGCTCCGCTCAGAAAATGCGGTCACCGGCACGGTATCGCAGGGAAGGTTCAGCGCGGATCGCCTTGATGCTGACCTCGAAGAGCGAACGGTGACATTGCGCGGCAATGCCCGCTTGCACGTGAACCCTCGAGGGGCGAGATAGCGCGCCATGAAACGCGCGGCTCTGCTCATCCTTCTGCTCGCCTCCGGCGCCGTCGCGCAGACGCGCCACAACACCGATGCGCCGATCGACTTTGGTGCCGACACGATCGAGCTGCAGGATCGTGCCAATCGCGCGGTCTTGTCCGGCAACGTTGCGGTTCGGCAGGCGGAAATGTCGCTGAACGCCGCCCGCATGACGGTGAACTACACCGGGCAGGTGATCGGCGGGAGCCCGCAGGTGTCCCGCCTGGACGCTGCCGGCGGCGTGGTCGTTCGCCGGCCGGATCAAACGGCCCGCAGCCAATATGCCGTCTATGACCTCAACCGCCGCGTTATCACGATGGTGGGGTCCGTCTCGCTGACGCAGGGCGGCAATACGGTGAACGGCGGCCGCCTGACGATCAATCTCGACAACGGGCGCGCGATCATCGACGGCACGTCGGCGAGCGGCAGCAGCAGCGGCGCAGGCAATGTCACCAGCACCCCGTCTGGCCGGGTCACGGGCACTTTCTCGGTTCCCAAGCGCAACTGATCACATCGGGGGTTCCCCCGATGGCGCTTGTCATGCATGAACCCTGCCAATTCGGGGGACCAGTTTACGGGGCGCCAAATGCAAGGGCGTGCCCCAGGTCGGAGAGATGATGGACGACATCACCAGCCTTAGCGAGGCGGAGCCGATCCACGAGGCTCCCATGGCGGATGGCCTGCAAGTGGTTTCGATCGCCAAATCCTATGACAAGCGAGTCGTGCTCAGCGACGTGTCGGTGTCGGTGGGGCGCGGCGAGGTGGTCGGCCTGCTCGGCCCCAACGGTGCCGGCAAGACGACCTGCTTCTATTCGGTAATGGGGCTGGTGAAGCCCGATGCCGGTCGCATCATGCTCGATGGCGAGGACATCACCGGCCTGCCGATGTACCGCCGCGCGATTCTCGGCCTCGGCTATCTGCCGCAGGAGACCTCGATCTTCCGCGGGCTGACGATCGAGAAGAACATCCTCACCGTGCTCGAACTCGCCGAGCCCGACGCCGCGGCGCGGCAGCGCAAGCTCGACACGTTGCTCGATGAATTCGGCCTCACTCGGCTGCGCGACGCGCCGGCGATGGCGCTATCGGGCGGCGAGCGGCGCCGCGCCGAGATCGCCCGCGCGCTGGCGGCCGATCCGACGATCATCCTGCTCGACGAGCCGTTCGCGGGCATCGACCCGCTGTCGATCGCCGACATCCGCGGGCTGGTGAAGGATCTGAAGCGTCGCGGCATCGGCGTGCTGATCACGGATCATAACGTCCGTGAGACGCTCGACATCGTCGATCGGGGCTACATCATCTATGACGGGCGCGTGCTGTTCACCGGCGCCCCCGCGGATCTTGTCGCCGATCCGAACGTGCGGCGGCTGTATCTGGGCGAAGAGTTTTCGCTCTGACGCATGCCCGTCTCGCTCGCCTCGACGTTGGCGAAAGCTGGCAACATCGCACATTGTCATCCGGGCCGCGTGCCGGGATTCCCTGTTCCGCACACGCTCATCCTCGGATTTGCTGCGCCGTGGAGGTCGGGACGAGCCCGGCATGACGAAGATGTGAGCCGCAGGGCATGAGCCTCGCTCCCCGTCTCGATCTGCGCCAGTCGCAGTCGCTCGTCATGACGCCGCAGCTGCAGCAAGCGATCAAGCTGCTCGCGCTGTCCAACCTCGAGGTTGAAGGTGTCATCGCTGAGGAGATCGAGAAGAACCCCCTCCTTGAAGCTGCCCCGCCGCCCGACGACGCCCCGGTTGCCGAACGCGAGCCGGAGGTCGTCCGCGACGAACCGGCCACCGCCGACGAGCTGGTGATGAACGGCGAGGCCGCCGGCGAATCGCTGGATGTCGACATCGCCGCCGAGCGCTTCGACGATGGCCCCACCGATCGCGTCGCTGGCGACGGCCTGGGGCTGAACGGCGCCGGCGGGAGCATAGGCGAGGATGCGCCGGATCTCGACGCCTTCGCTGCCGACAGCCTGTCGCTCGCCGACCATCTCTTCGCCCAGGCGGGTCAGGCGCTGTCCGGCGCGGACCTGCTCGTCGCGCAGCATCTGATCGACCTCATCGATGAGGCCGGTTACCTCACCGCAAACCTGCTTGATGTGGCAACCCGCATCGGAGTCCCGCTCGCGCAGGTGGAACGGGCGCTTACCGTCATCCAGACTTTTGATCCCACCGGCGTCGGCGCGCGTGACCTCGCCGAATGCATCGCGCTGCAGGCGAAAGAAGCGGACCGGTACGATCCCGCGATGGCGCGGCTGATCGACCATCTCGATCTCGTCGCGCGCGGTGAGCTCGCCCGGCTGAAACGCATCTGCCAGGTCGACGACGAGGACATGGCGGACATGATCCGTGAACTGCGCGGCTATGATCCCAAACCCGGACTGCGCTTCGGCGGCGAACCGATGCAGGCGGTCTCACCCGACCTCTACGTCCGCCGTACCCGTGGTGGCTGGGTAGTCGAGCTCGACCAGGCGAGCCTGCCGCGCGTGCTGGTCAACCGCCGCTATCACGCCGAACTGTCGTCAGGGCCGCAGGACAAGGCCAGCAAGGCATGGCTGGGCGACATGCTCGCCAGCGCCAACTGGCTGGTGAAGGCGCTTGACCAGCGACAGAAGACGATCATTCGCGTGGCGACCGAGATCGTTCGCCAGCAGGAGGCGTTCTTCCTCAACGGTGTCTCACATCTGAAACCGCTGACGCTGCGCCAGGTGGCGGATGCAATCGAGATGCACGAATCGACGGTCAGCCGCGTGACGTCGAACAAGTATCTCAGCTGCGCACGCGGGCTGTTCGAGCTGAAGTTCTTCTTCACCTCCGCGATCCAGGCCGCGGACGGGGGGGACGCAGTATCGGCCGAAGCGGTGAAGAGCGCGATCAAGTCGCTGATCGCGAACGAAGGTGCGAAGATCCTCAGCGACGACACGATCGTGGAATTGCTCAACGCCAAGGGCTTCGACATCGCGCGGCGGACGGTCGCGAAATACCGCGAGGCGATGGGCATCGGCAGCTCGGTCCAGCGGAGGCGGCAACGCGCGCTGGGGGGGATCTAAGAAGTTTAGCCAACCCTTATCCGTCATCCCGGCCCTGCGCCAGGATCCAAGGCTCCACGAGCGTTGCCGTGCGGAAGGATCGAAGCCTCAACAAACTTTGTCATGCCGGCCTTGTGCCGGCATCCAGCCGTCCGCGAACTCTCCGGATGTTGGAGGTGCGGAACCCTGGATGCCGGCACAAGTCCGGCATGACGAAAGCGGTCAGGTTGGTCGTTCTACAAGCACCAGCGCGCGCGGAACCCTGGATCCCGGCGCAAAGCCGGGATGACGTACCCTAACCCAACAACCCCCGCGGCACCTTCACCTTCATGTCGAGCAACTGCTGCGCCTTGCCCTTGGCGAGCGGATCGAGCCGCAAGCTCGCGAACTGCCCCCCACCCAGCGACTGGATGCAATGCAGGTTGATCGCATTCAGCCCCGGCAGCTCGTAGCGGCGAACCTCGGGATGCGATGCGCCCGCGAACTCATGCGCGAAGAAGGCTTTCACCGCTTCCTCGCTCAGCCCCGCGCGGATCCAGGGCAGATAGTCCGGCCGGCGAGCGATCACGCCGACGTTGAACGCATCGCCCTTGTCCCCCGACCGCGCCCAGGCGAGCTCGACCAGCTCGATCTCGACCAGATCGTCGCCCCCGGCGACATCCTCCACCACCGGCCGCACGGTCATCTCCGGCACAAACGGCATCGCCGGTGCCGGACTGGCCACCGCGATCGTCTCGCCATCGAGCGACACACGCGCGTTTACCGATGTGCCGTCGACCAGCAGCGAGAACACCTGCGCCACCGGTGAGATCGTCGGCCGGGCGCCAAACCAGCCGGTCGAGCCGACGCTCATCGAGGTGGTCGGCGAATCGAACTCGCGCATCATGATCGCGAGCGCCTCCGCATCGTCATGCTCGGCCCCAATCCGCGCGATCACCTCGCGCGAGCCCGCAACCGCCGGATTCGCCTGCGCGCCATAACTCGCCTCGGTGCCGAGCAGCTCGACCCGCGTTTCGCGCAGCGGCGGAAGGTTGCGCCCGCGCAGCATCTCGCCGACCCGCGTCAGCACCGCCTGCGCCTGCGCCGCCGCCTTCTTCGCGGCATCGCGCCCAACCACCGGCATGATGCCGATGAAGCGGTGCCCGTTCTCGTAGGTCACACAGGTCTTGAGCTTGCCGGTCGGCGGATAGCCCTTGGCGTTCGACACCCGCACACGCCCCTCGCCGTCTTCCACTACGCGCAGCTGCGAAAAATCGCACACCACGTCGGGCAGCGCATAGGCCTGCGGATCACCCACCTCATACAGGATCTGCTCCGCCACGGCCGCCGGCGAGACCAGCCCGCCCGTTCCGTCCGGCTTGGTGACGACGAAATCGCCGTCGGCGTAACACTCGATTATGGGATAGCCGATGTGCGCCCAATCGGGCACGTCTTCCCAGTCGGTGAACAGCCCGCCGGTCGCCTGCGCCCCGCATTCGATCACATGCCCCGCCAGCGACCCTGCCGATAGCCGGTCATGATCGCCCGCCTGCCAGCCGAATTCGTGCATCAGCGGCCCAAGCGTCAGTGCGCTGTCGACCACGCGCCCGGTGATCACCACCTCCGCCCCCGCCGCCAGCGCCGCCGCGATCGGCCCGCCGCCGAGATAGGCGTTGCATGTCCACACCTTTGCCGGATCGGGAAAGGCAGCGCCGGAAAACATCTCCGTCGTGCCCGCCGAGGCGAGATCGGGCACGCGGTCGATCAGGTCGTCGCCGCTAACGATCGCGATCTTGAAGGAAACACCCGCCTGCGCCGCGATTTCCTCCATTCGTGCCTTGCAGGACTCCGGATTTACCCCACCGGCATTGGTGACGACGCGCACGCCCTGCGCCTTGAATTCGCGTAGATTGTCCTTCCACACCCACTCTGTGAAATCGCGCGCATAGCCCTGGTCCGGCCGCGCCTGCTTCAACTGGCCGAGCGGCGCCATTGTCGCTTCGGCGAGGTAATCGAGGATCATATAATCGAGGTTGCCGCCCGCCAGCAGCTGCGGCGCCGCCACCGAACTGTCGCCCAGAAACCCGCCCGCGCCGCCGATGCGCACGATCTTGGCCATGTGCCTCTCCTTATTTTACGGAGAGGGTAGCGGCTTCAATCTACCTTGTCCCCCTCCCGCTTGCGGGAGGGGAGTTACACTTCAATCCGCGAACGGATCACGCACCAGGATCGTGTCCTCGCGCTCGGGGCTGGTCGACACCAGCGCCACCGGGCAGTTGATCAGCTCCTCGATGCGGCGAATGTACTTGATCGCCTGTGCCGGCAGATCCGCCCAGCTGCGCGCACCCGCGGTCGATTCGGACCAGCCTTCCATGGTCTCGTACACCGGCTCCACCGCCGCTTGGTCCGCCGCATGCGAGGGGAAATAGTCGATCATCTCGCCGCGCAGCTTGTATCCGGTGCAGATCGCGATCTCCTCGAACCCGTCGAGCACGTCGAGCTTGGTCAGCGCGATGCCGGTGATCCCGCTCACCGCCGCCGACTTGCGCACCAGCACCGCGTCGAACCAGCCGCAGCGGCGTTTGCGCCCCGTTACCGTGCCGAACTCGCGCCCGCGCGTACCCAGCCGCTCGCCGGTTTCGTCCTCCAGCTCGGTCGGAAACGGCCCCGATCCGACCCGCGTGGTGTACGCCTTGGCGATCCCCAGCACGAAGCCGACCGCGCCCGGTCCCATGCCCGATCCGCCCGCCGCGGTGCCGGCGATCGTGTTCGACGAGGTGACGAACGGATAGGTACCATGGTCGATGTCGAGTAGCACGCCCTGCGCGCCTTCAAACAATATCCGCCGCCCGCGGCTGCGCGCCTCTGCCAGATCGCGCCACACCGGCTTGGCGAAGGACAGTACGAAATCGGCGATGTCGGCGAGCTGCGCGATCAGCTCCGCCCGATCGATCGGCGGCTCGCCGAAACCGGCGCGCAGCGCGTCGTGATGCGCGGTGAGCCGGTCGAGCTGCGGCTCCAGTTGGTCGAGGTAAGCAAGGTCGCACACCCGGATCGCGCGGCGGCCGACCTTGTCCTCATAGGCCGGGCCGATGCCGCGCCGCGTGGTGCCGATCTTGCCCGCCCCGCTGGCATCCTCGCGCAAGCCGTCGAGGTCGCGATGAAACGGCAGGATCAGCGCGCAGGTATCGGCGATGCGCAAAGTGTCGGGAGTGATGGTGATCCCCTGCCCCGCCAGCTTGTTGACCTCGTCCCGCAGCGCCCAGGGATCGAGCACCACGCCATTGCCGATCACCGACGGCGTACCGCGCACGATGCCCGACGGCAGCAGCGACAGCTTGTACACATTCTCACCGACGACCAGCGTATGGCCCGCATTGTGCCCGCCCTGGAAGCGCACCACCATATCGGCGCGCTCGGCCAGCCAGTCGACGATCTTGCCCTTGCCCTCGTCGCCCCACTGGGCGCCGATCACCGCTACATTCGCCATGGATACAGAACTCCCCCTGCCGGGATGATCCTCACCCCCCTTCGACAGGACTCGGCGATGAGAAGGGTTCAGAAATTGCGCCGCGCCGTTAGCGGCGGGGAATAGCTGGTGTCAACCGTTACCGTTCCGTTCCCCGGCGAAGGCCGGGGCCCAGTTGGGACGGGTGAGTGATCGAGCGCTGCGCTTCGTCATCACGGCCTTTCCGACTGGACCCCGACCTTCGCCGGGGAGCAGCACAAGGATCAGATCGCCCGCGCCTTGCCATCCACGAAGAGGTGGGTGCACAATTGCGCCTCCGGTGTATCGCCGGCCTCCAGCGCCGCCACCGTCACCCAGCCCGCCGCACGCATCGCCGCGCCATCCGCTTCCGCCGTACCGACGGGCAGGAACAGCCGCCGCCGCTCGCCCGCGCCGTCGCCCGCGATGGCCGCGGCGAACAGCGAAAAGCCGGTCGCCGCTTCTTCCGAGCCGCCCTCGTGCATCAGCGTATAGGTACCGCCGCGCCCCACTTCGCGCGTCGCGCCTTGCGCGAACAGCGAGAAACCGAGCCACGTCTGATATTCGAAGCCGTGCCGCTCGGTCGGGTCGAGCGTCAGCGTCGCACGCCCGCCGATCGCCGCGGCAATCGCCTCCAGCGCATCGAGCCGCGAGGCGAGCACGCCAGTCGCATCGAACGCCCGCAGCCGCGCCACCGCGGCGTCGAACGGCCCGGCCGCCTCGATCAGCGGAAGATAATCGGGCGCGAGCTCGGCCACCGCGCCGGCATCCTTGGCATCGAGCCGGTCGCGCAAGGCGTCGACCCGGGCCACCGGCAGCGGCCCGGCAGCCAGCGTCTCGACCAGATCGGGCAGCGTGAAATCGACCGATACGCCACTGGCCCCAGCCGCGGCGAGTGCTTCCACCGCCACCGTCGCCACCTCGCGCGCCGCCGCGACGGTATCGAGCCCGATCAGCTCGCACCCGATCTGCCGCGCCTCGCGCTCGGGCTGGAGCGCCCCGCCCCGCAGCTTGAGCACCGACCCGGCGTAGCTGAGGCGAACCGGGCGCGGATGGTGCGCCATCCGGGTCGCCGCGATCCGCGCCACCTGCGCGGTGATGTCCGGCCGGATCGCCATGGTCCGCTGGCTCACCGGGTCGACGAACCGAACCGCATCGGCCAACCCGCCGTCCTTCAGCCGCGAGGCAAGCCCCTCGGCGAATTCGGCCAGCGGCGGATCGACACGCTCATAGCCGTAGGAATGCGCAACGCCGAGCACACGCGATTCCACCGCCGCGGCGGCATCGGCATGCGGCGGCAAGCGATCGCGAAACCCCTCGGGAAGCAGCATGGTCATGCGGCAGAGGGGGAGAAAGTCTCCCTCTCCCCTCCGGGGGAGAGGGTCGGGGAGAGGGGCAGTCACGAGCGCAGCGGCGATGGCTTCCAGCACGCCCGCCTCGTTCCGCATCACGTCAGCGTTCGTAAAACGCAGCACACGATATCCTTCACGTTCCAACGCAGCCGTTCGCTGCGCGTCGCGCGCCTCGTTGCCCGCGTGCGTGTCGCCGTCAACCTCGATGATCAGCTTGCGCGCTCTGGCGCAGAAATCCGCGATGTAGCGCCCAATCACGACCTGACGGCTGAACTTGACCGCGCCGAAGCGCTTGCCGCGGAGATGGTACCAGAGGCGGGCTTCAGGCGGCGTCATTTCGCGCCGCATCGCTTTGGCGCGCTTCAGTAGTTCAACATCGGTTCTCGTCACTGCCCCTCTCCCCTGCCCTCTCCCCGCAAGCGGGGAGAGGGAGAAAGGTGCCCGTCGGCACTCACCCGGGCAAGGCTTAGCTCAGAACCGCAGCCCCATCGCAGTCTTCACGCCCGGCAGCGCCTTGACCTTGGCCAGCAGCTCCGCCGTCACCGGCTCGTCGACCGACAGCAGCAAAACCGCCTCGCCGCCCGCCTGGCGCCGGCCGAGGTGGAAGGTGCCGATGTTGACGCCCGCCTCACCCAGCGTGGTGCCGAGCCGGCCGATGAAGCCCGGCGCGTCCTCGTTGACGACATAGAGCATCGCCCCGGTCAGATCGGCCTCGACCTTGATGCCGAACAGCTCCACCAGGCGCGGCGCCTGGTCACCGAACAACGTGCCCGCCACCGAGCGCTCGCCGTCAGCGGTGCGCACCGACACGCGCACCAAAGTGTGGTAATCACCCTCGCGCTCGGTGCGGATCTCGCGCACTTCCATGCCGCGCTCGCGCGCCAGCACCGGTGCGTTGACCATGTTGACCGTGTCGGTCTGCGTGCCGAGGAAGCCCTTCAGCACCGCGCTGGTCATCGGCTTGGGGTTGAGCTCCGCCGCCGCGCCTTCCATGTGCACCGACACGCGGTCGATCGCCCCATGCGCCAGCTGGCCGACCAGGCTGCCCAGCTTCTCGGCAAGGCCCATGTAGGGCTTGAGCTTGGGCGCTTCCTCGGCGGTCAGGCTCGGCATGTTGAGCGCGTTGGTGACGCCGCCCGAGACGAGATAGTCCGCCATCTGCTCGGCGACTTGGATCGCCACGTTGACCTGCGCCTCAGTGGTCGACGCGCCGAGGTGCGGCGTGGAGATGAAGTTCGGCGTGTTGAACAGCGGGCTTTCCTTGGCCGGCTCGGTCACGAACACGTCGAGCGCCGCGCCGCCGATATGGCCGCTGTCGAGCCCTTCCTTGAGCGCCGCCTCGTCGATCAGCCCGCCCCGCGCGCAATTGATGATCCGCACGCCCTTCTTGGTCTTGGCGAGGTTGTCGGCGGACAGGATGTTGCGCGTCTGGTCGGTCAGCGGCGTGTGCAGCGTGATGAAGTCGGCGCGGGCGAGCA
>JBELMF010000019.1:0-31724 GCA_042096015.1 Sphingomonas sp.
ACTGGCCGCCCACGCCGCCGCGATCGCGTCGCACCCTTTGCCTTGCGCGGTCGTGACCAGCACCATCGCCGGCACCCGCGTGCGGATCTGGTCCAACCGGTCCCAGAGCTGCTGGTGGTCGTGCCACTTCTGTCCACCCGAGAAGAGGACCACCGGACCCTGCGGCGCGTGCGCTTCGATCCGGCGCTGGCGGCGGGCTGCAAGAAAGTTGGTGCCGTCCACCACCGATGCGGTGCGCTTGCTGGATACGAGCGTCGCGCGCGGTGCCGACCACGGGCGTCCGGTCTCCACCCGGAACGTATCCGCTGCCCGGTCGCGCATGCACTCCACCGCCTCGCGTGCTTCGTCCAGCGACTGGCACAGCGCCTGCGCCTCCTCCAGTTCGACGGTGCCGATTTCGCTGCCGTCCGCCGACCGGATCAGGTCCTTCACCTGCACCGCCGCCCGGCCCGCCTCGTCGTCGAGTTGCTTGGCCACCTTGTGGAAGGCATGGACGACGCCCCATGCCAGCCGCGCCGCGACATCCTCCAGCCGGGTGTCGCGCATCACGTCGAAGAGCGTCTGGACCACCATCTCGGACGCGCGTTCGGCTTCCCATGCATCCGGCAGTCCCGCCGTGACCGGATCGTCGCCGCGCGTCATCCGGAAGCCGTCGACCGTCTCGGTGAAGGCGGCGGCGAAGCTGTGCGAGGGTTCGGTGGTCTCCCCGGCGAACAGGTCGGTGATGTCGGCGGGCTGAGAAACGTTGGCGTCGGTCATGGGAACCTCCTTCTTCTTCAAGAGGTCCCCTCCCCTGCACGGGCTCCGAGCACCGGGGTCAAGGATCGCGAAGCGACCGCGTAGCGGCGATGGGGGTCACGATTTTGTTCGGCGGCCACCACGCCGATGGGAGTTGCCGACGCCGGTTCCGCCGAAGAAAATGGTGGGGCCCCGTCGTCCTTGAGGCCGGTGCGGTCCCGTGCCACCCTCGGACTTGTTGAGAGAGAATATTATCCCCGACGCCCGCCCCACGCGCCCGAGGACCGGCATGGGCTCGATGCCCATGGCGGGCCTTTCAGCGGAACGTGGGCGATGGTGGATGACGCATCAAACGGGGGACCGGACCTGTGCCCGATCCCCCCGTATCGTGCGGCCGTGCGGTCATCCCGCCCCGCGCCACCACGCGATCCGCTCCTCGCGCGTCGCGTTCGCCAGCCGCCGCAGCAGATCTCCGTGGCACGCCAGCGGTGCGCAGAAGCACACCAGATCGCGTCCGCGCAGTTCGTCCAGCACCCGGAGCAGATGACGCTGCCCCCGCAGCCAGCGTTCGTACTTCGCGATCACCTCCGCCCGATCGCCGTCGCGCCCGATGACGAACGGATTCCCCCATTTCGAGCCGCGCCCGATATAGACCGCCCCCGCCGGAACGCCGTCCACCCGCCTGTTCAATACCCTGCACATCGTCGCCTCCATCTTTTCGAGAGGCACCTCCCGCGCACGGGCTTCGAGCGACGGGGTCAAGGATCGGGCGCAGCCCGACCGCGCAAGCGGCGGTGGGGGTCACGATTTTGTTCGGCGGCCACCACGCCGATGGTGGTTACCGACGCCGGTTCCGCCGAAGAAAATGGTGGGCCCCCGCCGTCCTTGAGGCCGACGCGGTCCCGTGCCACCATGAAAGTGTGTCGGCAGAGAAGCTTATTCCCGACGCCCGCCACGAGGGCCGCATGGGCTTGCGCGAAACATCAGGGATCCCCCGCGAACCCCTCGTGATGGCCGCACACCATGCACGACACCGGGAAACAGGCGTTGATACAACCGCCTTCCAAATGCTGGACGTGGCCATGCCGCGCCGGCTTCCCGCAGTCGGGACAGGGGGCCGTCCACCATTCATCCTCGAGTTCCATGCCGCCGGGTTCGATGCAGCTGCCGTACACGCGCATGACGGATATCTCCGGGTTGGGGATGGCGCGCACAGCGCCATCCCGGATTGGCGGAAGGGTCAGGCAGCGCGCCGCAGCAGCGCACCGCCGGGGCGGCCGACCTGCGCCACCGGTGCCTGATCGGCCTTGCGGAAGGCGTGGATCGGAACGCCCGCCTGCCGCAGCGTCTGATAGAGATTGGCCTGAATGCCCGACCCCTCGCCCAGCACCGCCTCGACCGGTTTCAGCTCGGCGAGCTTGCGGTTGCGCAGGAACGGCGCGCGTCGCCCGCCGCCCATCAGGCCGAAGGCGAGCAGCGGCACGTTCCGGCTCGCGCACCACGCGGAGACGATCGCGTCGAACCCCTTGCGCTGCGCGGTGGTGACCACCGTCATCGTCGTGATCCGTTCGCGGATCGCATCGAGCCGGTCCCAGACCAACTGCCAGTCGTGCCACTGGGCGTGTCCCGATGCGACCACCAGCGGTCCGCGCGGCAGGTAGCGATCGCGCTGGTCGAGCTCACGCTGGCGCAGATAGTCCTGGATCGCCACCTGCGTCGCGGTCGACGCCTTCGATGCCCGGCTCCCGCGCGACGGCGACCACGGCCACCCCGACTGGACCCGGTACATCTCGGCGGCGTAATCCCGGCAGCATTCCATCGCCGCGCGGTGCTCGGCGACCGACTGGCAGAGAATCTGCTTCTCCTCCATCTCGTTGTTGTAGACCTCGCTGAGGTCGGGGCGGCGCGCCAGTTCCCCGAGTTCGTCCGCCAGAGCATCTTCGCGCCGCTCCAGCTTCTGCGCGACGAAGTGGAAGCTGTTGACGATCCCCCATGCGACCTCGGCTGCCAGCGGCGCCATGCGTGTATCGGCGAACAGGTCGAACATGGCCGCGACGATCGCGCCGCATTCGGCCTGCACCGCCAGCGGTTCGGGCATGTCGTGCTCGCCGGGCGCGTCGCCGGGCTCGATGATCGACAGCGGGATCGGATCGCCGAAGGCACGCTGGAAATCGGGGGTTTCGGTCATTGCGGCATAGAGTGCCGGCAGGTCGGCGAAGTTGCGGACGCTGCGCGAAGTGTCGGTGTCGGGCATAATACGGGCTCCGGGGATCGGACGAACGATGGGCCGGAGGCGCGATCCCCCGGCCCGGAGGAAGCCGTTAGCGTTGCGACTGCCGGCGCGTGCCGTTGACCAGTCCCCACGCGACCTCGGCCGCAAACGGTTCGAGCCGCGATCCTTCGAGCAGGTCGAAGATCCGGGCGATGACGGTGCCGGTCTCTACGATGGAACGGCTATGGCCGCGCAAACCGTTGCCACCCGGGTAATCGGACGACGGTTCGACGGGACTGTGGATTCCGCGAGCGGATGCTGAATAGGCCACGATGCTGCCTTTCGGATGATCGGACAGGAAAAGGGGCCGGAGAAGCGATGCTCCCCCGGCCCCGGTCAGGCGGTCAGTGCGGCCGGATCAGAACGGCATGCCGTCGTCGAGGTCGTCCCCGCCGCCCGCGCCGACCAGTTCGCCGCGGTCGCCCGCGGTGCTGTCGCCGAAGCCGCCGTCCTGCCGGTCGCCGCGCTCGCCGCCCCGGCCGCGCTCGCCCTGCGTGTCGGCGTCGTAGTTGCTGGCACCGAAGCCACCGCCGAAGTCGGAGCGCATCGTATCGCGGCGCCACGCGACCATGTAACCATCGAAGTCGGCCGCGGGGAACAGCGCGACCGGCAGCGGCTCGGGCAGGCTCGGATCGTCGATCGTGCCGGCGAGGAAGACCTCACCCGACCGCTTCATCGCGGCTTCCCAGACCGCCCCGATCTGCACCCAGCGCCGCGCCACATTGAGCGCCACCACCTCGAACCGCGGCGCGCGCGGATTGTCGCTCTGCACCGGGCGCAGCCCGATCTTCGGCAGATCGATCGTGCGCGTCGCGATCGAACCCATCAGACGACCATTGACGTTGCGAAGTTCACCGATGTTCATCGTCTCAACCTTTCGACATGTGCGTCGCTCTCAAGCCAATCTCGCAGCGACACTCATCCCGATCATCCTCTCCTCTGATCCCGCACTCCGCCCACGCGCTGCCGCGCGCGGTCCTGTGCTCCCGTCGCCCCGCGCAGACCCCGCCCGTCGATCGCGCGCCAATCGAACGCTCACGTCCGCGCTGCACCGACGTGGCTCGGCGCATCGGGGTCCGACTTGCAGGTGCCGGCCTCGATCCACATCTCGACACGTCTGCTATGAAAGGTCGCCTGTGCCGTCGCTGTTCGAGAACGCCGTGTCGTCCATCCGCATGGGCGTGGAGGATTTCCGCCAGCAGGATGCAGAACGCGACATCTCGGCGGTCCGCAATTTCTACGCAGGCGTACTGCTGCTCGCGAAGGAGGCGCTGATCCGCAAGGCGCCGGCCGCCGATCCGATGCTGGTGATCGGCGCGAAGTCGAAACCCGTGCCGGACGGTGCCGGCGGGATCGAGATGGCGCAGGTGGGCCACTCGACGATCGACTTCCGTCAGATCGGCGAGCGCGCCGCCGATTTCGGGATCGCGATCGACGACAAGGCACTCCAGACGCTCAACCGCATCCGCAACGACATGGAGCATCATTACACCAGCGAGCCGGCGACCTCGATCCGGGCAGCGCTCGCCAAGGGCTTCCCCGTCGTGGCATCGTTATTTCGTCAGCTGGAGGAGGATCCGCTTGAGCGGCTGGGCGAGGTCTGGGCGACGATGCTCGAGACGAAGGAACTGTACGATCAGGAGGTGCGCGAGGCTCGGCAAACCTATGCCGGGATCGACTGGTATTCGGGCTCGATGGCGCGGGCGCAATTGAAATGCCCGGCGTGCGGGAACGAGCTGGTCGAACAGGTGGACGCGGAGAACGGCGAGCAGGAGGACATGGAACTGCGCTGCCGCAGTTGTGGCGTCTTTCCCGAAAGCGCCGACGTCATCGAGCAAGCCATCGACGATCTGTACGGTGCAGATGCCTATATCCGTGCCAAGGATACCGGCGAGGATGGTCCGGTACATCAATGTCCGTCGTGCGAGCGGAACACGCTGGTCGAGGATGAAGACCGCTGTGCGTCCTGTGGCGAGGGCACCGATTACGATTCCGAATGCGCGCGCTGCGGATCGGGGATAGGCCTCAGCGAGTATCTCGGCGGCGCCGACGAAGGTCTGTGCTCTTACTGCGCCTACATGACCGAAAAGGCGATGCGGGACGACTGAGGCCCAGCGGGTGAGACGGCAACCGGATGCCGGCGCAAGCTGCCTGGTGTATCCGGCAAAGCAGTCGCGTCCCCGGCCGATGGTTTCGTCTTCGATGGTGCTACAGGCGTGAAGGTGTTGGTCGCCGCGCAGCGGAAACTCGTTGCGTTCCTCGCCATGCTACTCGACCGGGAACGGATCGTGAAGGCGTCCGAACCGGGCGACTTCCTTGCCACCATCGCCAGGATCACCGGCGAAGAAAACGATACCGAAGGCGAGATCCTGGCGATCCGGGCGGCGGGCGTTCAGGACGTCGCCTGGGGCTTATAGTCCGGCGTGCTTCCGCGTCGGATTGCAGCGGATGATCGCTCCACGAACTTCTCAGCTACTGCCGGATAACGGCGATGGCGGTACGATGACGATCTCGAGAGTGCCCTGGCGGTAGAGCGATTTGAACAGATGCGCCTGCATTCTCGCCCGGGCGGCAGGATCGGCGGTCACCTCGATCGTGTAGGCGGATCGCGCGAACAGATCGCCATGGTCTCCCGCGACAGCGACATGTTCGGTCGGCCAGCGGCAGAGCAGGATCCACGGCCAGCCGCGCTGGGGCGGATCATAATGGGCGGAGGTAATTTCGCTCGCGATCAGCACGGACGCACGGCGATCGAGCAGGTCGGGCGCGACTGGCGCATCCCGGTCGGCATGCAGGAATGCGTTCCACTCGCACCATTCGCGGTCCGTTTCGATGATGACGGGGTAATAGCGGCCCAGCGGCAAGGTCGGCGATGCAAAGAGCGCGGGCACGTCGAGGACGCACAGGTCGGGCATGGTCAGAATCGGGCGCGGATAGCGTAACCGACGGCGCGCGAGACCGTCAGCCAGGCGCATGGCGCCGCGTGATATCGGATAGCGCATGTGGGTCCCACGGTGATCGTACAGCCACAGATGGAGCGCGATCGCATCGAAAGAAAAGACCTACGCGGATCTTTATTGCTTCCGATTCGAAAGCATCTGAGATGATGCCACGATGCGTTACGTACTGAACATCGACGACCGATCGGCGGGCGTCGTCTCTACGACGTTCGTCACCCGCGAGTAGGCCAGCGCGATCATCGCCATGGCGCCGGGTGACGCGGTCGAACTGGACGACGGGTCCGCTCATTATCTGGGCGACGAGCGCGATCATGATCCACTGATCGAATTCGTATCGCCCGGGGTGCGGCCATCGGCGCGCCGTTCTCTACTACTTTCTCAGCTTCGCGTCATACAAAGTGGTCAAGGAATCCCGGTCGAGTAATGACCTGAGGCCGTACGATCGACATCCAACCGATCGAAGCGTCGAACGTCCGATCACGGGCTCCACGCATGTGGATCGCCCCGATTGTCGCGGCGCTGCGGCAACGCGATGGAACGACGGCGTTGTTGAAGCGATGGAGCAATCCATTCTTCAGCATTAATTTTTCTCATTACCTCTATATTATAGCGATCTTTCCGACATCACACAGCTGACCGAAATGACGGTCAACGACATTCTACTATTTGTATTTTCAGAATTTTCTCATCAAAATCCAGTCAAACGCAGGAGCATCTAATTATTTCTTCCATAATGGAGGTAAATTCCTTCAACCAGCTTGTCATTACCCCCGGATGTGCCAGCCTTGTCATGTCGATCATTGGATCGAGGGGGACAGTCGGATGCAATCATCATTTCTCAATGTGATCCGGGCCGCCGCGTTCGGGGCGGCGCTGGTTTCCGCCGGATCCGCTTCGGCTGGAACGCTGGCGATCCAGAACAAGGGACGGTTTCCGATCGCCTGCACCGCCGACGGCTGGACCACGGGCACGACCGGTACGAAAGTGTTCATCGCGCCGAGCGGCGGAGAGATAAGGATCGATATCGCCCCGTCTGATACAGACAAAACGCTAGGCTGGCTCCAGTGCGGCGGCGTCTTGTTCCCGCAACTGAAAATGACAGCCGATGGTCCTGATCGGACACTCGTCCTGACCGGGCTCCAGACCCGCGCGCTCAAGGTCGCGCTCTATCCTTATCTTCCCACAGATCCGACAGTCGGCTTCGGTCCGTTGCTCGCGCATGTCGTCGCGACCTATCAGCAGCAAAATCCGCAGGTCGTGCTGGATGCGGTGATGACCGATGTCGGCATCTACGATTTCGGTACGTTGCCACCGCTGTTGCAGGCGGGCGGGTACGACGTGATGGAACTGGACATGCTCTATCTCGGCTTTCTTGCGGAGCAGAAGCTGCTTAACCCGGCGGCATTATCGCAACAGACCGCGCTTCCGGTCTCGACGGCAGCAGCGACCTACAATGGCGTACTCTATGGCATCCCCAGCTGGCTGTGCATGGACTTCCTCTTCACCAACGACACCGACTTCGCGTCCGTCACATCACTCGACGCTCTGGTCGCGACGATGCCGCGGGCACCGAATGGCGGCATGGCGTTGGTCGGCGATTTCAACGGGAGCTGGCGGCTACCGTCGATCTACCTGAATGCCTTCGTCCAACGTTATGGATACGGATCGATCGCAAAGGCTTTCGACGGGCCGATCGATCCTGCGACGATCGGCGACCTGAAGACGCTGACGACCCAGTGCGCAACCGTAACGCTGACCGGCAACCCTTGCATCAACGGGACCATCCACAAGGATGACGGGACGAACCCGGGAGCGTCGGAACGCATCTTCGCCGCCGGATCCGCTACGGCGGATATCGGCTTTTCCGAGCGCAGCTACTTCATCGCCAAGGCCGGACAGCCGATCCCGACGACGATCATACCCGTCCCTTGGGGCAACAACCCGCAATCTCTCCTGTTCGCCGACAGCTTCGTGACCAGCGCCGCCAACTGCGCGACGGGATCGCCATGCGCCACCGACGCGACCGCGTTCACCGACATGATGACCGGATTGCCGATGCGGAACTACATCGTGCAGGCACAGGATCTGGGCAACGGCTCGCCGTGGCGCACATTACTGGTATCGAACGCCGCCTTCTATCAGCAGCCCGAGATCATGAACAACCGGCTCTACCAGCAGGTGAGCAAGGTCTTCGAGGCGGCCCAGCCCTTTCCGAACCAGTTCACCGCGCAGGCTCAGACCGACATGGCGCAAGGCGTCTGCCGAGGGCTGAAGGCCGTCACGACCTACGAGTGTAAGACCGGCGCGAACGTCCCGGCACCAATAGCGGGTTTGCAACCATAAGGCGTTTCGCACTGGAGGCGGGTGCCAGCGATATAGTGGCTATCGGCATACGCGGTCATCGACGCCCTCTCCGTCGAAAGACGCGGTCCACCGATGGCAGGCCGGAGGCATCGAGGACGAAGTCGTCGCGAAGGTCGCGGGCGTCGAAGACGGTCGAGCCATCGTCCGAACGGGCGAGTTCGTAGCCGGCTGGATCGAGCCACCGGGTTCCGCCATCGGTCGTTACTGGCAAGACGCCATAGACACGCCTGCTGCCGGCCGTGCCCGTCAGACGGGCGGGTTCGGGTTCCTCCTCGAAATCGTCATGGATCCGACGTGGCAGTTCGCGTTCCCAACGGAGAAACAGCTGCGGATCGATATGATCTTCCGATGTCGGCCGGTCGATCTCCTGCGACCGCCATGCATCGAAGTCGATCCGCAGGAGAACGGCGTCATCACGGGTCTTGGCCCTCCCCTGCGCCAGAGCGAACGCCACAAACGGATCCAGTGTGCCCCAGCGCAACAATTCCCGTGCCCAGAACCCGAACCAGGGCAGGCCACTCGTTTCCCGCCACGATTCCAGTGACGGAATGGCGAGCGGATCGCCGGCACCGGCCGACCAGCTCTGGGCCACGACCGCGCCGATGGCGACGCCGAGGCGGAATTCCAGATTGTCCGACACGAAGCGCTGCCATGCCCTGAGATCGGTCGGCTCGGGCTTCACCGCGCCGGGCACGTGCATCCACCAGCCAAGAATGCCGACCCAGTTCTCCAGCATTCGGCGATCGGTCTGCGTATCCCGGATCCGGAACCCGAAGCCGCGATCACCGGTCAGCAGCCGACCGATGACGACGAAGCGTGACAGCCGCGACGCGGTATCGGCGCGGCCATAGTCGGTCGCCGCCTCCAGACCCTCGCGGATCGCGGGTGCGATCACTTCGAACCGCCTGCCGACATAAGGCGAGAAGCCATATTGATACAGGCGCTGGCGCTCGTCGGGATCCGGGTAGATCGTCGATACGATCGCCTGGCCACGCCTGACGATGGCCTGTTCCAGCCAATCCTCCTGCACCTGCGCTGCGAATGTGAAGGTCCGGCGCCAGATCGCGACGAGATCGGCTTCCAGGGCAACGCCGTCCTTCGCAACGTCGTCGAGCCGCGCGACCTCCTCGATCGCGGTAAGCAGAAACGCATCGAGTTCATCGAGGCTGTCGGCGAACCGCGACGCCGGGTCGGTCGCACCGGTTCCCGCTTCGTCGCTGATCCCGTCCGGCAACGCCGCCTCCAGCCACGTCAGGAACGCCTCGTCGGTGACGATGCGAAAATGCACGCGGACGCGATCGCGCAGCGTTTCGAGGAGTAACGCCAGCGGACCCAGCGCCGCATCCCCCGCGAGTTCGTCGAGACGCATCGCCTCGCGCAACGTGTCGTAGTCCGACTTCATTCCCGCCATCTGGTTGCGCTGGGTATCCTGCTGCCCTGCCGCTGATGCCGCAACGGCGGTCGGGAGCGCGACCAGCGTCAGCCCTTCCATACCGCGCGTAGCGCCCGGACGGCCGGCGCGGCCGGCGAGATTGCGAAACTCGGCAGCGGTGTAGGGCGTATCGACCGTCCGCCGTGCCACATTGTCATAGGCACTGCGCTTGAGCGCCGTTACGAAGATGATATCGAAGGGCAGATTGACGCCCTCGGTCAGGGTGGCAGTCGCGACGGTGATGGGACAGATGCGCTCGTCGATCAGGGCGGTCATCAGACGGCGCAGACGCTGCGGCATCTGCCCATGACTGGTCGCGATACCGTGATCGAGCAGCACCACTTCGAAGGCGTTCTCACCGCAATAGTCGATGCAGGCCGCGCGTGCCTCGGCGAACCGCTCGCCGCGCCAATCATCGGGTGGCCGGAAACGCGGCAGCGCCTGCCACGCAGGCAAGGCCAGCGCCTCCTTGTACCAGCGCATCGTCTGTTCGGGCTCCTGCGCCAGCGAGATCAGGATGCGGCGATCGCCCTCGATCAGATGGAGCGCAGTCCACAGCACGGTCAGCTGGTTGAAGCGGTAGATGCTGTTGCGCATGGTCGCGGGCAGTTGCGGCATCGGCGGCGTCGTCAGGTTCAGATACACCGGATCGCCCCGATCCTGCACATAGAGCGGCCTGCCGTTCATCAGGTCCAGCAGCATCGTGCAGCGCCGCTGCGGCGCGGTCTGGAGGACGCCGATCACTTGCCGGGTGCTGCGATAGCGCAACCCGATCGGCTGCGCATTCTGGTCGCCTTCCACCCACCGCGCGACCGGTCCGGCGGCACCACCCGCCACCGCGGTCAATGCGATCCGGACGAGATCGGGGACGCGGGCGAGAAGGCGGGCGACGAAGTTTTCCAGCCGCAGGGCCCGGCTGCTATGCTCGGCGAATGCGACACGTGTGCTATCGTTGGCCTCCGGCACGACCTGATGCGCCTCGTCGACGATCAGCAGTCGCAGGCGGTTGAGTAGCAGCGGCGCAAGATAGCGCATCAGTGCGTCCGCCTTTTCCACGGTCGCGATCAGCACCGTCGGCCTGTCGGCATCGAGCCAATAGTCGGTGATGCCCCAGTCGGCCCCGCCATAGAGACCGGTGATGATCAGGTCGGCACCGAGTTCGGCATGCAGTTTCGCTTCGACCTCTCCGGCCAATGCGCGCGATGGCACCAGATAGAGCGCGAGCGGTACGATGTCGCCATGGTCCCGCAGCAGCAGCTCCTTGACCAGCGCGAGATTGGCGACGAGCGTCTTCCCCGATCCGGTCGGCGTGCATAGCGCGAAGGAGGAATGGTGCAGCAGGCGATCGAGCCCCGCCTGTTGCGAGGACCAGAGGATGCCGCGACCGCGGGAAAACTGGTCACGTGCATAGGCGATCAGTCGAGGCGCACGATCCGGGGCGAGCTCGGCCATGCGATTGACGGGACGGTAGATGCTGGATGCCACATAGCCCTGACCCACGAGATGCAGCAACATCACCAGCAGCGAGACGTCCTCGCTGAAGGTTCGCAATGCCATCGCGTCCAGTGCCTTCAGCTTGGCCATGGCCTGTTCCAGCCGCGGAATATCGTCCCTCCGCAAGGCATCCGCAAACAGGCCGAGCGCACGCACCAACTCCACGGTGAAGTACCAGCTGAGGCGGTCCTCGGCATCCTCGCGGAGCAATGCCGGGGAAGCATCGCGGTGCGTCAGATCGGGATGGTCCCGCCAGAACCGCGTGGACTTGGCCAGCACACCATCGAAATCGGCGCGCAGGAAGTCGGCATAAAGGCTCGAACCCGCTCCCTCGACCGGCAATTGCGCGAGCAGCGCGTTGGCCATCGCGGGCAGGCCCCCGAGCTGGAAGGCCGCCGCTGCGAAGAGTTCGATGGGAGCAAGGGTACGCGCCTTGTCGGCGGCACGGGCCAGCCATTCGAAGATTTCGCCAGCGCGCCGATAGCAATCGATCGCGCGTGTCGATGCTGGTCCCTCGATCTCCCGCAGCACCCCGGCGGCGTGGAGCAGGCGGCGTGCATCGGCCAGTTGTTCGCGGGAATCACGACCGCTCCACTGAATGGTCGGAACCTGCCAGCTCGTCTGGAGGCAACGCACATAGGCGCGCGCCTGATCGGCAGAGAGTTCGTTCTCGAGTGCCAGGCCGATGCGAATGCCGTTGGCGATCTCCAGCCGCTCCGGATCATGCTCTGGCATCAGGGAGCGGGCCAGAGAGCGTCATACAGCCCATCGATCAGCGTATCGCCATCGTTCAGGATCATCTCGACGACCTGTAGATCGTGGGGTGCCGTGTAGTCTGCCGGCAATTCCTCCCACGGGATCAGCGAATTCTGACCGTCGCGACTGGCGACGTCGCCGCCTGCGATGAAAATCAGGTTGGTGCGGGGCAGCGGCGTCGCGTTGCGAACCGACAGCACCCGATCGAGCGACAGGATCGCAGCGGAGTGACCCTCGGGATCGAGTTCGCGCAGCAGCCGCTGGAGTTGGCGAAGCCCGTGCGGGGCGGGAATGTCGCGGTTGACCTGATACCAGATACCCTTGCCGCTGCGCACCTTGGCCCCTGTATTCTTGTTCTTCACGAGCTTGCCGTGCATCAGCTCGGTCATGACGGATGGCTGCAACTCCTTGCGCCACTTCGCCTCACCGACGATCGCACGGGCGACGCTACCGTCGGCGGCCAGCGATACGGCAACGAAATCGGACCCCTTGCGACCATAGATCTGGCGAGTCCGCGTCCCGTCACGGGCGAGCGCGAACAGGTAATGTTCCGCGTCCTCGTGGTGGCGGAACAGGAAGACCGGAATCCGCCAGCTGTGCTTGCCGACGAACTCGTAACGCTCGGTCAGCATGCCCGCCATGACCTCTCCGAACAGACCGCGGCGCGTGATCGGCGGCAGGCACGAGGGATAGGTCGCGTGGGCAGCCGGATCGGCAGCATCGGGATGGAGGTCGATGCCCATCTGATCGTGGAAGAAGGCACGCGCATCGCCATGTGCCGATTCGAAATAAGGCCGCATCTCGTCGATGAGATCGCCGTCGCAATCGCAGTCCTGCTCGAGCAGCAGGTGACCATAGCGTCCCTTGCTGCGGACGCTGGAATAGGGTGTCAGCCAACGGTCGAGGGTATCGTTAGGCGGTGGACAGTCGTGCATGCCGGGATCAAGCCTCCGCGGAATAGCGTAACCCACTGATCGCAAGCGTTGAAGCGCGCAATTGTAGCGGAAGCGCGATATCTGCCCCGGCAACCGGCCGCGTGAGTTCCCTTATCTACCTCGTCCGACTCAAGTCACTATCGTCGAGCAGGGCCTGCACCACGTCGATCGCGCTTTCCGGAATTTCGAGGACCCATTGCCCGATCTGCCCGGCGAACCGACCCATGTTCGCCTGCAGATGTCCAAGGCCAGTGGCGTCGTCGATCGGAAAACGGCCACCATGCGCGATGACGGCGGCAGGATAGGCGATCGCCATTCCCAGCAGAACCTGCGCGCGGCGTTGCTGTTCGGCGTGCCATGCCTCCCCCTGGCTTCGGAACTCTGCGCGCTCCGCTTCGGTCATCCGTTCCCGCAAGCGCGCGGTGCAGGCGAAGACGAGCGTCATCTGCCATTCGCAGAACCACACGAACATGATCGGACCGAGCAGGTTGCGCGCGGCCTGATCCAGTGGCGCGCCGTCGAGGAGATCGTCACGCCAGCCCCACGATCCGGCATAGAGCCGCATCGCCAGGTCGTCCGCCGCCAGCTCGCGTGCCATGCGGTCGTCACCGGGCCCGGGACGAGCATGGCCGAGCAGGGCATGGCCTAGTTCATGGGCCAGCGCGAAATCGTGCAGCGCGTAGCTTAGATGCGCTTCGGCAAGGTTGCTCTCGCCGGTCTCATGGAACTCGCGGGCCGGGGCGAACCACGATGCTTCACGACGCAGCGTCCAGGCCGGTTGTTCGATGGCCGAGAACAGGTCGAAAGCGGGATCGGTCAGCATTCGCGCGATCGCCTGCCGCAGGCTGGGCGGGCATTCGCGGGTTTCATCCATGAAGGGCACGACGAGCGCATCCCAATCGGCACGCGTGTCGCCGCCGATCCATTCCGCGAAGCCGCGCAGGAGCAGCCCGGCCAGTTCGCTGAAGACGAACGGCATCACCACGAAGCGTAGCGACGGTGCCCGGACGAACCGCGGCGAACAGTCGAACGCGGTGACGGAGTCGACGCGGCGCACGACGATACGGCCGAAATCGAGATCGGTCAGCGCCTGCGGCTGGCCTTGCAGTGTCGACAGCATCTGGAGCACACGCATCTGGAAGACTGCGTCGATCCCGCGATCCCAACTCGCCGGATCGAACGCCCAGTCATAGTCGGCGGTGGCGAAGAAGTCCGGCGCGGTCGGGCGCAGGATAGCCTCATGCGCGACGGCGGTGCGGATCGCGGCTGCCTCGACGTCCGGATCGACGATGAACCGCCGCGCCTCGGCGTGGAAGAACAGCGGGTCGAGCCCGATCACCGTCGATACCCATTCCGCCGCGACGGATGCCGGCGTGATGCGGCTCATCGCCTCACGCACACAGCGAGCGCACGCCCTGCCTGGCGAGGATCACAGCGACCAGCGTGACGTTGATGGCACCGCCAAGCTGGCCTTGCAGCAGCGACGCGAAGACGGCGGCCAGCGCCAGCGTGTCGGAATGGCTTTCGCTCAGCCGGGCATCGCGAAGCCGGGCGTCGTGATCGGGACAGATCCGCGCGCGCAACATCTGGCGAGCGTTGCGCAGCCAGGCACGCCCTTTCGCCAGCGGATCGAGCCCGAAGGCATAGTCCGCGTCGAGGCTCTCGCCGAGCGTCGCGATCAGCTGATCGTCGGAGGGCGTCGCGATCCAGGTCGCCAGGGCCGCGCCCTCCACATCGGACAGTCCAAGACGAGTCAGTTCGTCGGCAGAGAGGGACGATCGTTCCATGTGGTCAGGCTCCGGCGGATAGTCTGGCCATTGGAGCGACTGTCCGCGAGACGGTCAATGGTCGCCGTCGGCCCGCGCGATGGCGAGCAGTCCATCGATGTCGAGATGCACCTCCAGTTCGGCGGCAATGGCATCCAGCGCGGCATCGATCGAGGCGCTATGATCGACACCGCTCCCCGCTACGCCGAGCGCCGCGAGCCACGCGGTCCGCTGCGCGGCGAGGCCGAACAGACCGTGGACATAGGTGCCGGTGATCGCCCTCATCGCCCTGCGGCAACGGTCGGCATTGTCCTCGTGTCCGGCGACACATTGTCGCAGCTTGCGGTAGAAACTATTGTCGCGCCGACGCGCAGTGACGTGTTCGACCATCCAGAATTTCTGGCTTGGACAGCTTCATGCGGCTGCGGCAGGTACCTGACCGATACGTCGGGAGATGGAGGCCACGCAGCTTCAGGAACTGGCGCCGGTGAGTGAAGCGGCGCGGATCGCCAGCTTCGACTAAGATGGTCGGCGCATTGATCAACCCCGTGCTAGTGATTTTACAAAGCGAAAAGCAGGCAAAATGTTCGGCCAGTCGGGTGTGGGCGAGCCGCGCAATCCCGTCGCACCGCACCGAGAACTGATCGTAAGAGGCCGCGCGATGGCCCTTCCACGCCTCCCCATGCTATGGTCCGGCGTGCGCAAATCCTCGGGGGGTATGACATGATTGGCGGGGCACGCAGACCGGAGGCGAGTGACTACTTTCCGGAACCGGCAGATGACGGTCGTATTTACGATCCGGACCGCTACAACGAAGTTCAACAAATGCGGCAAGCAAGCTCTAGGTTTTACTTCATCGCAACTATCAGTGGTCCGTTATTGGGCCTCGGGGTCATGTTCGCCTTCGTCGTGGAGGATGGCGTGCCGTTTATCATCAACCACAAGATGCTTTTCCTCGTCGCCTTATCCATTTTTATTGGCTCTCTGTGGACAGTAATTCGGAAGAGCGATGAATACGAAACCATTTTGAGCCTACACAATAAAGCCGTGGCTGATGCCAAGAAATCGACAATCGAAGTACATATTAAGAATCATGAGACGATGATGAACGAGATCAATCGCGCCCAAAGGAAAGGAGATATCATTGTTTCTGGAACCGGCAACAACGTCTTAGTTAACAGTCAGGTTATCAATTCTTTTAACACGATCAAGGATCGCGACCCCGAACTCGCGCGCGCGATCGCGACCCTCACCGGACTTGTGGAAAACTCTCAGGATCCAGATGCCGCCGATCTGTTCAACACGTTGCACAGCGAAATCTCGAAGGAAAAGCCCGACCGGCGAGTCCTGAAGAGTCTATGGACAGGGCTCACGCTCGCATTGCCCGTCATCAAGAACATGACCGACGTCGTTAACGCCGTAAACAAGTACTTCGTAACGTAAGGTGCCTTCATCTCCATCGAGGAAGCTGCAATGGTCGAGCCGTTAACTCGGCGCGCCGACATGCGTCCCGATGCTCCTATCAATCCAGCGAAACTCCCACCCGCGCGCCATTTCTGGGATCGTTCGGCCAGTCGAGTCCCACGAGCTGTCCAGCGTAGGCGATGCCGCCTTCACCACCCTCAAAATTGTGAGTGCCATACTCAAAGCTGGGGCATGGAAGATGCAATCCACGTTCAAGTGCGCGCCGCCCCCTCGACGAGGGCTACGCGCCAATGGTCCGCGAGACGGAGGAAGGTAATCGACCAGCGCGGCTTTTCCATTTCGGCGACGTTGCGTTCCCGTTCGTGTTGGGCGGCCTCGCTCATGTAGCACACTGCGCGCGGATGCCGGGACTGACGGTCACCGCGAAAGACTCGGTTCGTCGTGTCTTGATCCATGAACGGGCGAAAACATAGATTTTTTGACCATCAGCGTCCTCGCGCTTGGCCTGCGTCAGGCCGTGACACCAACGGCTGCGCGCTAGCCTGCAAATCTGCAACTGCGTCGAGCATGCGTCGGATGATCACAGCGCCCTCGGGCGTCTCGTTCCAGATCTTCCTCATGCTAGCGTGCGCTTTGTTCCATTCAACCTCCATAGTCGGCTCGAGCTCAAGACGAGGCAACTTGACCCCTAGCACCCGACTAATCTGAACTACGTTATTGCTGAAAGTCTTGAACTTACCTGAGATTATCCTTCCGACCTGACTAGGATGGACACCCGAAATCTTCCCAACGTCAGCCAGCGTCATCCCCTTCTTTTTGAAGGCTCGACATAATCTTCCGTGGAGCGCATCAATCTGCTTGCTTGTCGGCTTCATGCAAATTAGCATGTCTTATAAGATGTGAATTTGCAAGGAAGTCGGTATGGATGAAATCCGGTTCTATCGGGCAAGCGAGAAGCCCTACGGTGCGTTCAGCAATCTCTACCGGCGCGAGGTCGAGTTCGAAGGCGAGACCTACGTGACGAGCGAGCACGCGTATCAGGCCGGCAAGGCCAGGAAGCCGGCGGTTCGCGATTGGCTCATGTCAGCACCGTCCCCAGCTCTGCTGGCAATGGCGGCCCACGGGCTCTACTACTGGGACGTGGCCCCGGGCTGGTCGACGTCGAAGTTCGACCGCATGCGCCGCGTCCTCAAGGCGAAGTTCACACAGCACCAAGACCTGCACGATCTGCTGCTATCGACGGGATACGCGAGGTTGGTGGAGACGGCCACGGTCGACAGCGACGTCAATCGGCTCTGGGGCGAGGTCAATGGCGTAGGTCGCAACATGCTTGGCGTCCTCCTCATGGAGGTCCGTCAGGAACTACGCGCCCAAGCCGGACTCGAAGAGAACTACCTCGTGGCGGCCGAGTGACGGTCATCAAGGACATCCCGGACGTAGTCCGCACCCCGGACCCTGAATAGTCCGCGCGCACCGGCATATGCGCAGTTCTCGGCCGCCAGCCTCTGTCCAGCCACAATCCCCGCCATCAGCTCGGCCGCCTTCGGCCTTGTTGCGGCGGGCGCGTTCGTGAGCATCCAGTCGATCACGCCAACGCTGACCATGTCCCCGGAGCCGCAGGTATCGAGAACCTTTGGGGCGTCGATCGCCTCGCACCACTGCGTTCCGGCATCGTCCCGCACTTCCAGTCCTGCGGAACCGTACGTCACGATACGCAGGCAATCGGCGGGTCGATCCGCCAGTCGCTTACCAAGCCGGTCCTCGGAATACTTCAGGACGGAGACGAGACTTAGCGCCTCGTCGAACAGGTCTCCCTCCTCGAAGTCCGAAGGTTCGAAGAACACGATTGCTCCCGATAAATTCGCCGTGCGCATCGCAGCGACGATGCTGATCGACAGGCGATCCGTGTAGAAGACGCTGCAACGCTCGAGAACCGGAAGCGCCGAGGCGAACTCGGCCTCCCCTATGGGCTGATACTGCGGCAGCTCCTGCTGCGTCTCCGGACACACGAAGCTGAAATCGTGCGTGCCCGAAGAGGTATCCAGCTCCTGCGCCAGTACCGGGGATCGCAGATCGGATCGCCTTGAGATGTAACGAACGAGCGCTCCGGCCCGCGTGAACTCGTCCACCAGCCGCTCCCCGGTGTCGTCATCGCCGAGAGCCAGGACGGGCGCCACATGGCGATGGAGCATCGCCAGCGAAACCAGGACGTTGCCGCACGAACCGCCAAGCGCCTCGCCCGCCAGATCGCCATCCGCATAGATGCGATCCATAACCGTGAAACCGGTGCCGGCGACATCCACATGTTCCGGCAGATAGTGGGCCGAGTCGTGTATGTTCACTATTTGTACCAACCTCTCAGCGCCTGTCGAGGCCGAGCGAAGCGACATCAAGCCGAATCGCTCCGGTCTCCGACGGTATAAGAGCACGCAGGATCTTTAGAAGAGCACTTGGCCCGGTCGGCGCGTGACCGAACAAGGACCAGCAACCGTTCGGCGCACCGCAGACCTCCCCGACGCTGATGCCGTGAACGTGCGACAGCAGGGCGTGATCATTGCCCAGACGGGAGCCGCTATCGCCGAAGCACAGCACAGTATGGCCGGTTGGAAGCTCGCCCGCCAGTGCTTGGACGACGGTCAGCTTGCTCGATGCGGTAGGCACTATGTCATAGCTGTGACCTGAGCCGAGCACGCGGACCAGCCCCTGCCTGAAGGGATCGCAAGCCTGGAGATCCTGGGGAAACCGATATGGGGTGTGAAGGGTGTCCATGTCGACGGTGATCTGCGGCCCCCGGTGCTTGAACCGGAACGTCTGGAATAGGTCCCGACGAGCGTTGAGCCATGAAGCAGTCGACGTGACGGCGGCATTCTCCGGAGCCGGGTCGTCCCTGATGTCGACGTCGGCCATCCGCACATGGCCGCCGTTATAGTAGCCGATCGGTATGGACGTCAGGATGTCCGCGGGGAGCACCTTTCGCAGATCCTCACCGGCGGAGCCGCCACGGCCGGTCGCGATACCAAACCTCACGCCAGCCCTGACCAACCGCACCAGCTCGCTGACGATCTCTGGGTCCGGCACCGACCACCGTTTCTCTGTGGTGACGATCGTCCCGTCGTAGTCCAGCACGAGCGCACCGATGTAGGCCTGCGCCAGCGCCTCGATCCGTTCGCGCCCGATGAGGTGCAGCGGATCGCCGAAGCCGGCAAACGAGTCGGAACGGGCCAAGCCGGCGCGTTTGTGACGCACCCGGGCGGGCATCGCTTCGGCCGCCACGGCGAGCGAGCGATCGTCGTAGACCTCGCGACCGAACTCCCCGATCCCGGGTTTGCCAGGGTCGATGCCCGTCCGCGCACCCAAGGCTTCGATAAGACCCAAACCGTCGATCAACCCCATCGCGTTGGCGAGCCGTCCGCACGTCGCATTGTATATCTGCACACGCCGAACCTCGTCGGGAAGGACGCAGTCGATGGACGACCAGATCTGTTCCGAGTCGACCCCCGTGAGCGCGATGAGAAACGTGCTGGATGCCCGGTGATAAAGCCAAGCATGCCGTCCGTGGGCGAAGTTGCGAAGGTCCGTGGTCTGGACCGAGCACAGCGACGCCTCCCAGATCGACGTGTCCAGCAGCGTCGCGACCGGCCGCAGGAGCGGATCGATGGCGAGGATCAGCGTATCCGACGCGGCAACGCCCGCGAAGGCGTCGATACGGGAATTGCGCACTTCCCGATCACGCATCTCCGTCAGGCGAGCGGCAAGTGCATCGAGCAGAATCTCTGCGCCGCTTGGATCCCTGGAGACGGCATCACTGGCAAGAAGTAGCGCGCCGGTGAACGACAGCAGGGAATGGGTCGCAAGATATCCATCCTTCGGATCAGCGACGGGGACCGGATGCACCTGCCCACCGTGCCGCTCGACCACCCGGGCGGCCTCACCTTCAGGATTGCGTGAGAGGAGGTGAACGATCGCCGCGCCACGATCCAGGGCGGCGTGGGCTGCGGCCACGACGTCGGGATTGCCGCCGCCTGCGCTGAACAGCCAGACTTCCGAGCCGGTGAGGTCGCCATGGTCCAGAACGATCTGCATAGGCGTTTGCACCCTGGTGGGTCCCAGCCCCAAGCTATCCCTGCAGCGAGCCAGGTATTCCGCCGATATCGCCGAACCGCCAGACCCGATCGCCAGCACATGCCGCGGTCCGCTACCAGCGAGAGCGGCGGACAATCTGGCCGGATCGTAGGTCCGCAGCAGGTCGAGGGTCGAAGGAAGCGCGTCCAGCTTCGCCGAGAACACAGGATTCATCATGTGCCTTCCGCTTCCAGATAACTGCTGTAGAGGGGGCCGGACAGCACGAGATGCACCACCATGTCGTCCGCGTCGCGCGACTGGTCCTCAGCACCATCGAAGACATAGCTCTCCGTCTCCAGGTACTGAACCGCCATGTCGTGTTCGATCGCCGCCATCAGGGCACCCGCCGCGAGCACCTTGCTGCCGATCGGAGACAGTACCATCCTCGGCTCGTAGGTCCCCATCATGGTACGGTCGAACCGCGTCTTGAGCGTCGACAGGGTCCGGTAGCTGTCGAGAGGATTGCGTTCCGAGGCGTACACCACATCGCGCGGATCGACCTCCCATTCGTCGACAAGCGCGGTCCGGTACTCCGAGATGAGGTCGTCGGCTCGACGCGGGTCACAGGACGGAAACGGCAGCAAAGGGCAGATCTTGTAGCACCGGCCGATCGCCGCTCCGATCTTCGTGAGGGAGGTCGTGCGACCGGGAGCGAGCTGAGGTATCCAGACCTGCGCGACGCCGTCATCCTCCTGCTCTACCAGAGGCGAAAAGCCCTTCACCGCGCCGGGGCTGCTGGACGGCACGCTCGAGATCCTGCCGTCCAACTCCGGGTTCGACACGATCATGATGTGAAAGGCCCGCCTGTCGTCTTCCTCACAATCCTCCAGGAGCAGGCGCGCGGCCGGAAAGCCGATCCCGATCGACAGCGCACTGATATCGAGGATGACATCGGTCACGTCGGCCGGAACCGGATGGCGTCCCAGCGCGGACACGATGCGAGAACCGCCGACCGGTGCTCCATCGTCGGCGAACACCTCGATGTTCATGATCGTGGACTGGGGCACGATCGCCTTCAGGGCGGCTTCGTTCGCGTCGCCGCGTCGGAGCAGCACCTCGGAAGCGCCGGGTCTCTCCTCGCGGATGTAGATGGCGGAGAGCCGGTCACCCAGCGTAGCGGCGAGCATCTGGGATACCCGCCGGGATCTGGGATCGAAGCCCGCGGCCGCGACGAGGAGCGCCCGACAGGTCTCGTCAGCGAAGTAGTCCGCCACGAATTCGTCGATCTCCTTATCGAAGTTGGTGATGCAGTTCTCCCAGTGCCTACGCATCGGTCAAGCCCGTGACCTGACGCAGGTAGTCGACCTTCTTCGGCAGGAAACCACCGCGGTTAAAGGTCAGGCCGTACACGAGGCCGACGGTCCCGCTGAGCTCGATCAATGCCCAGAGCTTGCCCCCCTGACCATAACTCCGCTCGATCGTGATGGCACCGTTCGCGATGGCATGCTTCAGGATCGATCCAAGCTCGTCGTCGAACGTGAGCGCCTCCATCTCCTCTTCGAGTATGGCTATGGCATTGGCGCCGGCGCCCAGCGGCGCGTTGGGCAGCAGCGACTCATCGCGGCAATCCCGACCGATCGCATCGACCATGTCGCGAACGCGCTGAGCATGCGGAAACGCCCACGCGTCCATGATCGATGCCGCCTTGTCTATCAGAATAGACTGCTGCTCCTTGGCCGGAAGGGCGAGCGGATTGTTGCGGATGGCACGCGTCTCGACGTTAGCGACGAGTGCCCCCGCGAATTGCAGGAAGACTTCGGCGTTTTCGTTGCTCGCATCGCAGACGTCGTCGATGCCGTAGTGCAGCGCACGTCCATGCTCGTGGTGCAGGTACAGCCGGGCTCCGTGCGCAACGTCAGAGTCGGCCTTCAACGGCGTCTTGGGATCGGGATCGAATTCCTCGAACAGCGATGGCGTCGAACGTGCGATGCGGATCGCGTAGCGATGCAACAGGATCCGCTTCATGGCGAGCGCCACCTCAGGGCCGTCGTCGTAAGACTTTGTGCGCGATAGGAAATCCTCGACGATTTGGTCGACCTCCCGCCGCCGTCCGATGCTGATCCCGAGCTTCGCCTGATCCTTATCAACCCGGCTCGCGAGATCCTTGAGCTGGCCTGCCGACATCGTCGGAGGTTCACTGGGCACAAGACGATCGATGTCCGTGGCGTTCCGGTTCCGCAGTCCCTCGACCATCGGAAGATAGCGCTTGGCCATGTCGCGGGCCATGGTCCGGAATTGCCGTCGCGACGCGTCCTTCTTCTCGTCACCCTGCATGCGGATGTCCACGAAGTCGCGTCCGGTCGCGCGATTGTGGGTCGGCTGGTTGGCGGGGGAACGCAGGACGGCCCCTGGGCTGAGGGCGTCCAGCCTCATCATCATCCACCGTCCGAACTTCATCTCCCGGTGGGAGAGCATCTCGAACATGGCCTCGAGCTGATCGTGATGCAGGGCATGGACGTCGTCGAGCATCACGAGCGGCGTCATCTCGATCGGCTCGCCCTTCCAGATGACCCGGATGCGGCTGATCGAGTCGAACGGTGCATATGGCGCCGTCGCATCAAGCGGCAGGTTCTCTAGGCTAGGTGCGCGCAGGCCCGCGCCCACCGAGTAGATCGCGCGCTGGACCGCCAGCGCGCGATCGCGAATGCCCGAGGCCGCAAGCCCGCCGATCTGCTCGAGGTGCGCCTCGTAGTTCGCGCGCGGAATGAACTCGATGCCTTCGATGTCACGGGTCCGGTTCGCCGTCAGGTTGCGGATCAGCCCCAGCATCGCCCTCGCCTGCACCAGCCAGAAGGCGAGCTTCGTCTTCACGAGCGGCTCATATGGCAACTCCCAGAAATCGCGGTACTCCGACTCCATGGGCACCCGGACGGCGGCGACGTGGGGACGGCCGTTCTGCAGGAATCCGGCCTGCGC
Source organism: Sphingomonas sp. (assembly GCA_042096015.1). GTDB lineage: Bacteria > Pseudomonadota > Alphaproteobacteria > Sphingomonadales > Sphingomonadaceae > Sphingomonas. The sequence goes on from JBELMF010000019.1 coordinate 23,181, forward strand.
CAAGGCGTCGGCCAGCGTCCGATTCGTCGCATTTGTCTCGTCCTTTAGGATCGTCTCCACGATCCGGAACTCGGCGAGCGTCGCAAGCATTGTCTTGCCGCTACCCGGCGCGCCGATGATCCGGACCGGGACCTCGAACATGTCGTCGCGATGCTTGTTCGTTGCGAGGAACGTGGTGAGCGGCGTCGGGCTGACGATAGACAGGAAGGACTCGTCCTCCCTGACATACTCGGTCGCGCGACGGAGGAATGGATTGGCCATCGAGGATCAGCCGTGACGGTCGCGACGGAAGAAGAGCGGCTGCATGCTCACCCCCTGCCTGCCGTCCGTCTCCGCCCATAGGAGCGGTATGGCGTTGTTCGGGGTGTTGTGCTCGAGAACGAGCGGCAGCGCGCAGTTCGCATAGCCGTACTTCATGTCGGTCTGATTGGCCTCCCGGCAGTGCTTCTCGAGCCGCTTGTATAGATCATGGTCGTAGTAGCGACCGCATAGGTCGACGATGGCTTCGTCCCGGATCGCCGTGGGGACGAACGTCTCCGCATCGGCGGCGATCGAGCCGATCTTGAGAGCCGACGGCAATCGCATGCCCTCCGTCACGATCGCAGCGCCGTAACTCCTGTCCACCAGCTTCTCCTGCGCCTCCGCCACGCGCTCCTCCAGCGCGTCATGCGCCTGCGTAGTGGAAACGTAGTGGTGGATGTGGAGCTTGTAGCTTGGCGACAGGGGGAAATCACGGTCCAGTCGTCTACGTGCCTCCTGGACGATCCGTTCAAACTTCGCGAGCTTACCCTTCGGCTGGCCATCGGGGAAGCGGATGAAGGTCGTGCCCGAAGCCGTGAAGTCGTCGATGAGGTACACGTCGTCGAACGCGGCGTCCGCGCCCTGCTCCTTCCGCAGGTCGTCGGCGAGACTCTTCCACTTCTCGTCGTCGACGTTCATCATCGGGATGACCTGTTCCTGCGACAGCCGGCCCGCATTCACGCGTCTCAGAACGTCGATCCGGCTGCCGTCACTCATGCCGACGAACAGACACCGGCGCAGACGTCGGCTGAACGCCTTGGCGGAGACTGCTGTTCTCCATACTTCGTACGGCTTGATCGCGAGATCGGCGGCCACCGACCGACGGAGGTACGGCGTCACGATCTCCGGGACGAACGTCTCGATAAGGCGCTGCATCTCCAAGGTCGAAATGTAGACGAGACGGGTCTTCACGAACGCGTATGCCACAGGCCGATCCGCCTCATTGAAATGCCTGAGCCACGAGACCAAGCTTTCCAGAAAACGCACGCCGGCCCGGAAGTCGGAATAGCCGTCGTACTTCATCGAAGACATTAGCCGCAGCCACGCGTACTCCTCGGTGGCCGTCTCGTTGTCCCAGCGCATCACGCTCGCGACCAAATTCAACGCCAGCGTGTTCATCATCTTGAGACGATTCCCTCGATCCGGAAAAATTTTTCTCGTCGTTCCGAACTGAACCGATGAGCAGGATCACGTCTGATCTCGAAATCTTCGATTAACTGAAGGAATTGTCGTCGTCGGCTTCCGCAATGCATGATGCCGCACCTTCTTTCGCCCTGCAAGCAAGCGTTTCCGGGTTCGGCATCCTGCCTGGAACAAGGGCACAATGCGTCGCGAGACAGGGCGGACCACATATTGCGATGTAGAGTTCGAGCCACTGCATCCGTTTTATCTAACGAATCCCGCCGTTGGTTACTCGTGGCAGAAGGCCGATTCTTGATGCAACGATATGGTCCTTGCCGAGATGTATCTTGGCGATCGACCGCAGAGCACGCCAGCCGTAATCAGACCGCTGACGTGGGTCGGCTCAGGCCGTCAGCCGATCGAAACCGGCCCGAAAGCGCGTTAGCCAGTCGCCCATCGTCGGACGCTCCGCCAGCGGAATGGCGGCGGCGACCCGCTGGAAGTCGATCAGGTCGGCGGGCGCTTCGGCGATGATCGCATCGATCTCCACGGGATCGAGCAGGCCCTCCTGCCGGATGAAGGCAGTCATCGAGCCGGGCCGCGTGCGGGTCGATCGTCGCCACAGTCCCTCGACCGTGCGCAGCCGCGGCGCCGCGCGCGCCTCCATCAACACGATAAGCCGTAGTTCCTCGCGCGGCAGTGCCCGGACCTCCGAAACTTGCATTCCCGTGCAGAAAAAACAGGAACTTTTCGGGAACAACGGTAGCCCCGCTTCGGCGATGCAGCGGTCGCAGTCGTCGCGATCCCAGCCCCATTCGCGCAAGGGATAGCGATAGTCATATAGTTCGGAAACATGACCTTCGCGATGCGCGTAGCGCTGACCATCGCGCGGCGAACAGTCGTAGCCGATCAGGCGGACGACCTTGCCGCCATTCGCCCAGACATGCTGCGCCGGTGGCCACGCCTTGACCCATTTATCCTGCGGCGAGATCTTGTGCCGCGCCGAGCAGGAATGCAGCCCGAAGGCTATCGAGGGCAAGGTGCCGTTGGTCAGACAGGCCTCGAGCAAGTCGTTGTATGGCGGCCAGCGCTTGCAATGCGTCACCCGGTACTCGACGATCGCGTTGGGCACACCGTGTGCGTCCATCCAGTCGCGGAACAGCGGGATCAGCGCGCGGGTGTGCGGCTGCTCGGGCATCGCGGCGAGCAACACCATGTCGGGCACTTCGCCGCGGCGGACCAGTTCGACGATCATCGCGGTCGAGTTGGCGCCGGCACCCCACGCCGCGACCACCGGAGGTCTTTTTCGGGTCATGCGATCATCGCCAGCGTGCGATCGGGTCGCGGCGGTTGCCGGTCGGTGACGCGAAAGGGCTGGAGCGGATCGTGGGTCCGGACCACATAATGGAGCCGACCGGTGGCGCGGCGCAGGCGTAGCGCCACGACATGGGCGTGATCGAACGAGGCCAGTCGCGCCCGTAACGGCGACAGCGCATCGGGTTCGTGGAGACACGTCATGCTTCCTCCTGATCGATGAAATGGGGTGGTCATCGCCGGTGCTGCCTGCCACGGTGTGCGAGCCCGACCGATCCGGGATCAGAGATCCATGATCGTGCCTCCGACCACTGCGTAGAGGCCGACGTCGAAACGAAGTGCTTGCAGCCTCCGGAACTTCGCGTCGCGCCGGGCCTCGCCGTGGAAGGCGCTGCGGCCGGTATCGGCTTCCATGATGCCGGTCGACAGGCAGGGGTAGCTTCGTCCGGCGTGCGGGCCGGTCATGATCCAGCGCCATCCCGCGACAATCGAGGCTGCGGTCGAGCGCGTAACCGAGATCGCGCAAGCGTCGTTCGATGTCGCCGAGGGTGACGGGGTGCCACCCTTCGGCAGCACGGACGGCACGTTCGTCGGCGAGGGCGGACGTCATGGCGGCGTGTCGCGATCTCCTATGCTTCGTGTCACGGGCGTGACGGGACTTCACGCCGCCTGCCGCGAAGAAGACACTTTCGACGCAGCAGCCAGCGTCCGCCACCCTGAATGTTCCGCCGCATCGAGCATCCGGCTTACGATCGCGAGGTCGCCGCCTGCCGCCTCGTCGGCAACGAGCATCGCGAGCGCGACATGGATCGCGGACACGGCATCGGCAGTCCGGAGGGCGCGCATCATGCGGCTGCCTCCGGCGCGGACGCGGCAAGCGACGTCTGGACCAGCGTGGCATCGGCCTCGCAGGCGTTGCAGAAGGCCGCGTCGAAGATCGAGCCGAGCGTCCACGCCTGCGTGCCCGCGTCCCAGCGCGCCCACGCGTCGCGCATGACGTCGGCGCTGCCGCACATGCCGCAACGGATCGCGATCGCCGGATCCGTAGCATCGGGCGGCGGATCATCGGAATAGACCGGCAGATCGGCGCGCGGCAGTTCCTCGCGATCGAATTCGAGCCACGTCGCGCCCTCATCGCAGGCGCGACCCAACAACATCCACAGCGTCGCGGGCACCTTGGCGAGACGATCGATGTGATCGACGACGACACCGACATGGATCATATAGCCGTCGTGAAGCGCCACGATCGACAGGTCGGTACGCACGACGACCGATCGTCCCGCGCGGCTGTCGGCGATCAGGTCCTCGATGAAGCGGCGCTCCTCGACGGGCAGGTGCAGGGTCGAGCAGACGCAGGTGTGGAAACGGCGCATGGGCATCTCCTGTGCAGGGGTCGGTGCGGAAAGGCGGGACGGGTTCAGCCGGCGGGCGGCTCGGTCCATGCGACGGTGAACCCCGCGGAGCCGGCAGGGTTGTCGAGGTTATGGCCGTCGGGGAAGTCGCTACGACCACAGGTCGGCGCGGCGGCGTGTCGCCGGCGACGATCAGGCGGCGAGCACCGGCGCTGGCGGGACGATGTCGATCCGGGCATCGCGGTAGCCGTGGTGCGCCTGCCAGCGTTCTGCCGCCTCGCGCGATGGCGCGACATGCTGAAGTTCGTCGCGGCCGGCAAAGGAGGTGATGACCAGCGCCCCGCCCGGCTGCGGGACCGACACGATGTCGAATGCCAGCGGGCTATCGGCGCCGAAGACACGCCGGACGCGCAGGACGATCACGCCGCCCTCGCCGAAGTCGCCCTCGTGGACGGTGAAGCTGTCGAGTGTAGGCTGCCCGGAGGCGGCATGGCGTTCGACGAGCCGACCTTCACCGTTGCGATGCTCCCAGTCGCGCACCTTGCGGACATGACGGACCGGCGGACGCGGCGATCCGTCGCGCCAGCAGATGATCGCGCCGAGCGGCGCATCGGCGAAAATGGTGGTGGCGGACAGGGACATGGGCGCTTCTCCTCGACGACCGGACCATCCGGTCACCCCCTGCCCCCGTCTCCGCTCCCGCTCATCGATCCCCGGGTTCGGCATCGGGCCTGGTAGTGGCAAACAGGTCCGGCTACCCCGTCTGGACCATTCGCCATCGCTCAGGCCGCGATCGCAAGCCGCGTTGCCGCAGCGAAGGATCGCAGTGCTCTCGCCATCTCGACTCTCAAATGCGTCTTGTTGGAGATGACCACCACCGGCGCGAGCGGGATGCCGGCCGCGTCGACATAGCCGGTCGCGGCAACACCCGGCGCGATCTCGATCACGATCCGGTGCCCGCGTGGCGTCGCCTTGCCGCCGTAGCGCGCGGTGAATTCGCCGAGCTTGCCGGTCAGGCCGTGGATGACCTTGCTCCAGCGAATATGCCCGGCCCCGACATTCTCGCCGGCGTCGCGCCCGCGGGCGAGCCAGGTCCGGCAATGCGCCCGCTGCTGGAGCGGGGTGTTGCGGGTGCGCTCCATCACCCGGCAGAGCGGCAGGATGCGGGCATGAGCGTCGACGACACGCAGATAGTCGCCCTGCGCGGCGACCAGGATATCGTCGATCTCGCCGGGTATCAGCGCCGCGAGTTGCGCGCGGGTCGCGACCGAGGTGACAAGTTCGTCAGCACGCGCCGGGGTCATCGCCTCGATCCACGGCGCGCGGACCGCCGCCGCGTCGATGAACCCGTGGGCCGCGGAGAGCAGGACGATGCGGGCGCCCGTCGCGCCGGGCGTCGCCCGGATCGCGGCGGCGATCGGATCCTCGAGCAGTTCGATCGCCGGCGCGGGCGGGCCCTCCATCCGCACATCGGTGGTGGCCAGGATCAGCAGGCGGCGTGACCATGCGGCCGAACGATGGGCGTCGCCCGGCTGCGGCCAGTCGCTCGGTAGCGGCCGCGCCGGCGTTGCGGCAACCGGTGCAGGTGCCACGCTCCGCCCGGCAGCGGCGAACCGGCGGCGGGTGGTGTCGAACAGGTCGTCGCGGCGTCCGCCGCCATCGGCGAACCCTTGCGTATAGGCCGTTCGTGCAGCCTCGCACACGATGCCGCGCAGGTCCGCGCCCGGCGGATGGAAGTCCCCGCCGGCCTGCGCGGCATACCAGCCCCAACCGTAGCCGACCGAGCGCAGCCAGTCGTAGCCGTAGCGCGCGTGACCGGCGAGGATCGCGGCATCCTGTGACGATCCTCGCCCCGCGCGAACCTGTCCTTCGGTGAAGGCGAAGTTGGTCGCCTCCTGCTCGCGGGCGCAGTCGAGACGCATTTGCTCATGCACGGGCCGCATTGCCACGATGCGTTCGCGCGAGCGTGCCATGCGGTCGGCGAGCGGCGCGGACGGCGGCAGGTCGGGGAAGTCGCGCCAGGCGGCGGCGATCAGCGCCGCATGGTCGGGGCGGTGGCCATGCGCGATCCAGCAGGCGGCATCGGCAGGGTCGAAGGCGGTGTCCTGCATGGAAGCCTCCGTCAGGCGGCGAGCCGTTGTTCTTCCGGTCGAGCCGATATCCGGATCGGATTCTGTTCCGGGACAGGCAGTTGCCCGCCAATGATCGCGATCCGCTCGGCGCACATGCGGCGCAGCACGTCGTCACCGATCGGCAGAGTCTCCGCGATGCGGCCGAGATGCCGTGCGAGCAGGATGATCGCGGGATCGGTGTCGGGATCCCGGTCTGCATTGCGGCAGTCGTCGATCGCGGCGACGACCGCGTGGACGCCTGCGACGATGATCGTCAGCGCGCTCGGATCGAGCGCCTGCTGGTGGCGATAAAGCGTGTCGTGTCTCATCGGTAGGGCTCCCCGGATCGATCCGTCTGCCCACCCCCCTCTCCTTCCGTCCGGTCAGACGATCCGCCCGTCACGGTGCGTTGACGTCGGCGAGGTCAGGCGAACGAGACACCCCGCTTCCTCGGGCGTTCGTTCCAGTCCATCGAACTCCCCGTTGCCCCCGGATTGACTCAGTTCGCCATCGCTGCCAGCGTGATCACCCGGCTCTCGACCAGTCGCTGAAACCTTCCAGCTTCGCAGCGATATCCGATGTCACCGTCCGGTATGGGCGAGAGCGCCGTCGATGCCGCACTGGTCAGGGCAGCGCTGAACCGGCGGATCACAGCGCGAGTGCCGGTTCAATGCCGCCGTTGCGATCGTCGCCGAGAGCGACATGCTCATCTCGCTGCCCGAGTGGCTGGCGCGAAGGTTCGCGGCGACCTCACCGGTCTACTGCCTCCCCACGCCGCTTTCGTCGCCCGGATCGTAACGAAAATGATCTGGCACGAACGGCAGCAGTACGATTCCCTGCACACTGGTTGGGTGATCAGGTCGTTCGGGTAGCCGAGACGATCATGTCCTGACCTGTCTAGTCCAGGTGGGCGGGTGAATTTCTTAACAATATGAGATGATCGCCAGCCTCGTGATAAAGCTGGCGATCATCGAATTGCGATGTGGGTACAACGCTTCTCGCATCTATCGCTTGCGGTAGAACCCGCGTTTCCAGTTGGCATCCAACTTCCTGATAAAACCGGACTTCGGGGCTGGTACTTCAATCCGAGCCGTCCGCTAATTCGTCAGCAAACCGCCAAAAGCTCGCCCATCCGTTTAAAGCTCTTTCCGGACGATGTCTGCACCCGCAGCCAAGGCCCGCAGCTTGCCCTGCGCGACCTTGCGCGAAAGGGGCGCCATCCCGCAGTTCGTGGCGGGGTAGAGCTTGTCCGCATCGACGAACCGGAGCGCGTTACGCAGGGTATCGGCGACCTGTTCCGGCGTCTCGACGGTGTCGGTCGCGACGTCGATCGCGCCGACCATCACCTTCTTGCCGCGGACGAGTTCGATCAGGTCCATGGGCACGCGCGAGTTCTGGCACTCCAGCGAGATGATATCGATCTTCGACTTTTGCAGATTGGGGAAGGTCTCCTCATACTGCCGCCATTCGGAGCCCAGCGTCTTCTTCCAGTCGGTATTCGCCTTGATGCCGTAGCCGTAGCAGATGTGCACGGCGGTCTCGGCCTTCAGCCCTTCGGCCGCGCGTTCCAGCGTGGCGATTCCCCAGTCGTTGGCCTCGTCGAAGAAGACGTTGAACGCAGGCTCGTCGAACTGGATGATATCGACGCCCGCTGCTTCCAGCTCGAGGGCTTCCTCGTTGAGGATGCGGGCAAACTCCCATGCCAGCTTCTCGCGGCTCCCGTAATGGGCGTCGTAGAGCGTATCGATCATCGTCATCGGTCCCGGCAGCGTCCACTTGATCGGCTGACTGGTCTGCGCACGCAGGAACCGCGCATCGTCGACGAAGACGGATCTGGGGCGTGAGACGGTGCCGACAACGGTCGGCACGCTGGCATCATAGCGGTTGCGGATGCGGACGACCTGGCGTTTGTCGAAATCGACGCCCTCCAGATGCTCGATGAACGTCGTGACAAAATGCTGGCGCGTCTGTTCGCCGTCACCGAGAATGTCGATGCCCGCCTGCCGCTGATCGTCGACCGCCAGGCGCAGGGCGTCCTGCTTGCCCGCGATCAGATCCTCTCCTTCCAGTTTCCACGGCGACCACAGCGTTTCGGGCCGAGCAAGCCAGGAGGGCTTGGGCAGGCTGCCCGCAGTCGTCGTCGGCAACAATGTCGTCATGATGGAATACCCCGTCGTGTGCGTGAGGATCAAAGGCCGCAGGTCGCGGACCAGCGCTGAAGCGCGGCGCCATGCGGTTTGATGAAATGCTCTTCGGCGAACCTGCCCTGCTCTGCGGCAAGCCTGCCGCGTTCTTCGCGATCGTAGACGATGCGGGTCAGCGAATAGTCGCGAGACTGCAGGCTG
>JBELMF010000020.1:0-30449 GCA_042096015.1 Sphingomonas sp.
GGAGCAGCCGTCGCTGCGGGACGGCTAGGCGCGATCGCCGGTCCCATGCTGGCAGGCGTGCTTCTGGCCACGGGAATGGCGGTCCCTCAGCTGCTGCTCGCGCTGATCCCCCTCAGCCTCCTCGCAGCCGCGGCGAGCGTGATCCTGCAAGAGAGGCTGCGCCGCAACGTGGTGCAGACGGGGCGGTTCAGAACCGCCGCCCCGCCGTAAGGCATCCGAACTTGGTGAAGCTCGGCGTCGTTGCGGTCGCGTGCCGCTAGGACGCTCGGATCACCGCATTATCGCAACGACGGACAATCCATAGCCAAATTCTTCAAGGCTGCCGCACGCCGATCCGCAAAGGCGCGCGCCGTCGGGAGATGCACCCGTCGTTGACTACGGATACGTGGAAACGCCCTGGTATGCTCCAAAAAGCCATTCGAAACGCCGATCACTCATCGCCACAGCTCGGCCGTGTGCTGATCGTCGATGACGATCTCGCCATGCGCCGGTTGATCGCATCCTATCTCAGCAGCCACAATTGTCTCACCGTCGAACTGAGCGATCCCGCCGGCATTCTCCAGCATGTGGAGAGCGGAGGGTTCAGCCTCATCATCCTCGACGTCCATTTGGGCCAAAAGGACGGCTTCGACGTGCTGCGCCAGGTTCGCGAGCGCTCCGATATCCCGGTGATCATGATCACCGGACAGCGCCAGGACGAGATCGACAGGGTAGTCGGCCTTGAGCTCGGCGCCGACGATTACCTGGCCAAGCCGTTCAACCTGCGCGAGTTGCTGGCGCGGGCCAAGGCAACGCTGCGCCGCCAGGAGATGGGCCGGGCCGCCCCGGGTAGCCCCCATCAGCGCGGCGGCTTTCGCTTTCAGGGTTGGGAGCTGCGCCGCAAGACGCGTACCCTGACCGATCCCCACGGCACCGAAGTTCCGCTCACCAAGCGCGAATATGGGCTCCTCGTCGCCTTCCTGGAGGCGCCCGGCAGGCCGCTCGCACGCGAGCATCTCCTGCAGGCGACCCGGATTCATGAGGACATTTTCGACCGCAGCATCGATGTTCAAGTGCTTCGCCTGCGACGCAAGCTCGAAGATGATCCTGCTAATCCCATCATGATCAAGACCGAGCGCGGGCTCGGCTACATCTTCGACGTCGCGGTTGAGCGGTTCTTCTAGATCGTCATGGCGCTCCTGCCGAAGCTTGAGGCCGCGATCGGAGGCGATCGGCTGCCCCTGTTCGCGAACGCCGGCTTGGCAGGCATGACGCTTGCCGCAGCATTGCTGGTGGTCGTGATCGTGCTGCGCGGCGCGGGTTCGCCAGCGCCGGAAACGCTGTCCGTGCCGCCGGCTTGGGGACGGGAACCGATCGCGCCTGTGCCCGAACGGGTGATGCTTGACCCGCGCCGCGTCCACCTCGGCGCGATCCTGTTCGCAGATAAACGCCTGTCGGGCAGCGGAACCATATCCTGTGCGAATTGCCACGACCTCTCGACCAACGGTGCCGCGAGCGGACCGCAGCGAACCCGGACCGACACCCCGACCGTATTCAACGTCGCGCTCAATTTCCGCTTTGGATGGGAGGGCAAGGATCGCACGTTGGAGGAGCAGGCGCGCGCGACACTGGCCGCGCCGCTGATCGCCGAGGGCGTGCCCGTCGCTGCGATGGTTGCCCGGCTGCGTGAGGATGCAGGCATCGCACGGCGCTTTCGCGCCATCTATGGCCGGCCCGTCGACGAACAAGGCGTCGTCGATGCATTGGCGACCTTCGAACGATCGCTGATCACCCCGAACAGCCGCTTCGACCGCTGGCTGCGCGGTGACTCAAATGCGCTCAGCGCGAGAGCCCTGCGTGGTTATGCGCTGTTCAAACGACTTGGCTGTGTCGCCTGTCATCAAGGCCGCAACATCGGTGGCAATCTGCGCCAGCGCCACGGCATCTTCCGGCCGCTCGCGTCGCCGGAGCCGGCGATCCTGCGCGTACCCAGCTTGCGTAACGTCGCCGAGACAGCTCCCTATTTCCACGACGGCAGCGCGCCGACGCTGGAGAGCGCGGTGACACGAATGGCTAACGCGCAGCTCAACCTGAAGCTCTCCGCCGGCGAGGCCAGGGATATCGCGCACTTCCTGCGCAGCCTGACGGGCACCTATGATGGCAAGCCGGTGCAGCATCCGCGATGAAGATGCTCGACCGGGCTGCGATCCTCGGCTTGATCGCGTTGCTGACCTGGATCCTGATGCGCGGCTTCAGCCTGGAAGATGCGCCGATGCGCGACGCACTCCAGGCGCTTGATGAATATGAAGCGAGCGAGAGCGCCCTGCACCGCGACGTGCTCAGCGCGCGTGCCGGAATCCTCAACAATTATGATCCCCTGGTGCTTCATGTCGAACGCATGCGGACGGCCTCCAACCGAGCCGCGGCGAGCCTGAAGGGCATGCAACAGCAAAATGAGGGGGAAGCGCTCGGCCAGGCCATGCAGCGTCAGGAAACATTGACTGAGCGGTTCAAGAGCAGGAACGCGCTTCTCCAGAACTCATTGGCCTATTTCGGCCTGTTCAGCGCCCGCATCTCCACCGATGCCGCGAGCGCCTCGTTGCGCCGGGACGTGGACCGCCTTTCCGCAGGGATGCTGGGATTGAGCCTGCACAGCGACGACAGCGCCGTCCAGGACGTGCGGATCCGCCTGGCGGCTCTTCAGGCCCGCTGCCGACCTCGCCTCTGTAGCGACAATGTGCAGGGGCTGCTGACGCATGGCGGGCTCCTGGTACGCGTGCTTCCGGAAACGGCCACGATCATCGAGGAACTGGTGCGAGAAGGCGGTGCACCGACGGGCCGGCGATTGCAGGCCAGGCTGCTGGTCGCGCAGCGCGCCGCCGAGGACATCGCCGGTCGCTATCGCCTGTTGCTCTATTTGGGATCGGTCCTGCTGGTCTATCTGCTGGTCCGCCTGATCCTGCAGGTGCGCGCCCATTCCGAGCTCATGCGCCGCCAGGATGCGCTCGAGCATGCCATTGCCGACGCGTCGACGCGCCTGACCATGGCACCTCCTGAGCGATTGAAGCGCGTGGTCCATGAGTCGCTTGGCGAGCTCGCCACCCTCCTCGGCGCCAGCTGTGCCTGGTTCCGTTTTGCCGGCGACGACAGCAGCTGTGTCTGGCCGCAGGGAAGCGGCTCGCCGCCGGCAAGCTGGGCGGCGGTGCTGGTCGAGCGTGCGACGCCGCAGGGTGCGGAGCGCTACGGCATCGTCCAGCTCAGCCGCCGCAGCTGCCGCAACGACCCCGCTGCGGTCGGCGCGCTCGAGGCCGCCGGCGTGGAAAGCTGCTACTGCATCGTGCCTCCCGGCGAAGGGACGTCGCGTAACGTGCTGGCCTTCGGACTTTCCAGGGGGCACGAGCAATGGGCAGTGCGCAAGCTTGCCGTCCTGAGCGCCGCGCTGGATGCGATCTCCCTCGCGCTGGAGCGCGCGCGGCTGGAAAAGGAGCGCATGCGGCTTGAGGCACAGCTCGGCCAGACGCGACGGATGGAGACGATCGGCGCCTTTGCCAGCGGCATCGCCCACAACTTCAACAATCTGCTTGGAGCGATCAGCGGTCATGTGGAGATGGCGGCGGCGGCGGTCGACTGCGGTTCCGCGCTCTGCAACCATGTCGAGCAGATCCGTGTCTCCGCCGATCGCGGACGGCAGCTCGTCGATGCGATCCTCACGTTCGGCAGGCGATACGATCATGACCGCGCCGCGACGGACCTCTTCGGCTTGGTTTCCGAAAGCGTGGCGCTCGCTCAGGCGGCGCTCGGCCCCGAATACAAGGTCGCGCTCTCGCCGAAGAGCCAGCCGCTGACCGTTGCGGCAGACGGCGCACAGCTCCAGCAGGTCGTCCTCAACCTCTGCCACAACGCCGCGCAGGCGATGCCGGGTGGCGGCGTGATCCGGGTCTCGTTGACTCGGCACGAGTCGCCCGAGACGCTGTACATTGGCGAGCGCCGCCTTCAGCCCGGCAGCTTCGCGGCGATCGACGTGACCGACACCGGCTGTGGGATACCGCCATCGCTGCTCCGCAAGGTCTTCGATCCTTTTTTCACCACACGGGCATCGGGAACCGGCCTTGGGCTGTCCACGGCGCGCGATATCGTCGCGGAGCATGATGGCGGGCTGCTGCTCGACAGTGTCCAGGGAGATGGTACGACGGTGCGCATCCTCCTCCCGCTGCTCGCGCAGGATGCGCAGCCCGCCGTGGGACGGGGCTCGGTTCACGGTGCCGGCGAGGTGGTCCAGTTCGTCGCCGCCAATCGCCAACTGCTTGCAAGCGGCGAGGATCTGCTCGCCGCCCTCGGCTATGAACCGGTCGGCTTTGTCGATCTCGATGCCGCTATGGCAGCATTGCGGGCCCACGCGGCGCGCTTCGACGTGCTGCTGGTCGGCGGATTGAGCCTCGACCGCGAGGCTCGCGCCCTGCTTGCCTGCGCGCGTGCAGCCGCGCCGGCAATGCCGCGGCTGTTCTCGGTCCGACACGCCGATGATTACCTGGCGGCCACTCTCGCGGAAGCCGGGGTGACCGCGGTTCTGCCTTTTCCCCTCGACCCGCGCGAACTCGCGCTGGCGCTGAAAGACGCGCTGGCGGTACCGCGTCACCTTGTCCGGCCTCCGATCCAAATGGCTTGAGCTAGCGCCGAACGAGCGATCCGTCGCCGCTACCCTCGCTCGCTATCGAACGCCGATCTTCGCCCGCTGATGCCGTGTGCACCGCCGCAACCTGCCCGCTCTGCGCCTGGGCAACAGCGGCATTACGGCGTACGCGCGCCTCCTCGATCGCCTGATAGACGCAGCGCTCCTTCTCGATCCCGCGCGTCCCGAATCCATCGTCACAGACGTGGTTGGCCGCGCAGCGGATGCGCTGGTCCATTCGCTGGGCGCCTGCGGATGTTCGCAGGTCGAGATCGTCGGTCCGAACCTTGATCTGGGCCAGATCAGGTCGGTCCGCCGCCATCGCGGCCTCGGCAGTGGCAAGGGCCGTCCCCCAAGCGAAGAGCAAGGAGAGTAAAGCGCGATATTTGATGTTCATCGGGACACTCCAATTGTGGAGACCCCAAAATCTGTCTCGCCGCCTTCGCCCCGATGTCCAAGTCGGCGCAATGACTTCGCCGGCAACCAGATATTTGCAATCATAGCCGCGTGATTGCATCCGCAATAGGAGGAAGTCCTTCGCCGCTTCTCTCGCGTCGCGGTGACCGGCGCGCCGATACGCAGCTTCTCGACATTCATTCACGGCTATGACAGCCTCCCCATGCGCCTCACCGAAAGATTGGCGCCAGAGCCGGCCGAGGAAGTCCGTAGGCCGGTCGGCTCACCTGCGATCCTCACCTTGTGGACCTGTCGATGATCGAGCGAAACACCCGAGCCGGAGCACCGCTGTTCCCCGGGAATGGTCGTGCGCTGGTGACACCGACACGTGCTGCGGCGCTCAGCCTTACCCGATATGCCCCGGTCGAGATCGGCGACGGACTGCGAATCACCATGCCGGCGGAGGACGCCTGGGTCATCGTGTATCAGCTTCGGGAGCATCCCGCGCACGACTTCTGGACGCACGGCAAGTTCGTGCCCGCCGATGCGGCGCCGCGCGGGACGCTGAACATCGTCGATCTGACTGCGGACCCACGCGCCGAGTCCACCCTGCCCATCGACAAGCTGATGTTTCACATTCCCCGTGCCGCGATCGACGAGGTCGCCGCCGCTGCAGGCGCCGCACCGATCGGCTGTCTGCGTGCACCGCATGGCTGGCTGACGCGCGATCCGCTGGTCGGTCAGTTCGAGACGTTCCTGCTCTCCGCACTTGAGGGCCGCGAGACCAATCGACTGCTGATCGATCACGTTTTGCTTGGGCTCAACGCCCATTTCGCCTGCGCCTATGGCGGGCTGACTCCAGGTGCGAGCACCGTTCGGGGCGGGTTGGCGGTCTGGCAGGAACGGCGCGCGAAGGAATTGCTCGACTCGCGCCTTTCGGGCGACCTGAGCCTTCAGGAGCTGGCGGCCGAGTGCGGTCTGTCCGCCAGCCATTTCTCCCGCGCGTTCAAGGCGTCAACGGGGATGACACCCTCTGCCTGGCTGCAGCAGCGGCGCCTCGAGGCGGCGCTGCGCCTGCTGCAGAGCTCGGCCATGCCGCTGGCAACCGTCGCCCTCGCCTGGGGCTTCGCTGATCAGAGCCACCTCACCAGAGTGTTCAAGCGCGCCAATGGCGTGCCGCCCGGGGAATGGCGCCGCCGCTATCTCTGAGCATGCGCGAAAGCCGCTCCCCGTTGCGACGCGCTACAGCCGCAACCGCTCCGCGTGCTCGCGATACGCTCCCGTAGCACGGCCGCCGCTAGCCTGAGGGCGCCCCAAGGCCGGAGCAATCTGGAGCGATGATGTCCCCTGAACCGCAGCCGATCGAACGCAAGCCGCTCGCTTTTCCTCCGTTTCAAGTCGAGGTCGATGGGCGAGCCGACGGCACCACCGTGCTGCGCAACTCGCTGGGTGGTCCTGACGCCACCTGCACAATGCCGCAACGCCTCGCCCAGTGGGCGGCGCGCACCCCCGCGCAGTTGTTCCTTAGTGAACCGCTGGAGGGCGGCGGACGCCGCACGCTGCGCTATGACAGTGCGCAGGAGAAGGTTACTTCGCTCGCCGCCCGGCTGCTCAACTTGCCGCTAGGTCGCGACCGCCCGCTCCTGATTGTCGGCGACAATTCCATCGAGCAAGCTTTGCTCATCCTCGCCGCGATGACGGTGGGCCAACCGGCCGCAATCGTCTCTCCCGCCTATGCTGGCCAGTCCGCGCGCCCCTGGACCAAGTTCAAGCTGGTCGTCGACACGCTGACCCCGGGCGCCATTCTCGCGGATGATCCGGCGGGGGCGCACCTGGCGATCGGCAGCGGCTCGGGCTGGAAGGGAGAGGTTCTGCCGATCGGGCCGGACCAGAGCCTCGAGAAGGTGAGTCCAAGCTCATGGCAGGACGTCGAGCGCGCGGCGCGCCGCCAAGACCTGGATATGCCCTCGAAGCTCCTGTTCACTTCTGGCTCGACCGGAACGCCGAAGGCTGTGATCAACAGCCAGAGAATGATGGTCTCCAACATGCTGGCCATCGGAGAGGTCTGGCCGTTCCTCAAGCACATGCCGCCGACTCTCGTCGATTGGCTGCCTTGGAATCACACTTTCGGCGGCAACTTCTGCTTCAACCTTGCACTCTGGTACGGCGGAACGCTTCACATCGACGCGGGACGACCGAGCCCGGCATTGATCGGTCAAACCGTTGAGGCATTACGCCGCTATCCGCCGACCGCCTACTTCAACGTACCTGCAGGCTTTGACGCTTTGTTGCCCATTCTCGAGCGGGACAGCACGTTCGCGGAGCGTTTCTTTGGGCGGCTGGACTTCCTGTTCAACGCCGGCGCTGCCCTTCCGGTGTCGACACGCGAGCGTCTTGACGCCGTCGCGTCCAAGGCTGCCGGTCGTGCAATCCCCCTGCTTGGGGCATGGGGCAGCACTGAGACCGCCCCCTGTTCCACGATCCTCTGCTTCGACACAGCGGTTCCGGGCAATCTCGGCGTTCCGCTGCCGGGGACGGAGATCAAGCTGGTGCCGATGCGCGACCGTGCCGAGATCCGGGTCCGCGGGCCGAACGTCATGCCTGGCTACTGGCGCGCGCCCGCCGACAGCAAGGCCGCGTTCGACGAGGAGGGCTTTTATCGGACCGGCGATGCCGCACGAGTGGCAGACCCGGAACGGCCTGAGGCCGGGCTGGTGTTCGGCGGCCGTATCGCGGAAAACTTCAAGCTGTTGTCCGGAACCTGGGTCAATGCTGGCGAGGTGCGACTGGCGGCAATCGCGGCGACGCGGCCCTATGTCTCCGACGCGGTGGTCACTGGAGAGGGGCGGCACGAGCTTGGCGTCCTACTGTTCCTCAATGCGGACGGATGCGGCACCGAAGACCGTACAGGCGTCCGGCAGTCGATCGCGGATCGGCTGGCAGCCCTGAATGCCGATCGTAACGGTTCCAGCATGCGGATCGCCCGCTTCGCAATCCTGGACGAGCCGCCGAGCGCCGCACAGGGCGAGATCACCGACAAAGGCTATCTCAATCAGCGCGCGATCCTGGATCGGCGTGCCGACGCGGTGACGCACCTATATGCGGACCCACGCGCCGTGATCGTCGCACCATGAATGGGAAGTCAGGCTGGCCGATCGGGTCGGAGATCATGTTACCGGCGCTACTTTGACGCAGTACGATCGCAGCTGCCGAGCTCCGGCTCGCACGGCGTGGCGTCGCCCAGGTACCGATCGTATATAAAGTCCGATACCCGGAACGACCGCAGCGGGCAGACCTCCCGCCTCCGGCGAACCCGATCAACTTGCCCGGGGCCCGCTCGACCATGACTCTGTCGCAGACTGCAGGACCGACATCGGCATCGGCCCGCTCGACAGCACCAGATCGTGGTAATCACGAACGTCGAAGCGGCCGCCCATTGCCTTGCGCGCGTCCTCGCGCGCCGCGTGGATCGCGTTGGCGCCGACCTTGAAGCTGCACGCCTGCCCCGGATAGACGGCGTAGCGCGTCACTTCGCGATCGGTCGCTTCCTGCTGCTCCCCTGCATTGTCCACCATCCAGGCGACCGCCTGCTCCTTGGTCCAGCGGTGATGGTGCAGCCCGGTATCGACCACGATCCGCGCCGCGCGGAACAGCTCCGACTGGAGGTAGCCGATCCGCCCGAACGCATTCCCTTCGAACGCGCCCAGTTCGTCCGCCACCTGCTGCGCGTACAGCGCCCAGCCCTCGGTATAGGCGGAGAAGCGCACGATCCGGCGGAACAGCGGCAGCGCCGGCGCGCGGCGCAGCATGCTGTACTGGAAATGGTGCCCCGGAATGCCCTCGTGATGCGTCAGCGTCGGCAGCCGCCAGGTGACATGCTCGTCCGGGCTCTTGAGGTTCAGCGAATAGACCCCCGGTTGGCCCGGCGCGCCTTCCGAATAGAAGGCGCCCGGCGCGCCCGCCTCGATCGCAGGCGGGATGCGGCGCACGACCAGCGGGTCGACCGCGGGGTTGTTGAACGCCCCCGGCAGCCGCGCGGTGATCGCCTTAAGGTGTCCCTCGGCCAGTGCCAGCAGCTTCGCGCGGCCGGCATCGTCGTCCGACACGCGGAAGCGCGGATCCTTGTTGAGCGCCGCAACGCGCGCGATCACGCTGCCCTGGCTCAGCCCCTGCGCCTTCAGCAGCGTGTCGATCTGCGTCGTCAGCGCGCGGCATTGCTCCAGCCCGATGCGGTGCAGTTCGCCCGGCGGCGTATCGACCGTCGTGTTCGATCGTACCGCCGCGGCGTAATAGGCCTCGCCATCGGGCAGCTTCCACACGCCCGCGCGCGCATCGGTGCGCGGCAGCAGCGCCTCGAGCGCCTCGGCCTGCCGCGTCAGCGCGGGCTGGATACGCGTGCCGAAGATGCCGAGTGCCTGCGCCTCGACATCGCCCAGGTTCTTCTCGCGGATGCGCTTCAGCGCCGGGGCGATCAGCGCCGATTGCAGCGGATCGCCGTCGCGCAGCCCCTTGATCTGCACCACCGTCCGCTGAATCACGAAATCGGGCGGGATCACGCCCAACCCCGCATCATGGCGGATGCGGTCGGTTTCCTGATCGAGCGCAGTCGCCAGTGCGGCGAGCCGCAGCAGCCATGCCTCCACATCGCCGCGCGTCTTGATCGGGTGCCGGCTGCCGATGAAGTCGGGCAGCCAGTAATAAGCGCCGTTCATCTGGCTGACGACATAGGGGCTCGGCCGCAGGTTGCCGTCGACATAGCCGTAGCGCCCGAGCAGGTCGTCCAGCGTCTCGTACACGAACCGCGCCACCGCGTGGTCCAGCGCGCTGCGCGGCGACAGCGCGCGCACGTCTATTGCGCCAAGCTGCGCCAGCGCCGCCTTGATCGCCGCTTGGTCACCCGATCGCGCGGCTAGCGAGCGATCGTCGAGCTTGGCCCGCAGCACCGCGTTCGCGCCGACGTCGAAGTCATTGCCGGTCGCTTCTTCGGGCGAGCGGCGCAGATACGCCTCGCTATGCCGCTGGAGCAGCGCCGCGAGCGCCGTATCCGCGCTGCCGCCCTGCGCGAGCGCCGGCACAGCATGGCCGAACGCCAGGCTCGCAGCGGTTCCTTCAAGAAAGCGACGACGATCGATCACGCGCTACTCCACCCTGTTAATGCGTCATGCCGGGCTCGTCCCGGCATCCACTGTGCCGCGCTCCCGGCATTAGAGCGTTTGCGGCTGGGTGGATGCCGGGACAAGGCCGGCATGACAGAAGTTTGAAGGGGAGCCCGCGCACGCCGCCCGGCCTCGCCCTTCGATCTCAGAACTTGAACCCGATGCTGCCACCGATCACCCGATACGACGGCTCCACCTGAACACCCGAATAGAACGCCTTCTCATACGCATTGGCGAAATATTTCGCGTCGAACAGGTTTTCGACATAGACGACCGCGCGGATCGTATCCGTCTCGATCCCGGCGCGCAGATTGACGTTGTGGTAGCTCGGCGAGATGAACGGATAGACGTTATAGCGATAGGCGTAGGGATTGGAGATCATCGTGTCGCGGAAGTTCCACTCTGCCCGCACGAAGCCGTCAAGCCCATCGGTCAGCTCGCGCTTGTACTGCGCCTGCGCGCCCAGCGTCCATTCGGGCGCGTTCACCAGTTGTCGTCCGGTCACGTCGACCACCACGCCGTCGATCAGCGCGTTCGGATAATCCTTGAACTCGCTCTTGTTCCAGCCGACCTGCCCGCTCAGCGTAAACTCCGGCGTGATGCGCGCATCGAAGCTTGCCTCCGCGCCATAGCTTTCCGCCGCCGCCGCATTGGCGATGCCGCTGACGCCGCGCAGCAGCCCGGTGGCCGGATCGATATACTGGAAGCGGATCGTCTGCTGGACGTTCTTCCAATCCATGTAGAAGCCGGTAACGTCGATGCGAACCTTGCCGTTGAACAGGTCGAACTTGGTGCCGAGTTCGTAATCCCACAGCGTCTCGGGCTCGAATTCATTGAGCAGATTGACGTTGTTGCTGGTCTGCGTTCCGCCGGACTTGAACCCGCGCGAGGCATTGGCGAACACCAGCCAGTCCGGATTGAGCTTGTAGCTTAGCGTGACCTTCGGCGACACGTCGTCGAATTTCGCGGTACGGTCATTCACGCCCGTGGTGATCAGGTTCGATTGATTGATCGAATTGTTCTTCACCGTCTCGCGCGAGTAGCGCAAGCCTACCGTGGCCGCGAGCGCATCGGTGACGTTCACGGTACCCTGGCCGAACACCGCCCAATAATCGCTGGAGCTCACGCTCTGCAGGCCCGTCACTGCCAAGCCTTCACACCGTCCCGCATAGGATGCGGGACACAGCGGGCTGGCGGCGCCGTGATACGTCGACTGGTCCATGTTGCCCGTGTCGCGGCCCGCCGTAACGCCGACACTCCAGTCGAAGAAATTGCCTGCCCCCGTCGACTGAACGCGCAACTCGCCGCTGGTCGATTTGCGCTTCAGCAAAAGATCTTCGTAGAAATAGTCGATACTGCCGCCATCGACGTCGCCATAGTTCTCCACGGTGGAACGCAGCGATCCGGCGACACCGGTGATCGATACGTCGCCCAATTCCCACACAGCGCGGCCGCTGACATATTCAAAGGATCCGCCCACCTGTTGTGGACGGTTGAAGTTCACCCGCGTGGAATTGTCCGGAAAGAATCCGACGCCATCAGGATTGCCGATATAGCCCGACGTGCGACCGTAATATACCGACGCCCAGGTGGAGGTGACGAAGCCGGTCGGCACGCCGTTGCGCATCCCGACCGTCTCGTCGGAATAGTTGTAGGTCATGTCCAGCGTGAAGTTCGGTGCCGGCGTCACCCGTCCCTGAATGCGATAGGTATAATATTCGCTGTCGTTCCCGCCCCCGATCGGATTGATGTTCTTGATATATCCGTCGGAGCTTTCGTATTTGCCCGAGGCGCGGATCGCGAGCAGATCGTCAATGACCGGAACGTTCACGGCACCTTCGGCCCGCCACGTATCGTAGCTGCTATATCCCCCCTCGATGAATCCTTCGAAGCGGTTCACCGGCTTCTTGGTCAGCACGTTGATCGCGCCGCCCACCGCGTTGCGGCCGAAATAGGTGCCCTGCGGCCCGCGCAGTACCTCGATCCGCTCCAGGTCGACGATCTGCGGGTTGCTCGTGCCCGCCGCGACGTTGAACTCGTCGATGTAGAAGGCATAGGTCGACTGGCGCACATCGGCATAGGGATTGAGCTGGTTCGAAATGCCGCGGATCGCCAGATCCTTGCGATCGCGCGATCCGTTGCTCTGAAAGCTCACGTTGGGCGTCAGCGCGAAATAATCCTCGACGCTCTGCACGTTCTGATCCTGCAGCGTCTCGGCGGTCACCGCGGTAATCGCGATCGGCACGTCCTGCAGGCTCTGCTCGCGGCGCTGCGCGGTGACGACGATGTCGTTCGACACCGGCGCCTCTGTTTCGGTCGTGCTCGCCAGTTCCTGCGCCGACGCCGGCGCGGCGAAGGCGGCGACCATGGCAATGGCGGCGCAGCCCAGCGCCAGTCGCTCACGGATGGTGAAATGCTTGATGTTCATGGTCAAAATCCCTCCGCCCTCCGGCGACGCATCTGTCGCCGGGCCCTTGTTGCCCCAAACCTCCTGCGTCGCCGCCGCCGTTCAGGCGGTCAGTTTGTCCAGCATTGCGGGTCCAGCGGACCCTTCGCCGGATCGAGTTCGCTGCGGACGAGCACGATCGACGCGATCTTGCCGCCGGTCACCACCGCATGCCCCGCCGCGAGCGAACAGGCGGCCTTGCCGTCCCGGCGCGACCGAATGACATGGTAGTTGTAGATTAAGCCGTCCTTTTCGAAGACTTCCTTGAACGGAACGACGATTTCCACCTCACCGCCGCCCGACTGGATCTTCTGAAAGTGCCTGGCCCATCCATCGACACCAGAGATTACGGTGCGCCCCTCAAGCACCAGGGTCGCATCGGACGTGAAGAACTTGGAGAAGTTTTCCGGCGTATAAGCACCAGGCGTCTTGAATGCCTGGTTCCACCAGATGAACATGCGCGACAGAACATCTGTCGCAGGCTTTGGAGACGTTTCAGCCGATTCCACTGCCTTTGTCGGTCGCGCCGCTACCGGCGCGGACATGGCGACCAGCGCTAATGCGGATGCAAGAATGGCTTTCTTGTTCACGGCGTGCTCCCTGGTATGGCGCTTCTTGTTGCCCGGATTGTGCTCCGATGCCTGTCGGGGAGTGTCATTCACTTGCAATGTTGTGGCAACGGCATAGTAAACTCATGTTCGTTGCACTGAGCGCAAACTAGCGTGGCCGTCGATGCGAATCCGAGCAGCCATGTCCTTCATTTCACCAGCAGAATGCGGCTGTTCGGCGGATAGGCCCATTGCAGCCCGCGGTCCGTCACCACGCCATTGTCCTCCAGCGGGATCTTGATCTTCCGCGCGCCCCATTCGGGCACGACGGTATAGACGAACAGCTCCACCGACAGCAGATTGCCGGGGCGGAGCGTGTAGGTCATCCGGAGCGGGTTGAAATCCGCTATCGACGGCCCCGATCCGTGCCCCCAGTCCCCCACCGAATGGCTACCGATCACCACATCGGTCACCTTGGGGTCAGCGCTCGGATCGTCATACTTGCCAAGAACGAACCCCGGCGTCGCCGCGACCCGCTTGTTCACCGCCGCAAGCGCCTCCCCCGCCGTGACACCCGGACGGATCACGTCGAGGATCATCGCACGGATCGCCTGCCCCTTGTCATAGGCGCGCTGAACCCCCGGCGGCGGCGCATTCTCGCCCGGCTTCAGCACATAAGCCATGCGCTTCATGTCGGTGTAGGCGGTCAGGTAATTGACGCCCCAGTCCACCGTGATGAGATCGCCCGGCTGGATGACATGATCGCCCGACACCGGCCCGCGCGGTCCCGGCCCCAGGATGTAGATGCTCGGCAGCCCGAAGCTGTTTCCCAGCCCTTCCTTGTGGAGCTGCTCCATCATCCACCACGCAACGTCGCCGGTGGTAGTATGCCCCGGCCGGATCACCTCGTTCGACAGCGCGCGCTCGACGATCGTGCGCGAATATTCCCCGGCCTTGGCAAAGGCGGCGAGTCCAAGCGCGGTGTTGCGCGAGCGGAAATCGGAAACGAGCGTCTCCGCCGACACCAGCCGCGCCGACAGATCGGGGCCGAGGTCCGCCCGCAGCTTCTCGTGCAGCGATTGGCTCAACCCGTCCGCGGTGCCGATCTCGCTGGCGACATTGATCCCGACCTTCTTCGGCTGGCGCGCCTTGACGAAGGCGGCGAGTTCGGACGGCGCCGGCCGCAGATCATAGAGCGGGCATTGATCGAACGCCGCGCCGCCGATCCCGAACGCCGCGCGCTCGATCCGTCCGCCGCCGCGGTCGGTGAAGACGTAATAACCGACGTCGCCGATATAGCCGCCTCCAAGCAGCATCGCATTGGGATCGGCATGGCCCTCACGCCCCGCGACGATCCACATGTCGATCCCGTTCTCGCGCATGGCCTGCGGCAGGACGATGTCGAGCTTGTCCTTGCGGATCTGGCAAAGCTCATCCCACCGCCGCTTCGCCTCCTGCGCCGTCGCCGGCGTCGCGAGCGCGGTGGTGAGGGCGAGGGCAAGAGCAAGAACGGATCGCGGCACCATCATCTCCCTGACCGAAGCCGCAGACTGCACGAAAACCAACAAGTCGCAACCGTTTTCACGCGATTTTGTTTATGATGGACATTTGCCAACTCGTCATCCCGGCCTTGCGCCGGGATCCAATTGTCCGCGCCCGCTACTGGCAGCAGCGATTGCTGCACCTTGGATCCCGGCTCAAGGCCGGGATGACGGGTCTGGCTCCTCACCGTGCGTCGTTTCGCACCACCTTGCCGCCCTTCATCACGAAACCGATCGTGCGCAGCGCGCGAATGTCCTGCGTCGGATCGCCGTCCACCGCGACGATGTCGGCGAGATACCCCGCCTTGAGCACGCCGACTTCCTTCTCGACCCCCAGCATCCGCGCGCTGTCAATCGTCGCGGATCGCAGCGCCTGCGCCGACGTCATCCCCGCCTCGACATACAGCTCCGCCTCGCGCACCGTGGCGGTCGTGCCCTCGTTCGGCTCGTAGGGATATTGGTCAGTCCCCAGCGCGATGTTCACGCCATTGGCGATCGCGTCCCGCAGCGATTGCATGTGCTGCTTGCCGACGGAATCCACCCGCGCCAGATACCAAGGGGGCGAGCCGATCTTGCGGTAGAATTCCTTGGCGCCGTTCTGGCTGACGACGATCGTCGGCACATACCACACGCCCTTGTCCTTCATCTTCTTCAGTACCGGCGGGGTGAGGAAATAGCCGTGCTCGAAACAGTCGATCCCGGCATCGATCGCCGCATCCGACGCGATCGGCGATCCGGTATGCCCGGTCACCTTCACGCCGTTGCGGTGCGCCACCTCGATTGCGGTATTGAGCTCGTCATCGGTGAAGGGCGACGCCGCGATGTCGCCATGCGTGTCCGAAATACCCCCGGATATGCCGAGTTTTATCCACGTCGCGCCGGCCTTTATCTGCTCGCGCACGGCCTTTGCAAAGGCGGCGGGGCCGTTGACCTCCAGCTTGCCATGCCCGCCGGTCGGCACGATCGAGGCGCCGGCGGTATGGATGCGCGGCCCTTCGAAAACCCCCGAATCGATCGCCTTCTTGACGGTGAAGTCGACCCCCGCGTCCGACCCCGTCAGCCGCATCGTCGTGACGCCCGACCACAATGACTTTTGCGCATTGTCGAGCGTGCGCAGCGCCATCGAGTCCACGCCCTCATTATACACCCGCGTCGCGCCCGGCAGGTTGAGCGCCAAGTGGACGTGCATGTTCATCAGGCCCGGGAGCAGCCACTTGCCCGTCATCGGCACGACGGTGGCGCCCGCCGGCACGGGCGTGGAGCCGCGCGGGCCGATTGCGGCGATCCGCTCGCCCTCGATCACCACCACCGCATCGCGGATCGGCGCCTTGCCGGCGAGATCGGCGACATTGCCGCCGACCAGGGCGATCGTCTGCGCGGATGCGGAGGACGCGAGCAGGGTGAGGATTGCAGCGCCGACGGCCAGGATGTGCTTCATCGGATATCCTTCTATTTTTTCGTCACCCCGGACTTGATCCGGGGTCCCGCTTCTTCCTCCCGCCGCGTAAAGGCAGCGCCCCCGGAGCCGGCAAATCAGCGGCTGATCGTCTCGGGATGATCGTCATCGCGGTAGATCGCGCCGCCCTTCATCACGAAATCGAGCGTACGCAGCGCCGATACGTCCTTGGTCGGATCGGCATCGACCGCGACGATATCGGCATATTGCCCGGCCTTGATCCGCCCCACGTCGGCATCGAGCCCCAGCATCTTGGCCGGCCGGATCGTCGCCGCCTGCAACGCGGCAAGCGGCGTCATCCCCGCCTTCTGGTACAATTCCGCTTCGGCCACCGTCGCGGTGGTGCCGTCGTTGGGCTCGAACGGAAACTGGTCGGTGCCCAGCGCGACGTTGATCCCCATCCGGATCGCCTTTTGCAGCATCGCCCAATGATCCTTGCCGGTCGATGCGACGCGGTCGAGATACCAGGGCGGCGAGCCGATCTTCTTGTAGAATTCGTAGGCGCCCGGCTGGCTCACCACCATCGTCGGCACCAGCCACACGCCCTGCGCCTTCATCTTGGTCAGCACCTCGTCGTTGAGGTGATAGCCATGCTCGAAACAGTCGATGCCGAACTTCAGCGCCTGGAGCGCCGCTTCGGACGATCCGTTGTGCGCCGTTACCTTCACGCCATTGCGATGCGCGACTTCGATGATCGTCGACAGCTCGGCGTCGGTCATCGGTGCGGCCGAGATGCTGCCGTGCGTGTCCGAGATGCCGCCGGAGATCGCGATCTTGATCCAGCTCGCGCCGCGCTTGATCTGCTCGCGCGCGACCTTGCTGAACTCGGCGGGCCCGTCCGCCTCGAGCGATCCGTGCCCGCCGGTCGGCACGATCAGCTCGCCGGCGGATTCGATCCGCGGGCCGATCGCCTGCCCCTTGGCGATCGCGCGCTTCAGCATGAAATCGATGCCGTGATCCTCGGCGGTCAGCCGAACGGTGGTGACGCCCGCCAGCAGGCTGCGGCGCGCATTGTCCGCCATGCGCAGCGCTTCCTCGCCGTCGGTCTCATTGAGCAGCGCATTCCCCTCGGCGCCCGGCAGCTTCAGCCCGAAATGCACGTGCATGTTCATCAGGCCGGGCACCAGCCACTTGCCCGCCATCGGCACCACCTTGGCACCCGCCGGCACCGGCACCGACGCCGCCGGGCCGACGCGCAGGATCCGCTCGCCCTGCACCAGCACCACCGCGTCACGCGTCGTCGCTCCCGTGTCGATATCCACGACGTTCCCGCCGACCAGCGCCGTCACCGGTGTGGCCTCCTGCGCCGCCACGGCGGTTCCCGACACGGCTGCGAGCGCGGCAAGCGCGGTACGCCAAAGCTTCATTGCGTCCCTCCCTGAAGATCGACCCCGAGACTGCGGCATCCACCCGCGAAGACAATGTGCAAAGTCGCGTGATATGATTGCGCAAAACGCAACGCAAAGCACAGATACTTACGTCTGGGGCAACGCAAACGGGCAAAAATGACCTGCGATCATGGGCTTAGCGGGTTGGTCGGAGCGGGAGGCGATCGCCCGCGCAAAGGTTGCATTCCCGCGCCAAGACGACACGATCGCTGCAACGACCAGGGGGGCTCGCACATTGCCGCACGATCCACGCCACTTCACGCGCCGCGCCACGCTCGGCCTGCTCGCCGCGACGGCGCTCGCGCCGCTGCCCGCCTTCGCCGAGGCCGATCAGGGCACCAGGTTGCGCGCGCTGCTGGAGCGCAGCGCCGCCGCCGAAGCCGCGCTCGATCCGCTCCGCGCGGCACGCACCGGCATCAAAGGCGGCCCGCTCTTCGTCGATCCGCTGAGCGACGCCTATGAGACACAGCTGCGCGCCGACAAGCAGCGCGACGCCGCCGATCTTGCCGCGATCGATCGTGCCGCGCTCGGCCCGGTCGACCGGATCGCGTACGACGTCTTCGCCTACAAGACGCAGCAGATGCTCGACCTCGTCACCACCGGGCTTTTCGCGGTCCAGCGCATGGCGCCGCTCAATCCCTCGTTTGGGCTGCACGTCGAGTTCCCCGATTTCCTCACCGGCGCCAAGTACGAGACCACCGCCGATTACGACGACACGCTCGCGCGGATCGACGGCTTCGTCGGCCATATGGACAGCAATGTCGCGCGGCTGAAACAGGGCCTCGCCGCCGGCTACTTCCAGCCCAAGATCATCGTCACCAACGTGCTGGCGCAGGTCGATGCGGTGCTCGCGCTGCCGATCGAGCAGAGCCCGTTCTGGACCGGCATCACCCGCCTGCCGCAGACGATGCCCGCCGCCGAGCGCACCCGCCTCACCGCCGCGTTCCGCCAGGCGATCGAGGGCAAGGTCTACCCCGCCTACCGCAACTGGGGCACCTATCTGCGCGACACCTACCTGCCGCGCGCGCTCGAGGCGCCCGGTCGCGGCGCGATGAAGGACGGCGCCCGGCTCTACGCCTGGGAACTCCAGCGCCACACGACGACCAAGCGCAGCGCCGACGACATCCACGCGCTCGGCCTCACCGAGGTCGCGCGCATCCGCGCCGAGATGGAGAAGGTGCGCGCGAAAGTCGGCTTTGCCGGCGACTTGAAGGCGTTCTTCGAGCACATCCGCACCGACCCGAAATACTATTACAAGACGCCCGACGAACTGCTCGCCCGCTTCAAGGCGATTGAGGCCAAGATCTGGCCGGGCATCTCTAGGCTGTTCCACGACCGGCCGAAAGCGCCGTTCGAGGTCCGGCCCCTGCCCGCGCTCGGCGACCAGCGCGGCACCGGCTATTACCGCCCCGGCCCGCCCGACGGCGTCTCGCCCGGCGTGCTCTATTTCAACATGTCGATGCTGAACACGCGGCCGATCCCCACGCTGGAAACGCTGACGCTCCACGAGGGCATCCCCGGGCACCATTTCCAGCTGACGCTCGCAATCGAGAATGCGGCGCTGCCGCCGCTGCTCCGCCACGGCCAGGCCACCGCCTATACCGAAGGCTGGGGGCTCTATTCGGAGTCGCTCGGGCCGGAACTCGGCATGTTCGGCGATTCGATGCAGCTGTTCGGCCATCTCGACATGGAGATGCTGCGCGCGGTGCGGCTGGTCGTCGATACCGGACTCCACGCCAAGGGCTGGGGCCGCCAGCAGGCGATCGATTATATGCTCGACAACACGTCGATGGCGCCGCGCGACGTGGCGGTCGAGATCGACCGCTACATCGCCTATCCGGGCCAGGCCTGCGCCTACAAGATCGGCGAGCTCAAGTTCCGTGAGCTTCGCGAGGCCGCGACCGCCAGGCTGGGTAGCAAGTTCGACGTGCGCGACTATCACCGGCAGGTCTTGAATACCGGCGCGCTGCCGATGGACGTGCTCGACGCCAAGATCCGCGGCTGGATCGCCGCCGGCGGCGGCCCGGCATGACCACGCCAAAGATCGCCCGCCCCCACCGCTGGCTGCTGCTGATCCCGTTCCTCTGGCAGGTCGGCTGCATCCCGCTCGTCAATGACATGGCGTGGCGCCCCTTCTCGTTGCCCTTCCCGATGGTCTGGCAGATGGCGGGGATCGTCGTGACATCGATCGTCATCGCCGTCGTCTTCGCGATCGATCGCAAGCATCCCGAATTCGCGGAGGATCAGCCATGATCCTCGCCCTCACCCTGGCCGTCGTGCTCGGCACCATGGCCGGCGCGCTGCTGTCCGCGCGACGGCAGGCCAAGGCGCGCACGCTCACCGAATGGGCGGTCGGCGGCCGCAAGTTCGGCGTGCTGATCTTCTGGTTCCTCAATGCCGGCGAAATCTACACCACCTTCGCGGTGCTCGGCATCTCGGGCTTCGCCTGGGCCTATGGCGCGCCGGCCTATCTGGCGCTCACCTCGGTCTCGCTGTCGGCGACGATCGGCTATTGGCTGATGCCGCTGATCTGGAATGCCGGCCGCCGCTACGGGCTGGTGACGCAGGCCGACTTCTTCGCCGCTCATTACCGCGCGACATGGCTCGGCGTCGTCGTCGGGCTCGCCGGCATTGCGGCGCTGATCGTGTACGTCCAGATCCAGATCGTCGCCCTGAGCCTCATCGTGCGCCTGACGCTCGGCCCCCAGGTGTCGCCGGCGCTGTCGGCGATCATCGCCGCGGTGTTCATGCTCGCCTTCGTCTTCTTCGCCGGCCTGCGCTCCGCCGCCTTTGCCGCGGGGGTGAAGGACGTGCTGATGGTGCTGATCGTGATCGCCCTGTGCGCGACGGTCGCGAGCAAGGTCGGCGCCGCGTCGATGCTCGACGTCTACCGGCTCGCGCAGGACAGCTTCCCCGGCATCGGCAAGTTGCCCGGTCTGCAACCCGAAGCGGGGCTCAGCCAGGTGTGGCTGATGACCTCGGCGCTCAATGTCGCGCTCGGCAACTGGATCCTGCCGCACCTGTTCCAGCTGTGCTTCTCCGCCGGAAGCGAAGCGACGATCCGCCGCAACGCGATCTGGCAGCCGATCTATTCGCTGTCCTATTTCTTCATCATCCTGCTTGGCTTCGCGGCCTTGCTCGCGGGCACGCAGCCGGCCGGCGGCGACACCAATGCGGTGCTGCTGCAATTCGTCGCCGATCGCTACCCAGCCTGGGCGGTGGGCATCTTCGCCGGCACCGCGTGCCTGCTCGCGCTGGTGCCCGGATCGGTGCTGCTGCTGACGGCAGGATCGATCTTCAGCCGCAACGTACTGATCCCGCTGCGCCCCGGCCTGTCGGACCGGGCAACGTTGCTCGCCTCGCGGCTGTCGATGATCGGCTTCGCGGCGGCGGCGGTGTATCTGACGCTCGGCGGATCCAAGTCGCTCGTCGAGATCGGCCTGTCCGCCTACGCCGCGATCGGCATGCTCGCGCCGGGTGTGTACGCCGCGTTCCTGTGGTCCCGCGCCAATGCAAAGGGCGTGTTCCTCGGCATCGTCGCCGGCTACATCGCGCTGCTGCTCCCGCAAGCGCAGGAGCTATGGAAGACGCTGCTGCCGGGCTGGGAACCGGGGCTGATCGCGATGGCGGTCAACGCCACCGTGATGGTGGCGGCGTGTCTCGCACTGCCGGAACGGCGCACGGAGCGGCTGGCGACCACCTGAACTTCCTAGTCACCCCGGGCTTGACCCGGGGTCCCGCTGCCTTGCCCCGTCGCCAGAAGAATAAGCGGGACCCCGGATCAAGTCCGGGGTGACGAGCGTCAACGGCTTGGCACGCTACTCCCCGTCCCCGTCAACTCCAGCTCTTCAGCTTCGCCTCGATCACCGCCAGCAGCCTCGCCGGCGCCCCGTCCAGCTGCCGCCCCAGCCGATGGATCAAGCTCACCGTGCTATGCTCTATCGCATCGTCGATCAGCGGCCGTGCCACCAGCGATCCCTCTTCCAATTCGGCGATGGCGGAAATGCGCGGCAGCACCGTCACCGCGCGTCCGCCCTTGGCGATCTCGCGCATCATCGCGATCGACGTCGTCACCAGCCGCGGCTCCAGGCACACCTGCGCGCGCTTCTGCGCATCGTTCAGCGCCGCGCGGATGCGAAAGCCGGCGGGCGGCAGGCACATGTCGAACGTCGCGAGATCAGCGACGGTGAGCGTCTCCATCGCCGCCGCCGGGTGATCGGGCGCGCACAGCACCAGCAGCGGCTGCGCCAGGGCCGCGCGCGTGCGGATCTTCGGCTCGCTGGTGGTCGACAGGATCATGCCGATATGCGCCTCGTCATCGATCACCATGCGGATGATCTCGGCGCTGGGGCAGCTGGTGACGGTGACGGCGATGCCCGGGTTCTTCGCCTGGAACGCCTCGATCATCGCGGTGAACGGCGGGCCGAAAAACCCTTCGCCAATCGCCAGGTCGATGCGCCCGGTCTTGACCTCGCGAAGCTCCTGGATCTGGTTCAAGAGCCCCTCGCGCCCGGCGAGCTGGTTCTTGTGATATTCGTAGGCCAGCTGCCCAGCCTCGGTCAGCCGGATCGACCGCCGCCCGCGCTCGATCAGCGGCACGCCCAGTTCATATTCGAGCTGCGCGATCTGGCGGCTGATCGACGATGTCGCGACGCCGATCTTGTCGCTGGCCAATCGCATCGAACCGAGGTTCGCCGCCTCGTAGAAATACTGAAGTGCACCATCCCACATAATTCACCCCCCGGTGATGTGACAGAATGGAGACTGACATAAGTTGCGCGGATCGCAACATGATTCGCGCTTCGTTGCCCTTGTTGCGACATTCGCTTCGCCGTTACGGCTAGGATCAGGGCAGTCGCCCTCGGGGGAAGTGAACCGATGAGCAAGCGATCGCGCGCGGAATGGCGCGGCTATATTCCCGCGATCACCACGCCGTTCGACGCGGAGCGCAACCTTGATCTGGCGGCGCTCGGCGGCCTGCTCGAATGGCTGCACGGCGAGGGCATGCACGGCCTGCTGATAGCCGGCACCACCGGCGAATGGCCGAGCCTGTCCGATCCGGAGCGCGCGCAGCTCTTCGCCGCCGCCGGCGCGCAGCTCAAGGGCAAGCTGCCGCTGCTCGCCGGCTGCACCGACTATACGCCGCGTCAGGTGCTGGCACTGGCCGATCACGCCGCGGCGAGCGGCTTCGACGGCATCGTCGTCACCCCGCCACCTTATTACAAGCCGTCCGGCGAGGAGATCCTAGGCTTCTACGCGGATATTTCCGCCGCCACGCCGCTGCCGATCTGCGTCTATAACTGGCCGCCGGGCACCGGCATCGACATGCCGCTCGACCTGCTGAAGCGCATCGCCGCGCTGGAGAATGTCGTCGCGATCAAGCAATCGACCAGCGATCTGCGCCGCTTCGTCGACACCTTCTACGCGCTCAACGATCAGGTGCGCGTGTTCGGCCACACGATGGACGAACACGGCCTCACTTTCCTGCGCGCGCATGGCGGTGACGGCACAATGGGCGCCGGCGCGGTGCTCGGCCGCACCCACCCCGATTTCTACAACAAGCTCTGGGCCGGCGACATCGACGGCGCGCGTGCCTGCGGGCGGCAGGATCGCGTGATCCTCGACCAATGGTACACCCCCGAACTCGTCGGCCGCTTCGGCTCCGGCCCGGCGATCCTCAAGGCGGCGTTGAACGCGCAAGGGTTGCCCGGCGGCTACGTCCGCGCTCCGCTGCGCGACGTGTCGGCGGAGGATACCGGCAAGATCCGCGAGACTCTGGTCGAACTCGGGCGCATCTAGGCCGCCATGGACCGGGCGGACGTGGCGATCATCGGAGGCGGGCTGATCGGCTGCGCCACCGCCTGGCGGCTGGCGCTCGCCGGCGCCTCGGTGGTGCTGCTCGAGGCGGGTGACGTCAACACCGGCGCCTCGGGCCAGAATGCCGGCTCGCTCCACTTCCAGATCGAGCGCCGCTTCCTCGAGAACGGCGACGCGCTGGCCGATCAGGCCGCGAGTATCGTCGCGCTCAGCCGGCTCGCGGTCGAGGACTGGCGCGGGATCGAGCGGGAACTCGGCGCCGACCTGCACGTCGCAATGCATGGCGGGCTGATGGTCGCGGAAACGCCCGAGCAGGTCGCGCTGCTCGAACGCAAGGCGGAGCGCGAGCGGCGCGAGGGCCTGTCGGTCGAGACGCTCGACGGCGACGCCGCCCGCCAGCACGCACCGTATCTCTCGAACGCCATCCTCGCCGCCAATTTGTCGCGCGACGAAGGCCATGCCGATCCCAAGGCGATGACGCCCGGGCTAGCCGCCGCGGCCAGAGCGGCAGGCGCCGATCTGCGCATGCACACGCCCGTCGCCACCATCGAGCGCCAAACCGCCGGCTTCCGCCTCGGCGGCAGCGGCTGGTCGCTCGCCGCGGACCGCGTCCTCGTCGCCGCCGGCGCCTGGACCGCGCCGCTCTGCGCCCGAGCCAACCTCCACATGCCGCTCTATCCCGTCGCGCTGCTGATGAACGCGACAGTACGCATGCCGCCGCTGGTGCCGCACCTCGTCCAGCACGTCGGCCGCCGCCTGTCGCTCAAGCAGACCCATGCCGGCAACCTCCTGATCGGCGGCGGCTGGCCCTCGCGCCTCGCGCAGGATGCGAACGGCTTCGACCTGTCCTGCAAGGCCACGCTGATCCCGGAGTCGCTCACCGGCAATCTGCGCGCCGCCACCGACGTGGTGCCCGCCATCGCAGGGCTAGACCTGCTGCGCAGCTGGACCGGCGTCACCGCCATTTCCGCCGACCAGCTGCCGATCGTCGGCGAGGTGCCACGCATGCCCGGGCTTTACGTCGCGGCGGGCGGATCGGCCTTCACCCTCGGCCTCACCTTCGCCCGCCTGCTCGCCGGCGCGATGCGCGGGCAAGTCGTTCCCGAACTCGCCATCGTCTCGCCGGCGCGGTTCGAGCATCTCAACGGGTTCATGGGATGACCGCGCGCCGCACTCAGGACATCGCCCGCCCGCTAACGCTGATCGTCAATGGCGAGCCGCTGACCTGCGCCGCCGGCGAGACGATCGCCTCCGCGATGCTCGCCAGCGGCCGCATGGCCTTCCGCCGCGACACGCAAGGCCGCCCGCGCGGGCTGTTCTGCAACATGGGCAGCTGCGGCGAATGCACGGTGACGCTCGCGCCGAGCGGCCGCCGCGTTCGCGCCTGCCTGACCGAGGTCACGAACGATCTGGAGGTCACCACCCTTGGCTGACCCGCTCGCCTTCGACGTCGCGATCATCGGCGGCGGCCCCGCAGGGCAAGCGGCGGCACTCGCGCTCGCCGGCCATGACGTGTCGGTCGCGGTCATCGACGAACAGTCGCGCCCCGGCGGCCAGATCCTCCGCCAGCCACCACAGCGCACCGCCGTCTGGCTCCCGGGCCGCAGCTATGACGCGCTCAAGCACCAGCTCGCCCGCTTCGAGGCACTCGATCGCGTCACCTGGCTCGGCGGCCGTTCGGTACTCGATTGCCAGCCCGGCCGCCTGCTCACGCACGGGCCGCACGGCACGCAGGCGATCATCGCCCACCACATCCTGATCGCCGCCGGCTGCCAGGATCTCGCCGTGCCGCTGCCCGGCTGGACGCTGCCCGGCGTCTATGCCGCGGGCGGCATCCAGGCGTTGCTCAAGAGCCAGCACATCCTCGCCGGCGAGCGCATCCTGCTGGCGGGCACGCACCCGCTGCAACTCGTTATCGCCGAACAGATCGTCCGCGCCGGCGGCTGCGTCGCCGCCGTGCTCTTCGCCCAGCCGCAGCGCGCGATGCTCGCGCCGCTGCTCAACGCGCCCGCCACCGCCGCACGCCGAGCGCGTGATCTCCTCACCGGCGGCAGCGCCATGCGCACGCTCCGCGCCGCCGGCGTCCCGATCCATTTCGGAACCGGTCTCACCCGAATAACCGGCACCGACGAAGTCGAAGCCGCCGAGACCACCGCCGGCACCATCGCCTGCGACGCGGTAGGCCTGTGCTACGGCTTCGTCCCCCAATCCGCCCTCCCGCGCATGGCCGGCGCGCAGATGGTCGCGGCCGGCCCCGTCGGCGGGTGGCGCGCCAAGCACGACGACTGGATGCGCGCCGCGACCCCAGGCATCCACGTGGCGGGCGAGGTGACCGGCGTCGCCGGCGCCGAAGCCGCGCGCGCCAGCGGCACGATCGCCGGCCTCGGCATCGCCCTCGACCTCGGCCTGCTCACCCCCGCCGCCGCCGAGACCGCCGCGCGCCCCGCCCGCCTCGCGCTCGCCCGGCACCGCGCTTTCGCCGCGCTGCTCGACGCCATCGCCGACCCGCGCCGCTACCTGCCCGCCCCGCAACGCGACACCCTGATCTGCCGCTGCGAGGACGTGCCGCTCGCCCCGATCGCCCAGGCGATCGCCACCGGCGCCTCCGCCAATGCGGTCAAGCTCGCCACCCGCTGCGGCATGGGGCTGTGCCAGGGCCGCAATTGCGAGCCGACGCTGCTGCGCCTCCTCGCCGACGCCGGCCGCCCCGCCGACCCCGGCTTCACCGCCCGCTTCCCCGCCCGCCCCGTCACGATCGGCGACCTCCTCGCCTGAACGCCGGGCCTGACCGTTGCAGCGGCAGCAACGATCTTTGCCCCACCGCCAAGTTGCCCGCGCGCCCGCACCCCCGCACACTGCCACCTCACACCACAGGAGTTTGCCATGAGCGCCGCGCCGCCCAAGCCCCGCTTTCTCTCGGTCGATCACATCTCCTGGACGGTGCCCGACCTGGAGGCCGCTGTCGCCTTCTACCGCGATGTGATCGGCGCCGAGGAACTGTTCCGCATGGGGCCGCTCGACGCCGCCGACCTGCCGCTCGACGACCAGGGCCGCGACTGGATGGCCACCCACGTCGGCGTCCCCGGCGCGAGGCTGACGCTGGTGATGATGAAGCTCACCGACAACATGAACTTCCAGCTTGTCCAGTATGACAAACCCGACGACCGCCGCCAGGATCTGCCGCGCAACTGCGACCGTGGCGGCCATCACCTCGGCCTCAAGGTCGACGATGTTGACGTGGCGATCGCCTATCTCGCCGCGCACGGCTGCACGCCGTCGGAGATCATCCACATCGATGCCGGCCCACTCGCCGGCAAGAAGAACGTCTATGTGCTCGATCCCTTCGGGCACCAGCTCGAAATCGTCGACTGAAGGAGGACCGCCTGATGGCCAATACCAAGATCAACCCCGCCGACCTCTACGCCGCGGTCGGCTACGGCTTCTCGCACGCCAGCCTGCAGGCGGGCGGCCGCACGCTCCACCTCGCCGGCCAGGTGGCGTGGGACAGCCAAGGCAATGTCGTCGGCGCCGGCGATCTCGCTGCGCAGACTGCCCAGGCACTCGCCAACCTCTCGGCCGTGCTCGCCGAAGCCGGCGCCACCCCCGCCGACATCGTCCGCCTGCGCACCTATGTGGTCGATCACAGCCCCGACAAGCTCGGTCCGGTGCTCGGCGCGATCGGCGCCTTCTACGGCGATGCGACCCCCGCGCCCAACACCTTCATCGGCGTCGCCGCGCTCGCGCTGCCCGATTTCCTGGTAGAGATCGAGGCCACCGCCGCGCTCGACTGACGCGCCCGGCCGGCATCGATCCAGCGCCCGCGTCGCTCCCCGGCGCGGGCGCTTTTTTGTCGGCTATGTCATCAGCTTGCCGCACGAATCCATTAGCGCAGAGACAAGAAATTACGTGCAAAAGCACGTGCCTTCGGCTAGTTCGCCGTTCCCCTTCACCGCCGCTGCGCCTCGAACCGGCATACGGCTTGATCGGGAAACAAGTTACCGCCTAAGCTTTCGGGCATGGGCGGCCAGAGAAGCCGGGGCATGGCAGAGGGATCGAATGGAAGACCGCAACAGCTATGATCCCAACAGCCCGAGTTTCCGGCTGGAGAACTCCCCCTTCTACTTGATCGCCCACGCCGACTTCAAATATCACGAGGACATGGACAAGGTGCTGCACAAGCACGGCGTGTCCAAGCCGATCTATCGCATCCTCACCGTGCTGCGCGAGCGCGCGCCCGCCTCGATCGGCACCATCGCGGAGGCGGCGCTGACCAAGCGTTCCACCGTCAGCCGGATCATCGACCGGATGGTCGAACAGGGCCTCGTCACCACCGAAGCCAATGCCGACGACAACCGCATCACCGACGTGACGCTGAGCCCCGCCGGCCAGCAGATGCTGCGCAAGCTCACCCCCATCGTCGGCCGCCAGTTCGACCGCGCGATGGAAGGCATCAGCAACCGCGACATCGCCCACCTTCTGCGCACGCTGCACAAGATCGGGGCTAATTTGAGCAAACTACCGATCGAATAATCCCTCTCCCAGCGGGAGAGGGAGGGAGCCTGCGAAGCAGGCGGAAGGGTGAGGGCGAGGGTTCCGGGGCACGTCACCCTCACCTTCCCCCTCGGCGATCGCCGAGCGGGCCCCTTCCTCTCCCAGAGGGAGAGGAGAGTCACGCTCCCCGCCCTCACCCAGCCCGGACCATATGGATCCTCGCTTCCGGCGGAGACGACGGGCGAGCGCGCGCAACCATCACCCACCACCACCGTCACCCTGAACTCGTTTCAGGGTCCACCCATCCTCCCGCCAAGCGGCCGCTTGCGGCACGGTGGATGCTGAAACAAGTTCAGCATGACGGAACGTTGATACGTCTGCCCACGCCCAAATTCCTTCCCCGGCGGGGGAGGGGACCGCCGCAGGCAGTGGAGGGGTAGTCGCCCCGAACGACACCGATCGCCTGCGGAAACCTACCCTCCACCAGCTTCGCTGGTCCCCTTCCCCTTCTAGGGGAGGAATGAGCATCGGCAGCTTACGCCCCTGTGTGGACCTCGGGTAATCGCGGGACTGAGTCGAGCTATCGATGTGTCGCGATCCGGGCGCTTGGCCCGGTGGTGAGCACCATCGGAGGGTTCGATGCCGCATTTCAGTTGGTTTAGACGTATCACAGAAGACCACGGTGATCTGCGTGGTCGATGCCAAAGGGCGGCGGGTTTGGAGGGGAACAAGCCCGACTGACCCTGGTCCGATTGCGCAGCTCATCTCCAAGCATGCAGGCGCCGACGCGAAGTTGGGTGTCGAGACCGGCGCGATGACGCCGTGGCTTGTACACGGCCTACGTGCCGCTGGTCTCGATGTCGCGGTCCTGGACGCACGCCGGGTGAGGGCGGCGCTGCAGATGAGGCTGAACAAGACCGACCAGAACGATGCAGAAGGGCTGGCACAGGTAGTCCGGACCGGATGGTACCGCTCCGTTCATGTGAAGTCGCTGGATGCTCATCAGGCGCGATCCCTTCTGGGCGCACGGGCCCAGCTCGTCGGGATGAGGACCAGGCTGTCCAACATAGTGCGCGGCGTGCTCAAGACCTTCGGCTTGCTGCCAGGCGCCGACCGCGGCCTCAGGTTCGACCGTCGCGTCGAAGCGATGATCGAAGATACGCCGGAAGTCGCGTTGATCGTCCGACCACTCCTTGCCACCTGGAGGCAGCTTCGCGAGCAGATCGCAGTCTTCGACGCGGCCGTTCAGCGCCGGGTGAAGGCAGACGCGACCTGCAGATTGCTGATGACAGTTCCGGGCATCGGCGCTCGCGTTCGTCAGCACGATTGAAGATCCAGCTCGCTTCTCCCGCTCGCGGTCCGTTGGGGCGCATCTCGGCCTGACGCCGCGGCGCTACCAGTCAGGTGAGATTGACCGCAGCGGGCGCATTTCCGGATGCGGTGATGCCTTGGCGCGAACGCTCATGTATGAGGCCGCCATTGTGATCCTCCACCGGGTAAAGCGAGCGCTGCACCTGAAGGATTGGGCTCTGGCAATCGCCGAGCGAGCCGGGCCAGGCAAGGCGCGGGTGGCACTGGCCCGAAAGCTGTCGGTTATTCTGCACAGTGTATGGCGATCCGGTGAGCCGTTCCGCTGGGAACCCGTCGCACTCACAGCATAGTACCAGATCATCCGACGCGAGCCGGATGTACGTGTCGCCTCGGGCGAGGTGCAGGCGACTGCGCAGTTGGGGCCATGGGCGCGTGATCTAATGTCAGCCCGTTGTGGACCTTGCAGCGCCCGCGCTTTTCCGACCGGACCAGATGCTGCGGCGGCCAATGCCGACCGCGAAGAGAACCATGACCCGGAAGGCGACGAAGAAAAGTTGACGAGGGAGGCGCGATTAGAGAACGGCCCTCCGTTGGCAAGGATGAACATCGGCCCTGCAGTGCTGGTTGGTGCGGCCATGTGTCCGACCTGTTGGTGCGGCGCATGGTGCCGCTGGCCGTAATGCCATTCGCGCGGTTCGGGTCCCGATCACTTGCACGCACTCGA
Organism: Sphingomonas sp.; assembly: GCA_042096015.1. GTDB lineage: Bacteria > Pseudomonadota > Alphaproteobacteria > Sphingomonadales > Sphingomonadaceae > Sphingomonas. The sequence goes on from JBELMF010000020.1 coordinate 29,923, forward strand.
AGTGCTTGGGCGTTTTGGGTTTCCCGATCCGGCGGTTCAACCGGCTTGTTGCATTAGCGTCTGCTCGCCCTTTCCAACCTCGTCAGGCGCGGTTGCCCGTGCCGTATCTCTTATGCGACCTGCGGCTCTCGATAGCGTTCGCCGCTGGTCATCACTGCCCAGATCATGCGGGCATTCTTGTTGGCGAGCGCAACGGCCGCGACCTTGGGCTTGCGCCGCGCGAGCAGTTGCACGAGCCAAGGCCGCTTTGCTCCGTTTCGCTCGGCATAGCGGACAACCGCCATTGCGCCGACGATGAGCATCTGGCGCAGGTACTGGTGCCCGGCTTTGGTGATCCCGCCGAGCCGCTCCTTGCCGCCGCTCGAGTTCTGTCGCGGCACCAGGCCGATCCACGCGGCGAGGTTGCGGCCGGAGCGGAAGATGGCCGGCGACGATCGCGCTGGCGAGCAGCGGGCCGACGCCGGGTATCTCCATCAGCCGACGGCCAAGCTCGGTCTCGCGTGCACTGGCCATGATCCGACGATCAT
>JBELMF010000021.1:0-30231 GCA_042096015.1 Sphingomonas sp.
ACAGGCGCTGCAGCGCCCCGTGGATGTAGATCGGCGCCTCATGGCCCCGCGCGCGCAGTTCGGCGATCACCCGCTGCGCCTTGCCCAAGGCATAGGCGCCGACCAGCACGCAGCGATCGGGATTGGCGTGCAGCCGCGCGATCAGCTTGTCGATCTCGTCGCCGGTCTCGGGATGGCGGAACACCGGCAGGCCGAAGGTCGCCTCGGTCACGAACACGTCGCAGGCGACCGGCTCGAAGGGCGCGCAGGTCGGATCGGGGCGGCGCTTGTAATCGCCCGACACCACGATCCGCTCGCCGCGATGCTCCAGCAGGATCTGCGCGGAGCCGAGCACATGGCCGGCCGGGACGAAGGTCGCGGCCACGTCCCCCAGGCGCACGCTTTCGCCATAGCCCACCGGATGGCCTGTCTGCTCGCCATAGCGGGCATGCATGATCGCCAGCGTCTCCGGCGTGGCCCAGATCGCCTCGTGGCCGCCGCGCGCATGGTCGGCATGGCCGTGCGTCACCAGCGCGCGGGGCGCTGGGATCGACGGGTCGATCCATGCGTCGGCCGGGCGAACATAGATGCCGTGCGGATGAGGTTCCAGCCAGTCGCCGAGCTTGGGCATGGCAGCAATACGCACGACCGGATCGAAACGCCCAACGCCGACGTTCTGTCGGCAACGGATAAGGAGAGTTGGGCATGGAACATCAGGCAACCGGCGACAGCCTCTGGGCCTTTGTTGTCATCGGCGGGTTCATCATCCTCGGCTTGGCGATCGCCATCGCGAAGTTCCGCAACAAGACCAGCGCGGCGCAGGACGCCCGGACGGAACAGGCGACGCATGATCGTTACAAGGAGCAATCGCGCGAAGATGCCATGCGGGGGTAAGGCGAGGCGGACAGCCGCCCACCCACCTGCCGTCACCCTGAACTTGTTCCAGGGTCCAGCCATCCACAAGCGAAGGCGCGGCTGGCGGCGCGGTGGATGCTGAAACAAGTTCAGCATGACGGAAATTGGTGAGAAGGTGGAAGGACCACTCCGGTCGCCCATTCTGCCGCGCCGGCTGCGCTCCTATATCGCACCTGATGACTGCATCTCTCCCGGCCCCGCTCGCCGACTGGTTCGACACGCGGGGCTGGAGACCGCGCCGGCATCAGTTCGACATGCTTGCCGAGGGCAGGGCCGGGCGCCACGCGCTGCTTGTCGCCGCCACCGGCGCGGGCAAGACGCTCGCCGGTTTCCTCCCCACGCTTGTCGAGCTGATCGAACGGCCGAGCGACGGCCTCCACACGCTCTACGTCTCGCCGCTCAAGGCACTGGCGGTCGACATCCAGCGCAACCTCGTCACCCCACTCGACGAAATGAGCGTCGACATCCGCGTGGAGACGCGCACCGGCGACACCCCCTCGGACCGCAAGGCGCGCCAGCGCGTCAAGCCGCCGCAGATCCTCCTCACCACGCCCGAATCGCTGTCGCTGCTGCTCAGCTACCCCGACAGCTTCACCATGTTCGCCGGGCTCAAGACGATCGTGATCGACGAGGTCCACGCCTTCGCCACCGGCAAGCGCGGCGATCTCCTGTCGCTGTGCATGGCGCGCCTCCAGGCGATCGCCCCCGCGATGCGCCGTGTCGCGCTCTCCGCCACTGTCGCCGATCCGGACGGCTACCGCGCCTGGCTCGCCCCCGACGGCGACATCGACACCGTCAGCCTCGTCCAAGGCGAGACCGGCGTCGACCCCAACATCGCCATCCTGCTTCCCGAAGACCGGGTTCCCTGGGCCGGTCATTCCGGCCGCTATGCCGCCGCGCAAGTGATGGCGGAGATCGAGACGCACAAGACCACCATCGTCTTCTGCAATACCCGCAGCCTTGCCGAGCTGATCTTCCAGGATCTCTGGAAGGAGAACGCCATGCAGCTGCCGATCGGCATCCACCACGGCAGCCTGGAGAAGGAAGCACGCCGCAAGGTCGAGGCGGCAATGGCCGGCGGCCGGCTGCGCGCGCTCGTCGCCACCGCCAGCCTCGATCTCGGCGTTGATTGGGGCGACGTCGATTGCGTGATCCAGATGGGCGCGCCCAAGGGCTCGTCGCGCCTGCTCCAGCGCATCGGGCGCAGCAACCACCGGCTCGACGAGCCGTCGGAAGCGATCCTCGTCCCCGGCAACCGCTTCGAATATCTCGAGGCGCGCGCCGCGCTCGATGCGGTCGAAGCGGGCGAGCTCGATACCGATCTGTTCCGCATGGGTGCGCTCGATGTGCTCGCGCAGCACGTCATGGCCTGCGCCTGCGCCGCGCCGTTCGATCAGGCGGCGATGCTGGCGGAGGTGCGCTCGGCGCTCCCCTATTCGGCGCTGAGCGACGAGCTGTTCGACAAGGTGCTCGGCTTCATCCGCGACGGCGGCTACAGCTTGCGCGCCTACGACCGCTTCAAACGGCTGACGCAGGACGCCGATGGTCTGTGGCGCGTCAGCCACCCCAAGTTCGTCGCGCAGCACCGCCTCAACGCCGGCATCATCGTCGAGGCGACGATGCTCAAGGTCCGCTTCCGCAACGGCCGCGCGCTCGGCAAGGTGGAGGAGGCGTTCGCCTCGACGCTCAGCCACGGCGACACCTTCTTCTTCGCCGGCCTCAGCCTGGAGGTCGAGAAGATCGACACCGAGGATCTGATCGTCCGCGCCACCAGCCGCCCGGCGCGCATTCCCACCTATGGCGGCAGCCGCATGCCGCTCTCCACCAACCTCGCCGACCGCGTGCGCGGCTTTCTCGACACGCCGTCCGAATGGCGGCGCTTCCCCGACGACGTGCGCGAATGGCTGGAGATCCAGGAACGCCGCTCCGCGCTCCCGCGCCCCGATCAGCTGCTGGTTGAAACCTTCCCGCGCGAAGGCCGCAACTACATGGTCGCGTACAGCTTCGAAGGCTGGAACGCGCACCAGTCGCTCGGCATGCTCATTACCCGGCGCATGGAGACGGCGGGGTTAAAGCCGCTCGGCTTCGTCGCCAACGATTACGCCATCGCCTGCTATTCGATCGACCCCGTCACCAATCCCGCCGCGCTCTTCTCCGCCGACATCCTCGAACATGAGTTCGTCGACTGGGTGCAGCAATCACACCTGCTCAAACGCGCCTTTCGCGAGGTGGCGGTGATCGGCGGCCTGGTCGAGCGCCAGCACCCCGGCAAGCGCAAGACGGGCAAGCAGGTCACCTTCTCCACCGATCTCATCTACGACGTGCTGCGCAAATACGAGCCCGGCCACATCCTCCTGGAAGCCGCCTGGGCCGACGCCCGCGCCCGCATGACCGACGTCGGCCGCCTCGCCGGCCTGCTCGACCGCGCCGCCGACACGATGCTCCACGTCGACCTGCCCCGCGTCTCGCCGCTCGCGGTGCCGGTGCTGGTCCTGATCGGCCGCGAGCGGGTGTCGACCGGCTCCGCCGACGACGCGCTGCTGATCGAGGCGGAAGCGCTGGCGGGAGAGGCGATGCGGCTGGATTGAGGGGGGGGCTGGTTGCGGGACTTAGCTGCCCTCAAACGGGTTCGAGTGGCAGATGGGGTCGCGGGGGCATTTCGATCCTGATTTGGTCGCCGGGACGAACCATCCCGCCACCTTTAACGATCGTCATGATGCCCGCCTTGCGGATCAACTCATTGTTCGGACCACGATCGAGCACGGCGGCGAGTAAACCCGATTGAAAACGCTCTATCTGAGCGCACGGATTTCTTAACCCGGTGACTTCCAACGTCACATCACCAATGAGCATCAATGTGTGCCGTGGCAGCGCCAGCAAATCGATGCCGCTAGTCGTTATGTTTTCGCCGAGATCAGCGGGACCAACGCTGAAGCCTTTCAGTTCAAGCTCTTCGAATAGCTCAGCATGGATCAGGTGAACCTGCCTGAGGTTAGGTTGGCTTGGATCAACCGCTACCCGGGAGCGATGCTTGACCGTCCCCCCCTCGTGCGCGTCACCTTTCACGCCAAGACCGATAGCCAGCTCGATAGCCGGGACCGGCTGTTTCGAGAATCGATGAGACCCGTCGTAGGCGACCGAAACTACCCGACCGTTCGACATCTAGCCCTCCGCGCACTCTTCTAAGGGCCGCGGCCCTGGTCCGCAAACGCGCGATACCAGCCGCTATGTTTCTTGCTTTTCGCATTACAGATGAGGCGCGTGATCGCGCCCGTAAGGGCGTGGTGGAGGGGCGTGCGCCGAAGGCCGATCGTTGCCGGCTCCGTCCGGAAGAGCAGAGCTTCGACAAGCCCGGCCTGAACGTAAGGATCGGCGCCACCCCATTGACAAAGGTCCGAACCGGGCGTTTCCTTCACTCATGCGCCGCTGGCTCGCCCTGCCGCTTCTCGCCCTTGCCGCCAATTCGGCGCAGCAGCCGGTCGCTCCGGCCGCGCCGGTCACCGATCCTACCGTGCCGGCGCTTGCCGACCAGCTCGCCTTCGGCGACGATGGGCCCCGGATGACGGTGCCGGTGCAGATCGCGGGCGCCGGCCCGTTTGAATTCGTCATCGACACCGGCGCGCAGCGCACCGTCATCAGCCGCGAGCTCGCCGGCCGGCTCGGCCTGCCCACCGGCCGCATGGTGCGGCTCACCGGGATGACGGGCACGCAGGACGTCGGCACGGTGGTGATCCCCTCCATCTCGGTCAGCACGCTCGGCGGCGAGCGGATCGAGGCGCCGGCGCTGTCGGCGCTGCACCTTGGTGCGCCCGGCATGCTCGGGATCGATGCCCTGCAGGGCCATGCGCTCGCGATCGATTTCGATGCCCAGCGCATGACCGTCACCCCCGCCCGCAAGCGCGGCGAGCGTGTGCGCCGCGCCCCCGACGAGATCGTCATTCAGGCGAAAAGCCTGTTCGGCCAGCTCGTCGTCACCGATGCGCGGATCGCCGGGGAGCGGGTGCGCGTGATCCTCGATACGGGCAGCGTGGTCAGCATGGGCAACATGGCGCTGCGCCGACGGCTGGCCAAGCGCGGCAAGGTCGCGCCGATCACCCTCATCAGCGTCACGGGCGGGCAGCTGGTCGCCGATTACGGAACGGTGAAGTCGGTGAAGATCGGCGACGCCGAGATCCAGGACATGCCGATCGCCTTTGCCGACGTGCCGCCGTTCCGCGTGTTTGGGCTGGAGAACAAGCCGGCGATCATGCTGGGCATGGACGTGCTGAAGCTGTTCACGAAGGTGCAGATCGATTTCGCCAATCGCGAACTGCGGCTGAGCTTGCCGAAAGGCACGCTGCGCCGGGGCTGACGCACGCGAACCGCTTGTCCACCTCAGCTAACGCCGCCGCCCTCTCCGCTCCTGCCGCGCCGTCCCCCGCAAACACCCCGATTTTCACCCGGCGTTCGGTGTGCTGCGCCGAAAAAATGGCCCGGTACTTTCGTACCGGGCCTTAGTGCGTCCGCAGGAGGAACATCGTTTGGGAACCGGCCGCAGCCGGCCCCAATCTCGTCAATAATTGTAGGCGCGCTCGCCGTGCTCGCCGAGGTCGAGGCCTTCGCGCTCCACCTCTTCGCTGACGCGCAGCCCGGTCACCGCCTTGGCGATCATGAACGCGATGGCCGATCCGACCCCCGCCCACACGACCGAGATGATCACCGCGATCACCTGGGTGATCAGCTGCGGCCCCAGCGCATAATCCTCGGCGCCCGGCCCACCCAGGCCCGGCAGCATGGTGAACGCCGTGCCGATCGAGCCGACGATGCCGCCGATGCCATGGATGCCGAATGCGTCCAGCGAGTCATCGAGGCTCAGCTTCGGCTTCACCGACACGACGAAGAAGGCGCAGACGATGGCGGCGATCGCGCCGATCAGGATGGCGCCGAACGGGCCGGAATTGCCGGCCGCCGGCGTCACCGCGACGAGCCCGGCGATGGCGCCCGAGCAGGCGCCGAGCAACGAGCCCTTGTGGCCAAGCATCCGCTCCGTCAGCATCCAGAACAGCACGCCGGCCGCTGTCGCCACGAAGGTGTTGATCATCGCCAGCGCCGCCGAGCCGTTCGCCTCCAGCGCAGACCCGGCATTGAAGCCGAACCAGCCCACCCACAGCAGGCCGGTGCCGATCAGTGTCATGACCAGCGAGTGCGGCGCCATGACGTCGCGCTTGTACCCGAGCCGCGGCCCGAGGATGATCGCGCCGACCAGCGCGGAGATGCCCGCGTTGATGTGGACGACCGTGCCGCCCGCAAAGTCGAGCGCCGCCGGTTCCCAGTTGAACAGCAGGCCATTGCCCGCCCACACCATGTGCGCGATCGGGAAATAGACGATCGTCAGCCAGATGAGCGCGAACACCATCAGGCCAGCGAACTTCATGCGCTCCACCAGGCCGCCGATGACCAGGCTAACCGTGATGGCGGCGAACGTCATCTGAAAGGCGATGAAGACGAACTCGGGGATAACCACCCCGTCGGTAAAGGTCGCCGCGGTCGAATCTGCCGTGACCCCGGCGAGGAACAGCTTCCCGAAGCCGGCGATGAAAGCATTGCCGCCGTCGCCGAACGCCATCGTATAGCCGTAGATCACCCAGATGATCATCGCGAAGCTGGCCACAGCCAGGATCTGCGTCAGCACGGACAGCATGTTCTTGGTGCGGACCAGCCCGCCGTAGAACAGCGCCAGCCCCGGCACGATCATCAGCATGACGAGCACGGTGGAAACCATCATCCACGCCGTATCGCCCTTGTCCGGCACGGGTGCCGCGGCGGGCGCGGCGGCCGCCGCCTCCTGTGCCCACGCCGGCAGCGCAGCAAAGGCTGCCGCGCCGAGCCCAAGGGCGCCGGTCGTCTTCAGAACTTCTTTCATTCCCACCCCCCTCAAGGTGCCTGGTTCGTTGGCGGCGCTCACAGTGCGGTATCGTCCGTTTCGCCGGTGCGGATGCGCACCGCCTGGCCGACATCAAGGACGAAGATCTTGCCGTCGCCGATCGCCCCCGTGTTGGCGGCAGCCTGGATCGCTTCCACCACGCGATCGGCGAGGTCGGCGGCACACACCACCTCGATCTTGATCTTCGGCACCATGTTGGTGCTGTACTCGGCACCGCGATAGATCTCGGTCTGGCCCTTCTGGCGGCCAAACCCCTTCACTTCGGTGACCGTCATGCCCGCTACGCCGATCGTGGTGAGTGCTTCCCTCACCTCGTCCAGCTTGAACGGTTTGATGATGCCAATGACCAGTTTCATCCCGCCCCCTTGCATTACCCGGGAGCGGGCCTCGCAACGCGCGTGCCAAATCGCCGCGCATGGTAACATAGGCGTAACGTTGGTTAACCGACGGCGGCTTTTTGTGCAGATGCGAGCGACTGCCTGAATTTTAGGCAGCTAAGCTCTGTTCCGCGCTTCCGACCTTACGTCGTTGCAGGCCTCAGGCCGGCAGTGCGTCGGGGGCGCGCACCGGCAGACCGTCGATGCTCTTCGCCTCGCTTTGCCGCCAATAGGAGAGCCGGTCTGCGTCGCTATACTTCGCGTTATATTTGTTGAGCGTCTCGCGCGGGTGATCCAGCGTCATCTGCGGCACGCCCCAGCCGCACGATGTCTGCACCTGATCGATCGCGATGACGAAGATCTGGCGGGTGCCGGGCAGCGGCGTGAAGCGGGCGTGGAGATCGGCCCATTCCGGATCCTGCGGCAGCACCGCCCGCCCCCTGCCATAGATGCGAAAGATCAGCGCCGGCTGATCAAAGGCACAGAACATGATGGTGATCCGCCCGTCCGCCAGAAGATGGGCGTTCGTCTCGTTGCCGGATCCGGTGACGTCGAGATAAGCGACCGTGCGATCGTCGAGGACGCGGAAGCTGTCCATTCCCTTTGGACTAAGATTGATGCGCGCTCCCTCCGCCGCGGTCGCCACGAAGAACACGGGTTGCTTGGCGACGAACTCACGATGGACGTCGGTGAGCGCAGGAAAAAACTCGGCCATCGCTACACTCCCCTGTCGACGAGCCCTGCCCGTCACGAACCATCCCGCGGTGCGTGCCCCTGCCCCCTGCAGGCGCCTCAGGCGGCCGTGCCGCCGACGGTCAATCCCCCGACCAGAAGCGTCGGCTGGCCGACGCCCGCGGGCACGCTCTGCCCGCCCTTGCCGCACATGCCGACACCCTCGTCCAACGCGAAATCATTGCCGATACCCAGCACCTTGGTCAGCACGGTCGGCCCGTCGCCGATCAGCGTTGCGCCCTTGATCGGGGCGCCGAGCTTGCCGTTCTCGACCTTGTACGCCTCGGTGCAGGAAAAGACGAACTTGCCCGAGACGATGTCGACCTGACCGCCGCCGAACGACTTGGCGAAGATGCCGTTCTTGACGCGGCTCAGCAGCTCCGCGGGATCGTCCTGGCCGCCCTTCATGAACGTGTTGGTCATGCGCGGCATCGGCGCATGCGCGAAGCTCTCGCGGCGGCCGTTGCCGGTCGGCTCGACGCCCATCAGCCGCGCGTTGAGCCGATCCTGCATATAGCCTTTGAGGATTCCGTCCTCGATCAGGATCGTCTCGCGCGTTGGCGTGCCTTCGTCGTCAATGGTCAGCGAGCCGCGGCGGTCGCGTATCGAGCCGTCGTCGACCACCGTCACGCCGCGCGCGGCGACCTGCTCCCCGATGCGGCCGGAGAAAGCACTGGTGCCCTTGCGGTTGAAGTCGCCCTCCAGCCCGTGGCCGATCGCCTCGTGCAGCAGGACGCCCGGCCAGCCTGGCCCGAGCAATACGGTGAACTCACCCGCCGGTGCCGCAACCGAGTCGAGGTTCACCAGCGCCTGCGCCAGCGCCTCGTCGATCGCGCGGTTCCACGTCGCGGCGTCGAACAGCGATTCGTACAGATAGCGGCCACCGATGCCGAACGTGCCCGTCTCACGCCGCCCATTCTGCTCCACCACGATCGAAACGTTGAGGCGGACGAGCGGGCGCACGTCGGTGGCGACGAAGCCGTCCGGCCGCACGATCTCCACCACGCTCCACGTGCCCGACAGCCCCACCGACACCTGTGCTACGCGCGGATCGCGCGCGCGGGCGGCAGCGTCGATCGTCTGGCACAGGTTCACCTTGTCGGCGAACGGCACGAGATCGAGCGGATCGCCATCGGTATAGAGCCGCTGGTTGGTGCCGGTCGGGGGGCCCGCCTTGGTGCCGGTCGATGGGTCGATCAGCTGCATCGTTTCCGCCGCACGCTTTATCGCCGCCTCGGAAAGCTCGCTGGCATGCGCAAAGGCGGTCATCTCGCCCGATACGGCGCGCAGGCCGAAGCCCGAATGCGTGTCATAGCTCGCCGTCTTCAGTCGCCCGTCATCGAAGCCGAAAGCTTCGGACTTCTTGTACTGAAGGTAGAGCTCGCCGTCGTCCGCCTTGCCGAGCGCGTCGGCGGTGAGGGCCTTCGCGGCGTCGGGATCGAGCGAGTCGCGGTACAGGAACGAGCGGGGATCGGTGGCGGTCATGCGAGCAATATAGGGTCGGAGTCCGGCTAAGCCAGCGGCTTCACAATCTCGACATACTCGCCCAACACCGCTGCTTTGGCCAGCTCTGCCCCGTAGCTACGAGGAAGACCGGCAAGCTCCGCCACATCGTGTTTACTCACATTGGCCAGTGCAGCGCGATGTTCGATACCAAAAAGATGGATGCTAGCCACCTTCCGGCCATCAGGCGCGCCTCCGTAGGACTCGCGAAGAAGTGCGGCGAGTTCTGACGCCGCGCCGCTCATCGCCCTGCGCCGTCCCCATGATCCGGCAGGCTCGCTTGGTCCGCGCCGTCGGCCGGGCCGCCGATCAGAATGAAGCGCCGGTCGCAATAGCCGCAGTCGACATAGCCCGTCTCGTCGATCTCCAGCCACACACGCGGGTGGCCAAGCGCGGCGGGAATGCCGTCATGCGCGCCGTCACAGGCGACGCGATGGTGCGAGACACGGCTGATCTGAGGCGGCGGCAACATGGCGCGTGCGTTAGCAAGGCGCGCGGCCGCTAGCAATCATCCCCGCACCCGCCTACTTCGCGGGCATGACCGACGCCGCCATCGCCATCCGAAATCTCTGCAAGACCTATGAGGGCGGCAAGCGCGCACTCGACGGGGTGAGCTTCGATGTGCCGCAGGGCACGATCTTCGGCTTGCTCGGCCCGAACGGTGCCGGCAAGTCCACGTTGATCAACATCCTTGCCGGGCTGGTCAACAAGACCAGCGGCACAGCCTCGATCTGGGGCTTCGACATCGATGCCCATCCCCGCAACGCCAAAGCATCGATCGGCATCGTCAATCAGGAAATCCTGTTCGACCCGTTCTTCACGCCGATCGAGACGCTGGAGATCCAGGCCGGGCTCTATGGCGTGCCCAAGGCGGAACGCCGCTCGATGGAATTGCTCCAGGCAGTGCATCTCGAAGACAAGGCGAACGCTTATGCCCGCACGCTGTCCGGCGGCATGAAGCGGCGGCTGATGGTGGCCAAGGCGATGGTCCATGCCCCACCCGTACTGGTGCTTGATGAGCCGACCGCGGGCGTCGACATCGAGCTCCGCCAGCAGCTCTGGGCCTATGTGCGCGAGCTCAACGCCGGCGGGGTGACGGTGGTGCTGACCACGCACTATCTTGAGGAGGCGGAGGAACTCTGCGACCAGATCGCGATCATCAACCACGGCCGGGTCGTCGCCAACGAGCCGACCCGCACGTTGCTGAGCCGCGCGCAGGAAAAGGTGGTCGAGGTGACCGTGGAGCGCGACGTAACCGCGTTGCCGCAGGCGGTATGCTTTGAGAAGATCGCGCTGAAGGGCGAGCGGACGCTGGAGATCACCTATTCCAAGGACAAGGTGAACGCGGGCGAGGTGCTTGCGGCGGTGCAGGCGGCCGGCTTCGGCATCGTCGATGTGTCGACGCGCGAGGCGGATCTGGAGGACGTTTTCCTCAGCCTGACGCGCGCTGCGGCCTGACTGGGGCATGGCCCAGTCCGCCTGATCCGCCTTCCGCGAGGCGGGGGCTCAGGCAAGGAACACACTGGTGCCGCAGCGGCTGTCGCCGGAGAGTGTGTCAGACAACGTGGATCTCCGAACCGGCCGGCGGGATCGACGAAGACGTGCTCAATGCTTCTTGGGCTTGAGGTGCAGCAGGCCGACAATGATCGCGCCCACGATGATGCCCACGACGGCCGACAGGCCGACATAGACCAGCCATTCGATCACGCCGCCCACGCCGGGAACCGCATGGCCGGCTGCCTCGGACGCATGATGGATCCATTCGGGAAGCGGCGTCAGATGGAACGTCTCCAGCCCATGGACGATGATCTGCCCGCCGACCCACAGCATGGCGGCGGTGCCGATGATGCCCAGCGCCTTCAGGATCACCGGCATGGCCGAAACGAGGCCGCGCCCCATCGCCTGCGCGCCGGCGCCCGGCCGGCGGGCCAGCGCCAGGCCGATGTCATCCATCTTCACGATCAGTGCCACGACGCCATAGACCGCCGCCGTGATGGCGATGCCGACCAGTGCCAGCGCGATCGCCTGGTTGAGGATGCTCTGATCGGATAGCTCGGCAAGCGCGATCGCCATGATCTCGCCGGACAGGATCAGGTCGGTGCGGATTGCGCCGGACACCTGCCGCTCTTCCAGCTGCTTGGGATCGGTGATCTGCACCGCCTCTTCGCCATGATGGTGGCCGGACAGCGCCTCGACGATCTTCTCGGTCGCCTCGAAGCAGAGAAAGGCACCGCCTGCCATCAGGATCGGGGTGATCGCCCATGGCGCAAAGGCGGACAGCAGCAGCGCCGCGGGCAGCAGGAACAGCAGCTTGTTGCGCAGCGAGCCAAGCGCGATCTTCCAGATGATCGGCAATTCGCGCGCGGGGCTGAGACCGACGACGTAGCGCGGCGTCACCGCAGTGTCATCGATGACCACCCCGACCGCCTTTGACCCCGCCTTCGCCGACGCCCCGGCAACATCGTCCAGGCTCGTCGCGGCGAGCTTTGCAAGCGTGGCAATATCGTCGAGCAGCGCAACCAGGCCACCAGCCATGCGATCCCGTCTCCATCCGTGAAGCTGGGCCAGCCTTCGCCCGGTCATCAGGTCAGGGCAAGCAGAATTGCTCGGCGGCGCTTCCGATAGCGCTAACACAAGAAAAAAGGCCGACCCCGCGAAGGGATCGGCCATGAAAGTTTTTAGGAGAGGATGCCTGAAAGGCCTGACCCTTGTGCATCGCACCATGATCTGCCGCAAGTGCAAAAGCGACGAGCTTGATTGCAGTTCGTGCAATCGTCGCTGAAGAGCGCCCGAACAGCAGTTGTGTTCGACATGGGCGCCGCACGCCGTAAGTAAGGCATATGACGCTAACGCCACCCCTTGCGCCTAGGCGCCCGCATCAGTTCACCCGGCACGGTATCACGATCGAGGATCCGTGGGCCTGGTTGAAAGATCCGAACTATCCCGATGTCAACGACAAGGATGTGCTGTCCTATCTTGAGGCCGAGAACGCCTATTTCGATGCGATGATGGCCCCGCACCGGCCGCTGGTCGATCGACTCTACGAAGAAATGAAGGCGCGCATCAAGGAAGACGAAGCCTCCGTACCGCAGAAGGACGGCGACTGGCTCTACTGGACGGCGTTCGAAACGGGCGGGCAGTATCGCAAATGGTGGCGCAAGCCGATTGCCGGCGGGCCTGACGAACTGTTGCTCGACGAACCGGCGCTGGCGGAAGGCAAGGAATATTTCCGGCTCGGCGCTTTCGCTGTCTCGAACGACGGCAGCAAGCTTGCCTATGCGATCGACGACAATGGCTCCGAGCGCTTCACCATCCATGTGAAGGATCTCGCGACCGGCGATCTGCTGCCCGACACGATCCCGGGCATGCTGTCGGACATTGTCTGGACCGCCGACGATACGGGCTTTCTCTACGGGCTCGCCAACAAGGAATGGCGCACCGACAATGCGCGGCTGCATCGGCTCGGCACCGATCCGGCTGCGGACGTGGAACTCTACCATGAGGATGACGAGGGCTATCGCGTCGCCGTATCGGAGACGAGCGATCGGCGCTGGATCATCGTCGCGACGGGCGACCATGTCACCAGCGAAGTACGGCTGCTGCCGGCGACCGATCCGCTGGCCGAGCCGATCCTGGTCGCACCGCGCCAGTCGGGGCGCGAATATGATGTCGACGCACATGGCGACACGCTGTTCATCCACACCAACGACATCGATCCGATGTGGCGCCTCGTCACCGCGCCGATCGCCAGCCCCGGCGAATGGGCCGAGCTGATCGGGCCGGACCGGCATTTCTACATGACCGGCGTCGAATGCTACCGCGACTTCTTCGTCGTCGAGGGGCGCCGGGACGGCCTCGATCAGGTGGCGATCCACCGCTACGACACGCCCACCACGCCCGAGCCGATCACCTTCCCCGAGGCGAGCTATGCTGCCGGGCTGGGCGACAATCCCGAATATGACATGACGGTGCTGCGCGTCGGTTACGAATCGATGGTCACGCCGGGCACGGTCTACGACTATGACACCGCCACGCGCGAACTGACCGTGCGCAAGGTACAGGAGATCCCGTCGGGCTATGACGCGGGCAAGTACCGCACCGAGCGGCTGCACATCGCCGCGCGCGACGGGACGCAGGTGCCCGTCTCGATCGTCTATCCCGCCGATTTTCCCAGGGACGGCAGCCGGCCGTTGTTCCTCTATGCCTATGGCGCCTACGGCTACGCGATCCCGCCGGGCTTCTCGACCGGCCGGCTCTCGCTGCTCGACCGCGGCTTCGCTTATGCCATCGCGCATATCCGCGGCGGCGACGATCTCGGCCAGCAATGGTATCACGACGGCAAGCTCGCCAAGCGCACCAACACCTTCACCGATTTCGTCGATGTCGCGCGCGGGCTGGTGGCGCAGGGCTGGACCAGCGAGGGGCGCATCGCGATCGCCGGGCGCTCGGCGGGTGGCGAGTTGATGGGCGCGGTGGTCAATTCCGATCCGGAACTATGGGGCGCGGTGATTGCCGACGTGCCGTTCGTCGACGTGCTCAACACCATGTTGGACGAAAGCCTGCCGCTCACCCCCGGCGAATGGCCGGAATGGGGCAATCCGATCACCGATCCCGCCGCCTTCCAGCTGATCCGCAGCTACAGCCCCTATGATAACGTGCGGGCGCAGGCCTATCCCCCGTTGTTCATCTCCGGCGGCCTCAACGATCCGCGCGTGACCTATTGGGAGCCGGCGAAATGGGCCGCCAAGCTGCGCGCGACGAAGACGGACAACAATATCCTCCTGCTGAAGACCAACATGGGCGCGGGCCATGGCGGCAAGTCCGGCCGGTTCGAAAGCCTGCGCGAAGCGGCGGAGGAACATGCGTTCGTGCTGTGGCAGCTCGGCGTGGAGGCTTGAGGCTGGCGAGCGGGCAGCCCCCGGTGACGCATCGCTCACCTCGGTGCCGGTGCCCCGCCCGCGCACAGCGCACCGGGCCGGACACATGAGTATCGAGGCCATCGTTGCGCGCTGGGGTGTCGCGGCGGTATTCACCGGCGCGATGCTGGAGGGCGAGACCGCGGTGATCGCCGGCGGGCTCCTCGCGCATCAGGGGCTGATCGCCTGGCCGCTCGCACTAGCGGCGGCGGCGCTCGGCTCCTTCCTGTCCGATCAGTTCTTCTTTGCCGCCGGGCGCCGCTATCGCGACCGCCCTTTTGTCCAGCGCTGGACGCAGAAGCGTGCGTTCGCGAAGGCGCTGCGGCTGCTGGAGCGCTATCCCACCGGATTCATCTTCGGCTTCCGCTTCCTCTACGGCTTCCGCACGGTCAGCCCGGTGGCGATCGGCACCAGCCAGCTGCCCGCCGCGACCTTCCTCATCGTCAACGCCCTTGCGGCGATCGTATGGGCGGCGCTGTTCACCGCGCTGGGCTATTGGTTCGGCGAAGCGGTGACGGAGATCGCGGGGCGGCTGCGGCCGAGCCGCCATACCCTGCTGGTCGGCGTGGCGGTGCTCAGCGGCGGCTTTGCCGTCTTCCAATTCCTGCGATGGTGGCGCGACCGATGATCTTCACCAAATCGTTCACCGCTCAGCCGAGCGACATCGACGAGCTCGGCCATATCAACAACGCCATATGGGTGCGCTGGGTTCAGGATCTGGCTACCGCGCACTGGGCCGCGGCCGCCCCGCTCGAGCATCAGCAAGCCTATATATGGGTCGTGGCCCGCCACGAGATCGATTATCGCGGGAACCTTGGTGTCGGCGGCGTGGCAGAGGGAGCGACATGGGTGAGCGGAGAGCCGCGCGGCGCACTCGCTGACCGTCACTTCCGGTTTCGGGATGACGCGGGACGCGTGCTTGTCGAGGGTGTGACGCGCTGGGCACTGCTGGATCGGACGAGCGGCCGGCCGCTCCGGGTCCGGCCCGCGGTGCTCGCGCCCTTTGTCGCGTCTTGATCGCTGCCTGTCGCGGTTGAATCAGTAAGCGAAATCGAAGTGAATGCCGATCGTGCGCGGACGGAGCGGCGTGATCTGCTCTTGATCCCGGATCAGGAACGGTGAGCCCAGCGCAAAGCGGTTGCCCCGTGAATCCAGCAGATTGGTCGCGGTGAGGCTGATCCCGCGCCGATCGTTGCCGACGCGCAGCTCTAGGCCGGTGTCGACGTAATCGCCCTGCAGCCTGCCGAGGATAGTGCCGATGCCAAGCGTCGATTGCCCGATGTAACGCACATAGCCGTTCACATCGAACCGCTCGCCGCGGCCGAGTTCACCGGCGTAGCGCAACCCGATCCGCCCGCTGCGATCGGCGACGTTGGGGAGGCGGCTCTGATCGATCGCGCCGTTACTCGCCGGCAGGATGCTGAACGCCGGCTGGGTGATCCGACTGTCGTTGAGGTACAAGGGCGCGTCCAGCTCCAGCCCGGCGACCGGCCGCCATTTGACGGACGATCCGATCGACCAGATCACCCCGTCGCCGATATTGGCGGTGGTGGGGAAGCCGAAGCCGTCGACGATATCTGCCTGGATGTCGCGCCAGCGCGTGTGCGACACGGTCAGCGTCGCATCCAGCGCGCGGCGGCTGATCCGCCCCCCGGCTTCATAGGTCGCCACCCGATCGCCGGCGAAGCGCTGGATATAATCCTGCCGCACCGCGATGCCGCCGGGGCGAAAGCCCTCCTGGTAGCGCAGGAACAGGCTCGTCGCGTCTAATGGGCGCCACACGAATGCGGCAGAGGGGAGGAAGCGCGTCTCGTTCCGTGACGATGGCGAATGTCGCGATGCTGTCGTGCCCGCGATTGGAAACATAGACCCGCGTGCCAACATCGTTGATCGCGATCGCGCCGCCGAGATTCTTTTCTTCCGCGCGATCGGGAAGAGTGGAGAGCGTCGCCATTGCTACCCAGCGCGCCGCGCTGCAATCCAGCACGGTCAGCGTCGAGGCGAGCTCACTGACCAGATACCCCCGCGTGTGCACAGGATGGAAAACGATCTGGCGCGGCCCTGAATCCGGCGGAGCCGCGAAGACGGCTGTCGCATGACCGGGATCGTCCGGCGCGAAGGCGAGCACGCGGTCCGTCCCGAGATCCGTCGCGTAGAGCCGGCCGTCGTGCCCGTAGCCGACCCAATGCGCGTGCGGTCCCTCCTGTCGCTCGGCATCCGGGCCGCTGCCCGCCTCCCGATGGCTGTCGAGCAGGAGCGGCAGGCCGGCCCCGTCGATCGCCAGCACCGCCACGTCGCCGCTGTCGTAATTGGCGACGGCCAACGCCTCGCCGCTGGCCGCCAAGGCAAGATGGCACGGCCCCGCCCCACCCGAGGAATTGCTCGCGATCACTTGCCAGTCCGCATCGCCGTCGACCAGCAACACGCGTCCGGCGCGCTCGTCGACCACGAACCATCGCGCGGTGCCCGCCACGCGCACACCGGCGGAGACGTTGGCGATCCCGGCTACCGGCGCCCCGGATGATAGCGTGCCGCACTCCAGCACCAGCGGGTACAGCCCCGCGGCGCCTGCATCGGCATAGCCGCCGGCGATGAGGCGGATCACGTCAATGCCTGGATGCGCGGCTCGATCCGCAGACTGACCACATCGGCGCGGTGCGGACGCGTCACGATGAAGGCGACGGCTTCGGCGATGTCCTCGGCCCGGAGCATCTCCTCGCGCGCGATCATCGCCTTCTGCTCATCGTCATCAGGCTCCTGCATGTCGGAAGCGACCGTTCCCGGCTCGACCAGGCTCACGCGCACGCCGCGTGCCGCCACTTCCTTGCGCAACGTTTCGGCAAAGGCCTGCAATCCCGCCTTGGTCGCGGAATAGACGCTCTCGCCGGGCGCGTGAATGTCGGCGCTGATCGACCCGATGATGACGACTTGCCCTGCGCCGGTCGGGAAGCGTGCCAGCGCGCCGCGCGTGCAGGCGAGCGCGCCGGTCAGGTTGACGTCGATGACGTAGCGCCAGGCGTCATCTGCCATCTGGTCGATCGGCTCGGCGCCGAGTGCGGCGTTCGACACCAGGATGTCGAGCCCGCCCAGCGTCGCGTCGACGGCAGCGAAGATGCGCTCGACATCCTCGCGCTTGCCGAGATCCGCGACAAGCCCATGCACGTCGCCACCTTCGCGTCGCGCGCCGCTCAGCGCTTCCTCAAGCGCCTCGCTGTCGCGTCCCATCGTCAGCACCCGTGCGCCCGCGCGCGCGAAAAGCGCCAGCATCGCGCGCCCGATCCCGGTGGTGCCGCCGGTCAGCAGGATCCGCCTGTCTTTCAGGGTCATGCGTCGTCACTCCAGGTGAGCACCGCGCGCGCCGTCGCGGGCAGCAGAAACTCGATCCGGTCGTCGGCGACCAGCGACGGGCGCACGCTGTCCCCGCCCGCCAGCGTCAGCTTGCATCGGGGCAGCGGCGTGCGCCCGCGGCGCACCACCGCCAGCAACGCGGTACAGGTTTCGCCGCCGGTCAGCTGCAGGCTTCGCGCGCGATCGCCCGTTCGGTCCTGCGACACGAGCAGGTGGTTGCAGTAAAGCTCGAAGGCCGCTCCCTCGACCCGGTGGAACGCACGGGCAGTCAGCACGAAGGGGGCACCGGCGCCGTATATCTCCTGCCCCACTTGCCCCATCGGCTGCCCGTCCGCGTAGAGATCCTCGACCGGGAAGGAGAGCTTGTGGTCGACATAGCCGTTGCGCCATTCGGTCGCGACGATCTCCGCCGGCACCGCGTCGGGGTAATAATACCAGCCGCGGTGGAGCACGTATTTGCAATATTCGGCGACCAGCATCCGCGCCGCGGGGGCGAGCTCCGGGCCGCTGTCGATCAGGAAGCGCTCCCAGGCGGCGAAGCTATCGAAACACTCGTACATCGCCATGTACGGGGCATCGTGCAGCGCAGTCGCGCCCAGGAAATTGCTGTAGTGTTCGGCATGGTTGATCTGCGATTCCCAGATCTCGCAATTGTGCAGGAAGCTCGCGAGATAGACGTAGGCCTGCTCGCGATAGTCGGCGCGGTCGGTGATCCGCCAGAGCCGCATGCACGCAGCCGCACCCCAGGCGGTCAGGTTCGCCTGATAATCGAGGTCGAACCGCATCCCCTTGGCCGCATCGATGGCCGCACGCGCCTCGTCCAGAAAGCGCTGCTCGCCGGTCAGTTCGAAGCCGAGCAGCATCACGTAGGCGTAGAAGCCGCCCACTTCCGTCTGCCCGTGCGTCTCGTCCCCACGCTTCGCCGTGATGACGGAAAAGTCCTGCACATTGTACTGGATCGGCCATAGATACTTGAAATGATGCGCGGCGCGGATCCCGTAATCGACCGACCGCAGGAACAGGTCGCGCGCCCACTCCTCGCCTAGCAGCGCAAGCTGGGCGAGGTTGCGCAGCGGATGATAGAGGTACCAGCTGTCGACGGCATCGGCGTCTTTGTCCTTGCCCACGTTCGGCAGGTAGCGGCGCAGCGTCTTCAGTTTCGGATCGTAGAACTTCTCCATGCCGGCCGCGAGCTCGGCTGCGAGCGGCACCGGATCTCCGCGCCACCGGCCATATTCGTATAGCGCGGTCGCAACCATCATCTGCACCATCGAATCCGGATATTCGGCATCGGTATAGGGCCGGACATAGCGATGGCCGTAGGAGGTGCAGGTCGCCGCCGGTGCGCGGTCCAGATCCTTGAGCGTCCGGTCCGCCCGCGCACGCCAGTCGCGGTAGATCACCGCCGGGTGGCGCATGGCCGTATAGGCATCTCCCAGCATCTCGACGAATTGGCGCGCGCGTTCCTGCTCACTTTCGGCGGTAAGGTCGCGCAACACGAGGATCGCGTCCGAGAGCATCACCTCCTCGCCCGCGGGCAGCGGGTCGACCGGCGGCGTGCCGCTCTGCGGCGGGGTGGGCGGCAGGTAGCCGAGCTCGGGCCACTCGCCGCCGACTGCCCCCATCGGCGCCGTACGGGTGGCACGGAAATAGTCGTTCAGCCCGGTCAGGTCCTGCACGTAGAGGACGTGGCCGAAGGCGGGCTCGTCGAGCGCGAAGTAGATCAGGCCGGTATTGGGCCCGCGCTGCGCCGCCTCGACATGGCCACGGGCGCCGAGCGGATCGTCGCCGGCATCGAGCGGGTAGAGATCGCGCGGCAGGAACGGCACCAGCAGCGGCGCGTTCGGGGTCAGCCAGCTGCGGACCCGCAGGCGGTGCAGGTCGGCGCCGCTTCCCTCCAGCACGATGCGGTGTCGCCCGATCGGGCTCTCGGCCTCCAGCCGCAGCGCCTCGCCCGGCTGGCGCTTGACGCGGCGAAGACGCGAGAAGCCACCGGGAACGTAGGCGGCGCGCACGGCCAGCCCGCCGCGGCCGGGGCGCCGCACAATGGCCCAGATCGAATCACGTCCTTCGCCAACCTCGACCGCGAAGTCGCCAACGCCGAATGCCCCCACCTGTTGCAGCCCGCGGGCAAGCTCGTCGCGCAGGGTGAGAACATGCAGGCTCGCGCCGCATACGCGCGACCGATCGGCCGTCGTTGCGCCCGGCTTCTTCCGCTCGCCAACTGTTGCCATGCTGCCTCCTTCCCGCTGGTGTGACGCTTCGGCGCGCGCGCTGAAACAACATGGATCACGGCTGCATCCGAGCCGCCTTGGTTTCGCGCGCCCGGCGCAGACGAATGCCGAGACGTGCATCGCGCAACAGCGCTCCGGGCAGGTCCGTCGCAGCGCGCAAGCCGGCGACGGAGGAAATGTTGCGGATCGTGCGACGCGTCTCGTTGATCACCTGATTGACCATCTCGCGCCTCTCGATCTCGCCATGCTCGGCGACGAGCGACAGGCGGTGGATCGCATAAAGCCCGATCAGTCCGGCGATCAGGAAGTAGAAATCCCACGCGGTCACCAGAACCGGCACCGACAGGGCGCCGTTCGGCCCCGACCAGCGCGCCAGCAGCTCGAAGCGGCGCGCGGCAAAAACCTCCGCCAGCAGCCCGCCGATGATCGGCGCCACGCCTGCCGCGACCGCGGTCACCATCGCATTGGCCGCGACATAGGCGGTCGCCGACCCCTTGGGCGACAGCTTCAGCGCGATGTTGGTGCTGGTCAGCGTGACGCCGGCGATCGATGCGCCCATGACGACATGCAGCGCAACCAGCCAGAGCTTCACGAGCTCGCGCGATCCGAACTGCGAGGCGCCGATCATCGCGACGATCGCGATGATGTAGGTAGGCGCGCAGACCGCGAGCACGGATTTGTTGGCATAACGATCGCTCAGCGTGCCCCACATCCTGAGCGCACCGATGTTCGCAACCTGGCTGATCACGCCCAGCAGCAGCACGAAGCTGACGTTGAAATGCAGCTGGCGAACGATGAACACGGTGAAAAAGGGTGTCGCGAAATTGATCGCGAACTGCCAGCTCGCGACAAAGCCCAGCAGCCGGCGAAAATTGGGATCACGCAACGGCTGCCGCAGCAGCGCGCCAAGCCGCACGGGTCCGGGCGCCGGCGGCATCAGCGGCTCGGGCATGGCGGCGACTACGCGCGCGCTGATCAGGCCGGTGACGCAGCCGATCGCGAACATGCCCGCGAACACCAGATCGCGGGCCGTGGAGCCGGCAGGCGTCAGGTCGAGCGCGAGCGCCGCGACGAGCCCGAGCAGCAGGCTGATCGCGCCCAGCCACACCGTTCGCCTGGCGAACACGCGGCCCAGCCGATCCTCCGGAGCGAGGTCACGCATCCAGGCATTCCATGCGCAAGAACCGATGGCGCCAAGGCCGCACAGGATGATCTGCGCGCCGAGGAACAGGAGCAACGGCAGCGTGCCGGTGAAGAACGCCAGTATCGCCATGATCGCCAGCATCGCGCGCCCGATCAGGCTGGTGACCACGGCGATCATCTTGCGGCAGCGCCAACGCTCGACCAGCGTGATTGCGGGCAGCTGCAGCAGCTGCGCCAGGAACGGCGCACTGGCGAGCACGCCGACCATGACGTTCGAGGCGCCCAGATGCAGCGCAAAGGCGGTGAGGATCACGCCGGTGGTGAGCGCCGCCGTCCCACCTGAGAAGGCTGCTTCCGTCACCAGCAGGCGCAAGCCGCGCTCACGCTCAGCGTCGCTGAGGGACGGTTGCGGGGCAAGCCACGTCATGGCGCCGCTAACGTCCTGACTTCATGTAGGTTGCCGCGAATTGGCCGATCTTCATCATCCGTGCAGCCACGGCCTGGGATGAGGTCAGGTTTTCGCTTGAACGACGATAATCGAGCGCAGCGCTCAACCGTCGGCACTGACCCGCGCGCGCTTGTAATCCACCACCTTCTCCAGCCTGATCCGATCAGGCAGCGTCACCGTGCCGCCGCTCAGTTCCAGCAGGCCGTCGCGGCGCAGATGCTGTAGCGTGCGATTGACGTGCACACTCGTCAGCCCAAGCGCGTCGGCCAACAGCTCCTGGGTGATGGGAAGCGCGAAGCGGTCCCCGCTGGAGAGGCCGACCTGCTCCAGCCGGTCGCTTGTTTCCAGCAGCCAGTCGGCAACGCGCTCATAGGCGTTGAAGCGTCCGAGCCGCGCGACCTGAGCATAGAGATATTGCTGATCCAGGGCTGCGCTGCGAGCGTAGGCCTCCGCAAGCGGACTGGACGGCGCAGCGTCCGGCAACTGGCAGGTGATCAGATCCTGGATGGCCAGCACGGTGGTCGCCGCAACCGGGCTGCCGTGGTAACAGACGTCCATCAGGTCGCCCGGCAGCAGGAAGGTCAGGATCTGACGCCGGCCATCGGAAAGGATGCGCTGGCGACATGCCCAGCCGCTCAGCAACGCCTGATGTTCGCGGATCGGATCGCCTTCGTGGATGATCTCACGGCGGGCAGGCCAGGTGCGCCGCTTCTGCGATGCTTCCGCCAGCAGCCGTACCTCGGGAGCATCAAGCGGCGCCAGGCAAGAGAGACGGGTGGACAGAGCATCAGTCGAGGATGCAGCGCGTGCGAAGGAGGTCATCATGATCTGTTCCCGTTCTGAAGAGGGGGCCGCCCGTCGAACGCCGAGCCCCCGGGATCGCCTGCCCCCAAGGGCAAGGCGATCGAACATGCGATGCCGCCGGGCCTGAACTCGAACGCGGTACTCGCCCCCAATTGGTACGGCAGCGCCTCCTCGATCAGACGCCGCCCAAAACCGCTCGGCCGGGGCGCGGCAGCGGCGACGGGAACGCCACTCTCGACCCAGGTGAAGTCGAGCCACCGGGCGGAACCCTCGCGCCGCAGCTGCCATGCGATGGCCAGCCGCCCATCGTGCGCCAGCGCGCCGAACTTGATCGCGTTGGTGGTGAGCTCATGAAGCGCGAGCCCGATCAGTTCGGCGGTCTTCTGCGGCAGCGTGACTGGCGGGCCGTCCAGCGAACAACTGGGGCCGTCGACGCAACGGGCCTCGAGTAGCTCGTCCCTCACCATGTCTTCCAGGTCGAACCCCGGCGCCACAAGGCCGTCGAAATGGGATTGGTAGCGGGCGATGGCGGTCAACCTGCCGTCGAAATGCTCGGCGAAACTTTCCTCGCTGGAATCGCTCTCACGGCTTCTGCGATAAATCGAGCGGATCACGCTGACGAGGTTGCGGGCGCGGTGCTGGAGCTCGAAGTGCAGGGCCCGCTCGCGCGCGATCGAGCTGTCGAGCGCAGCCTCCAGCTCCTTGATCCGGCGCGTCGCGGTGGCCAGT
Organism: Sphingomonas sp.; assembly: GCA_042096015.1. Lineage (GTDB taxonomy): Bacteria > Pseudomonadota > Alphaproteobacteria > Sphingomonadales > Sphingomonadaceae > Sphingomonas. Next base: position 23,052 of record JBELMF010000021.1, read on the forward strand.
TCCGCCGCCTGACCTGGCTCCGTCGCACCGGCCCCGTCAGCCGCCCGCGCGCTTCCCTCGGTCCCGTCGGGTTCCGACGAGGAATGTCGGTTCATGATACTCTCCGAACCGGGCAGCATCTGGTCATCCTGCTCAACGAACCGAAACACCGAAGTCTCCGCCCCTGCGTCGCGTATCGATCACCACATTTCTTGCGGTTCACGTCGACCTTCTGCTTGGACCGATTCGCGCGGGGCAGCGTTATCGTATGTTAGGCAGCTGAGAATTGGAGCCTGACGATGATTCATCACAACATCGCGGGACGACGCTTCCTGGTCGTCGAAGACGAATATTACCTTGCGGACGACGTGCGCAGCGTGCTGTCGCAGGCGGGTGCGGAGGTCGTCGGCCCGCTGGCAACGCTCGACGAGGCCCAAGCATTCATCGCGTCGGGTGCCGGTGTCGATGGTGTGTTCCTGGACGTCAACCTGCGCGGCAGCATGGCTTTCGGGCTTGCCGACACCCTGCAGGCGCAGGACGTGCCATTCGCGTTCATTACCGGCTATGATATGGCCGCCCTGCCGACCTGCTTTGCGGACGTGCCGAAGCTGCAGAAGCCGGCATCGTCGGAAGCCCTTGTCAGGATCGCATCCGATCTGGCGGCAGCGCGGAACGAGATGCATCTCCAATGACGGTCGCGGCCGCTCGCGCGCAGATGGTCAGGCGTGGATGACCCTCCGTAACGCCGCGGCGATGCGCATGATGTTGATCGGCTTCTCGCAGCGGGGCACGTCCCGAAAGCGATCGGGAAGCGCAGCGGCGTCATATCCCGTCGTGAAGACGATGGGAACGCTGCGGTCAAACAGCGCATCCGCCACCAGATAGGCGGGCTCGCCGCCGAGATTGACGTCCAGTATCGCGCCGTCCACCCGGCCCTCGCCCTCGATCAGATCGAGTGCCGCGCGCACGCTCGGCGTAGGGCCGAGTACGGTGGCGCCGCGATCGGTCAGCTCCATCGTCAACTCTTCGGCGAGCAGATACTCGTCCTCGACCACCAGAATGCGGCGGCTGTCGAATATCCGGTCAACCATCGCGATCCCCATCGTTCCTGTTCGTTGCCGATACCGGCATCGCGATCGTGCAGTGAACGCCATCGCTTTCAAGAACATAGGTTGTTTCTGCGGCAAGTTGGTACGGCAGCGCCCGCTCGATGAGCTCGCGACCCTGCCCGCCGCCTTGAGGCCCGGTGTCCGCATCCGGCATGACGACGCCCGTCTCGCGCCAGTCGATGTGAAGCCAAGGATGCCCTTTTTCCGGATCGTCGGACAGATCCCAGCGGATGACGAGCCGGGCATCGGGCTGGCCCAGCGCGCCATATTTCACCGCATTGGTCGCGAGCTCGTGCAGCGCCATGGCCAGCGTCTGCACTGTCGTGGAGCGAAGGCGTACGCCGAGCGGACCGGCGATCTCGACGCGGTCGTCCTCCTCGGGCTCCGCCCCATGCGCCGCCAGCTCGGTGCGGACCAGTTCGTCGAAGGCGACCCGATCATGCTCCTTCAACCGCGACAAGAGCCCCTGCACGCGCGCCAGCGCGTCCAGCCGGTCGCGGTAGCGCGTGCGGAAATCGGCGAGGTCGGTGCTCGCGCGCGCGGTCTTGTCGGCCATTTGGCGGACCACGCCGATCAGATTGCGCGTGCGGTGCTGAAGTTCGGCGACCAGGATTCGCTGGCGCTCCTGCAAGTCGCGCAGATCATCGACGTCGGTCGAGGAGCCGATCCACTCGACGATCGCGCCGCCCTCGTCGCGCACCGGCGTCGCACGCACCTGGAACCAGCGATACACCCCGTCGCTCGCCCGGCGGATGCGGAACTCGACGGCAAAGCCGCCTTCTTCCAGCGCGCGGCTCCATGCCTCACGCGCGATCGACCGGTCGTCGGGATGGACGGGATCTAGCCAGCCCCAGGCGCGGCTCTCCTCGATGCTCTGTCCGGTATATTCCGCCCATTGCCGGCTGGCCCAGGTCCAATCCCCCACATCGACCGCCCGCCACACCAGTTGCGGCAGGCCGCTGACGAGCGATTGCAGGCGCTGCTCGCTTTCGCGCAGCGCGTCCTCGGCATCACGGCGCCCCGTGATATCGTTCGCCGCACCGAACCATTCCACGATCTCGCCCGCCGCGTCCATGATCGGCACCGCACGCGACATCGCCCAGCCGATACTGCCGTCGACGCGCCAAACACGATGCTCCAGCTCGAAGACGCTCTTGGTCCGCGCGGCCCGCTCGATCGCAGCACGCATGCGCGGCTGTTCGTCCGCGGGAATGTGCTGGTTCAGCCATTCGGTGCTTTCCTGCGTGTCGGCCAGGAACCCCTTGCCGACCAGGTCGATCATCTCCGACCAATCCGCGCTCATGCGGTAGATCAGCTGCGAGCTGGCCGTCAGCAGCGCCTGGAGCCGCTGCTCGCTCTCGCGCAACGCCGCCTCCGCCTTGTGGACGGCGGTGAGATCCGTGAAGGTGACGACGGCGCCGCTGATGTAATTGTCCACGCTGCGGTACGGCAGCACCTTGGCGGCGAAATGCCGGTCGCTCGCCGGGTCGATCACCGTGCGGTCCACCGTCGCCAGCGTCTTCAGCACGCGGCGCACATCATCCTGAAGCTCGGGATAAGCCACGCGCGACACGACATGGTCGAGCGGCCGACCGACGTCGGTCTCCAGCAGGTGGAACACGTCGGTCGCGGTCGGCGTGAAGCTGCGGACGCGCAGGTCGTTGTCGAGGAAGAGCGTCGCGATCTGCGTCGCCTCGAGCAGGTTCTTCAGGTCCGAATTGCTGCGGCCCAGCTCGGCGACGCGGTGGCCCAGCTCGCCATTGACGGTCTGAAGCTCCTCGTTGACCGATTGCAGTTCCTCCTTCGATGTCTCCATTTCCTCGTTGGCGGATTGCAGCTCCTCGTTGATCGACTGATATTCCTCGTTGGAGGATTTCAGCTCCTCGTTGGTCGATTCCAGTTCCTCGATCGTAGCCTGGAGCCGGTCGCGGGTCAGGCGAAGCTCCGATTCGAGCCGTTCGACCAGTTCGCCGTCCTGCGCCCGATCGGCACCCAGCCCGCCGTCCATGACGGGTCCCGTATCCTGGAACAGGATCACCAACGACGTGATGTCGCTCCCGGCAATCGGCTCGACCACCAGATTTACGCCGACCGAACGGTCTTCCTGCTGGAGCACCAGCCGCGGCAACTCGATCCGGTTGCCTTCCGAGATGGCGCGGTGCAGCGCGGACCGCAGATCGACGCGCAGATCGCGGTGAACGAGGTTGATGATGTTGAGGCTCGCCGCGCCGGCGACCGGCTCCAGAAACCGGCCCGTGCGCCCGGAGAAATGGAGCACGTCGCCCTGGACGTCGACCACCACATAGGCGGGAGCGTAGCGTTCGGCGATCGCCTCCGCCTGCCGGCTGACCGCGCCCGACAGCCGAGCCGAGGGCATCGATTCCGAGGGCGCGAAGGTCAACGGCTCGAGCACGCGCGCGCGCGAGCTCAGCGGGAAATCCGGTACGACGCGGGTCGCGGTTTCAAGCCGGCGGAACACGCGGTTCTTGCGGTCCACCGGCGCAAACAGCTTCTGGTGCCGCGTCACATTCTCCGAATTGCCGAGGAACAGCACGCCGCCGGGCTGGAGCGAGAAGTGGAAAATCGGGATGACCCGGTTCTGCAGCTCGGTGTTCAGATAAATCAGCAGGTTGCGGCAGGAAAGCAGGTCGATGCGCGAGAAAGGCGCATCCTTGATGAGGTTGTGCGGCGAGAAGATGCACATCTCGCGCAGCTCCTTCGAGACGCAATAGGTGTCGCCCTCGCGCACGAACCAGCGTTCCAACCGGTCGGGCCGGACCTGATCCTCGATCGCGATCGAATAGCGACCGGCACGCGCCAGCCCCAGCGCACGTGCATCAAGATCGGTCGCGAAGATCTGCACCTGCGGCGGATGCGACATATTGGCCATCTGCTCGCGCAGCAGGATCGCGATCGAATAGGCTTCCTCGCCGGTCGCGCAGCCGAGCACCCAAACCCTGAACTGATCGTCGGAATTCTTGTTCTCGAACAGCCGGGGCAGCTCGCGTTCGAGAACCTCGAACTCCTGCGGATCGCGGAAGAACTGCGTCACGCCGATCAGCAGGTCCTGGAACAGGTCCTGCACCTCCTGCCGGTCGGCGCGCAGCCGCGCGATATAGGCGTCGATCGATTCGAGCTGGAGGACCTGGATGCGGCGATGGACGCGGCGCAGGAACGTACCGCGCTTGTAGCCGTGGAAGTCATGGCTGGTGACGTTGCGCAGAATGGTGGTGATCTGCGTCACCTGCGCCTCGATCGCCTCGGGCACGATCTCCTGCTCGGGCGCGATAACGGTGGCAGCGAGATTGTTGAGATAAAGCGCGATCTGCGTCGCGATGCGCTCGACCGGGACATGCACGTCGACCACGCCGAACGCGCCGGACACGCCCTGCTCGCCATTGTCGTCGTCGGGCGTGTTCGCCTCGCCGATCGACAGCCCGCCGAATTTCTTGGTTGCAGTGACACCCGCCGTGCCGTCGCTGCCCAGCCCGCCGAGCAGCACCGCAACCGCGCGGTCCTGCGCATGCTCGGCTACCGAGATCAGCATCGTGTCGATCGTGCCGCGATGCCCGACCGGTTCGGCAGCGGGCCGAACGCTCAGGTGACCGTCGGCGATCGCGATCATATCCTCCGGGCCACCGACATAGATGTGATTGGGCTCGATCGCCTCGCCATCCCGGCCAATGCTGACGGGCAGCGACAACTGACGCGTGAGGACGTCGACCACGGTGCCGACGTCGAGGCCCTCCTGCTGGCGGACGGCAACGACATAGGCCGCGCCCAGGGTAGCGCCGATGCCGGCAAACATCGTTTCGAGCGAGCGGAGCGACGCGGCACAGACCCGCACCCCGACGACGGGCATCGTGGAGGCGCGACCTTCCTCCGGGGCGGAGCGGTATTCTTCCGTTCTGTTGTCGAGGTCCGTCATGCCGAGATCCAGGTTGAGCGGCGGCAGGATAGGCGGTCGCGGCCGAACCCAGAAGCGATTTCCGTCAGATATCCTGCTCGCGCGGGGCGCGCCCAAGCCGCAGCGACGTGACGGCGGCATCCCGCAAGGTCATGGCATAGCGACGATATTCCTCCGCGCGCGCCTCGTAGATCTCGGCTACGGCGGTGCGCCCCGTCGCACGCGCATCGAGCGCCATCCGCTCGACCAGGGTCACGCGTTCTTCCATCACCCGCATCGCCACCCGCACCGCCTCGTCGACCTCGTCGATATGCGCGGCCAACGTGTCGGCGGTATAAGCGTGACCGATCTGGCAGCGGTAGCGAAGCGGCCGGCTCTCGTGCATCTCGGACAGCACGCCATGGCAATCTGGGCAGCTGAGCGCGCTCGGCTGCGCCAGGCGCAGCAGATTGTCACTGCCCAGCCGCGCGCCTGCCGCAATCTCCACTTCGAGGCGCAACTCCTCCGGGGCTGGGGCATGCGGCGAAGCGCTGCTACGCGCCAACGACGCCAGCAACGCGCCTAATTGGTCCGCCGGCGCGACGTGATCGACATCGACGGTTTCCAGCGCCGCGAGCGGCATCTGGTCCGCCTCGGCATCCAGCGGGTGCTGCACCACGGCCGTTCCGCCCATCGACTTCACCGCATGAAGCCCGGCGGCACCGTCGTTGAGCATCCCGCTCAAGATGAGCCCGATGACGCGCGAGCCGTAGGACAATGCGGCGGAGCGAAACATCGGATCAATCGAGGGGCGAACCATATTCTCCCGCGGCCCGGCGCCGAGCTTGATGACGCCGTCGACCAGCAACAGGTGCCGATCTGGTGCCGCGACATAGACCTGCCCCCGCTCAATCGGCTGCCCGTCGACCGCTTGCCGCACCGGCAGCGCGGCACCGCCCGACAACACCTCCGCCAGGAAGCTCGGCGAATGCGCGGGGATGTGGGTGCTGATGAAGATGCTCGCCGGGAGATCGGCCGGCACATCTGCCAGAAGGCGCTTCAGCGGCGCGCTGCTTCCCGCCGACCCGCCGATCACGATGATGTCCTTCGTTGCGTCACGATCCATCAGGACACCTCCTCACCCTGAACAAGCGCGACACGCTTTTGTTCAGAACGTCCGTTCAAACGGCAGTATCGCGGCCCATGCAGCACATGTGCACGATCGTTCGCCCACAAAGGGCGGCGACGCACCACCGAGCGGCTCAATGAGAATGGGGCTGCTGCAAACTGGTCATGTTGAAGAAGCGGCGCTTTCTTGTTCGTTCCTGACATAGGTGATTGATCAAGGGGCGCCGCCTTCTGCACCGATCGGTGATCGGGAAGGATGCCATGGACCACTATAATGCTATCAGGGACCATCTCCAATCTGCCTTGGACGTGGCCCTGACCCAAGATGATCTGCTGTTGGCCGCTAACATCTCTCATGCACTCGATCTAGCAAGCCACATAGCATCGACCCGAAGATCGGCTAACGCGGAAGAACAGATTGGTCATATCCATTAACCGGACGTATCGAGGAGCGCACAGAAACTCGGCATAGCCATACGCTACCGTGCTGCGGTAGCTCGGTTGACGCTCGCATCGGAAGGCAATCGTTCATTCTGTATGGCTGGCAAGCGCGAGGAGTGCTTCCTGTCTTATCAAACTAGGACTTGGGCCCTGTCCCTTAACGAACGTCAGCTTAGGACGGCGGCCGCCCATAAGCAGCCGTTCCGCATTCCACCAATCTTACCAAATGCATTCGGTTCAATGGTGTTACCGTGCGCGTCAGGATCACTTCACTTCGACATGCAGGATGATGTCGCTTGAGCGCGCCGGTACGCGCGAAGAGTTTGCGGCGGATCAGCGAACAAGCCGCAACGGCCGGGATGGTCGTTGGCCAACGTCGCCGAACGGATCATAATGCCGCAACCAGTGGAGGGCATGATGCTCGAAACGCACGATCCACAATGGGCCGAGAAGTGGGACCGGGCGCATGCGATGATGCGGGCGCGCGAACTGCTGGACTTGACGGTTGAGGAACGCGATCAGCTCGACAAGCTCCGCCGTCTGCTGCCGGTCGTCTGGGACGCCAGGCATCGCACCGCAAATGACTAGAGCATTTTCCGGCCGATCTGAGTCGAAGAGGGATTCACACGGGCGCGCT
>JBELMF010000022.1:0-29608 GCA_042096015.1 Sphingomonas sp.
CGCCGAGATCAAGCGCTACGGCCTCGATTACGTCCACCTCGACATCAGCCACATGGCCCCGGAGTTCGTGCGCGGGCACTTCCCCAATATCTACGACAAGCTGATGGGGCTCGGCATCGACATGACGACCCAGCCGATCCCGGTGGTGCCGGCGCAGCATTACACCTGCGGCGGAATCATCGTCGATCGCGACGGGCGCACCGATCTGCCGAACCTTTATGCGGCGGGCGAATGCACCGAGAGCGGGCTGCACGGGGCGAACCGGCTGGCGTCCAACTCGCTGCTGGAATGCTTCGTCTTCGGCGAGGCGGCGGCGAACCATATCGCGGCGCATTGGGATCGCCTGCCGCCGGTGCCGGCGATCCGGCCGTGGGACGAAAGCCGCGTCACCGATTCCGACGAGGAAGTGGTGATCAAGCAGAACTGGACCGAGATTCGCCGCTTCATGTGGAATTACGTGGGCATCGTGCGCACCACCAAGCGGCTGGAGCGCGCGCAGCATCGCATCAAGATGCTGACCGCCGAGGTGGAGGATTATTACGGCCACTTCCGTGTGACGCCGGACCTGATCGAACTCAGGAACCTGCTCCAGACCGCGGAGCTGATCGTGCGGTCGGCGCTGATGCGGCATGAGAGCCGTGGACTGCATTTTACGCTCGACTGGCCCGAGACGCTGGCGGTGCCGGTGGATACGGTGCTGGTGCCGTGACCTTCCTCCCTCCCGTCCAGGGAGGGGAGGAAGGCCGTGTTCCCGTGAGGTAACCTTATTCCATCGCACGTCAGGCGCTGTTCATCGCAGAACCGGTAACATCCGGTTTTCAATGGCGACTTTTCGGATAGCCTCCCATTCCATGACACGGGGCGGGCGCGGATCATGATGGGACGGCTGATCGCGGGGGCAGCGCTGCTCTCGCTTGCTGGCTGCGTCGGCGAGCCCCCGTCCCGAACCGCGCGTGCGGTGGCGCCTGCCCCGGCCCCCTCCTACGTCGTCGCGATCCCCGTGCCGAAGCCCAGGCCGCTGCCCGTCAATCGCGCGCCGCACGGGCTGGAAACCGCCATCCACCAGATGGTTCGCGAGTTCCCGGGAACCGCCGGCGTCGCGGTGCGCGCGGTGGACGAGGGCTGGACGATCCAGGCCGGCGGCCGCCGCCTGCTGCCGCAGCAAAGCGTGAGCAAGCTGTGGGTGGCGATGACCGTGCTGGACCAGCGGGACAGCGGGCGCCTGAAGCTGGACGATCCGATCAGCGTCACCGCGGCGGACCTGACGCTGTTCCACCAGCCGATCGCCTCCCTGGTGAAGAACGGCACCTGGAACACCACCGTCGGCAACCTTCTGTTCCGCGCGCTGACGCAGAGCGACAATACCGCCAATGACCGGCTGCTGACGCTGGTCGGCGGGCCGGGCGCGGTTCGATCGTTCATCGAGCGCAAGCAGCTGGGCGACATCCGCTTCGGGCCGGGCGAGCGGCTGCTCCAGGCGGGCACGGCCGGGCTGACGTGGAACCAGTCGATGAGTGTCGGCGGCAATTTCTATGCGGCGCGCGCGCGGCTCGATCCCGAGGTGCGGCAGGCGGCGATGCAGCGCTATATCGACAATCCGCCCGACGGCGCGGCGCCGCTCGCCATCGCCGATGCGCTGGCGCGGCTGGCGCGGGGCGAGCTGCTGTCCGAGACGTCGACGCGGCTGATGATCTCCACGCTGGAATCGAGCAAGACCGGGCGGGCCCGGCTGAAGGCGGGGATCGCACCGGGCTGGACGCTGGCACACAAGACCGGGACCGGCCAGGAACTCGGGCGCCGCAATGCCGGGTTCAACGACGTCGGCCTGCTCACCGCGCCCGACGGGCGGCGCTATGCCGTGGCGGTGATGATCGGCGATACGACGCGGCCGATGCGCGAGCGGCAGCAGCTGATTTCAGCGGTGGCGAGGACGGTTTCGGGCTATCGCGGACCGGCGACCATCGCGTCACGTGAGTTCGACGATCCGGAAAGCTGATCAACTCAGGTGCGCCGTCACCCCGGACTTGATCCGGGGTCCCGCTACTTTTTCGGCGGTGGGAAAAAGCGGGACCCCGGGTCAAGCCTGGGGTGACGAGGAATGACTTTTGATTGATCGGCCAGCGCGATAGGGCCCGAGCCATGCGCTTCTTCTCCGACAATGCCGCCCCCGTTCACCCCGCCGTGCTTGCCGCGATGGCGGAGGCGGATGTGCTCGATACCGCCTATGACGGCGATCGCTGGTCCCAGACGCTCGACGCGCGGTTGTCGGACCTGTTCGAGACCGAGGTGGAAGCCTTGTGGGTGCCGACGGGCACCGCGGCGAACTGCCTGGCGCTCGCCGCCTTGTGCCCGCCGCATGGCGCGGTGCTGTGCCACCACGATGCGCATATCCAGAACGACGAATGCGGTGCGCCGGAATTCTATACGCATGGCGCGAAGCTGCTGCTCGCCGGGGGAGAGGGCGCGAAGCTGACGCCCGATACGCTGACAGCGCTGCTCGGCACGATCCGCAGCGATGTGCATCAGGTGCAGCCGCATGCGATCTCGATCACCAACGCGACCGAATACGGATTGGTGTACCGGCCGGACGAGGTGGCGGCGATCGGGGCGCTGGCCGCCGAGCGGGGGCTGGCGCTGCACATGGACGGCGCGCGGTTCGCCAATGCCTTGGTCAGCGCGGGCTGCTCGCCCGCGGACATGACGTGGCGCGCGGGCGTGACGGCGCTGAGCCTCGGCTTCGTCAAGAACGGCGGGATGGGCGCGGAGGCGCTGGTGTTCTTCAAGCGCGGGCTGGTCGAGGCGAGCCGCTATCGCCGCAAGCGCGCCGGGCTGTTGTTTTCCAAGGGGCGCTATCTGGCGGCGCAGATCCTGGCGTTGCTTGAGGAGGACCGCTGGCTGGCCAATGCGCGCGCCGCCAACGACGGGGCGGCGCTGATCGGCGCGGCGGCGGGGGCGCGGCTGGTGCATCCCGTGGAGGCGAACGAGGTATTCCTGCGCGTGACGGCGGAGGAGGCGGCGATGCTTCGCGCGAAGGGGTTCGACTTCTACGATTGGGGCCCGGGCGAGGCGCGGCTGGTGGTGTCGTGGAACCAGCGGGCGGAGGACATCGCGCCGCTGGCGGAGGCCATCGCGGCGCTCTGATCCGCTTTCTTGATTCGTCACCCCGGACTTGATCCGGGGTCCCGCTTTTCTCCCCACCGTTGCGAAGATAGCGGGACCCGGCTCAAGGCCGGGGTGACAAAGTGTTTGTAGTACCAGCGCCGTAGCGCTTCGCCCCGATCCGGATTACGCGCACGGCCATGACCGACGCGCCGCCACCGCAATCGACCCGTGCCCGCGTGCTGATCCCGTTCGGGATCGTGACGCTGATCTGGGGATCGACGTGGCTGGTGATCCGCGACCAGCTGGGCGTGGTGCCGCCGTCCTGGTCGGTGAGCTATCGCTTCCTCGTCGCTGGCGCGGCGTTGCTGGCCTGGTCGGCGGTGCGGCGTGAGGGCGGGCGGATCGATGCGGCGGGGTATCGTTTCGCGGCGGCGCTGGGGCTGGCGCAGTTCGTGCTCAACTTCAACTTCGTCTATCGGGCGGAGCAGTTCATCACCTCGGGGCTGGTCGCGGTGGTGTTCGCGCTGCTGCTGATTCCGAACTCGCTGTTCGGGCGCATCTTCCTCGGGCAGCGGATGGGGCGGCAGCTGGTCGTCGGCTCCGCAGTGGCGATGGCGGGGGTGGCGCTGCTGTTCCTGCATGAGGTGCGCAGCGATCCGCACGGGCCGGTGCGCGCGCTGACCGGGATCGGGCTGACGCTCTGCGCGATCCTCTCCGCCTCTAGCGCCAACGTGATGCAGGGGACGGCGACGGCGAAGCGCTATCCGATGCTGCGCACCACCGCGGTCGCGATGCTGATGGGCGGGGCGTTCGATGCGGCGTGGGCGTGGTTCACCGTCGGGCCGCCGGTGATGGAATGGCGGCTGGGGTATGTCGCCGGCATCCTGTACCTCGGGCTGGCGGCGTCGGCACTGGCGTTCCCGCTGTATTTCGGGGTGATCCGCATCATCGGGCCGGCGAAATCGGCCTATTCGAGCGTGATCGTGCCGGTGATCGCCATGGCGCTGTCGACCGTGTTCGAGGGCTATCGCTGGTCGCTGCTCACGGTCGGCGGCGCGGCGCTGGCGGCGGTGGGGCTGGTGATCGCGCTGACCGCGCGCAGGCCTAACCGGTAATCGGGATATAGCGGGCGCCAGCCGAGCACGCGCTTTGCCTTGCCGTTCGCGACGCGGCGGTTCTCGGCGTAGAAGGCGCGTGCGGCGGGGGAGAGCGTGTCGAGCGGGACGATCGGGGGCGGCGGGACGCCGAGCAGCGCGGCGGCGTGTTCGATCACCGCGTCCTGGCTGCACGGGTAGTCGTCGGCGAGATTGTAGGCGCCGGGCGGGGCGGTGAAGCCGGCGATGACACCGTTGGCGATGTCGGCGACGTGGATGCGGCTGAATACCTGGCCGGCAAGGCCGGTGCGATGCGCCTTGCCGCTCGCGACGCGCTCCAGCGGCGAGCGGCCGGGGCCGTAGATACCGGGGAGGCGGAAGACGCGCGCGCCCAGCGCCAGCCAGGCGGCGTCGGCGGCGTTGCGCGCCGGGCGGCGGCCGGTGATCGGCGCGCTTTCGTCGACCCAGGCGCCGTTCGCGTCGCCGTACACACCGGTGGAGGAGAGATAGCCGAGCCACTGGCCGGTGAGCGCGTCGGCGTAACGCATGAGGACGGGATCGCCATTCTCATCGGGCGGGACGGAGGAGAGGATGTGCGTCGCAGCGGCGAGGCCGGCGCGGACCGCCTGCTCGTCATCGAAGCGGATCGTGCCGGCGCGGCCGTCGCGGGTGGTGGCGAGGACGGGCCAGCCGCTCGCGTCGGCGATCGCGCTGGCGGCATAGCCGAGGCCGAAGATGAAGAGGCGCATGTTGGTTCTCCTACGCTCTCCCACTCCGCCTCATCATCCCGGACGTGATCCGAGATCCATCGTGCCGCGTACTCAGGTGCCTCGGTGTGCGCGGGACCTTGGACCCCGGATCAAGTCCGGGGTGACGGATGTTTGCGGCGCCCTTGCCTCTTCGTCATGCCGGGCTCTTCCCGGCATCCACCGGGCCGCAAACTCTCGTGCCGGCGAGTTTGCGGAACAGTGGACCCCGGCACAAGGCCGGGGTGACGAAGCGCTTGGCACCACGACTTGCCTCAATCACTCCCCCATCGGTCCTTTGAACAGCGTGCCGAAATAATCGCCCTTGTTCCACACCGGGCGGTCAGCGGCGTCGGCGATCTCGCGGGCGATGCGGTAGTTGACGTCAACGAAGCGGACGCCCTGCTGCCACTGGATTGGCTGGGAGAGGTCGTCGGACGGCTTGTGGTAGTTGGTCGACAGGAAGTGCGTCACCGCGGCCTTGCCCGGTCCCTGCTGACCCGGCCACAGGAACACCGAGGGCACGCCCTGCTGCACGAAGCGGAAATGGTCCGAGCGCACGAAGATGCCCTCGTCCGGGATCGGATCGGGCGACAGCGCCAGCCCCGCGCCTTCCACTGCGCGGCGGATGATGGGGCCGAGCGTCGAGCGATCGCCGCCGAACGCGACCATGTCCTCGAACGTGTAGGTGAGGATCGGCATGTCGAGGTTGACGTCGGCGACGATCGAGGACGCCGGCACGGTCGGGTGGTTGGCGAAATAGTCGCTGCCGATCAGGCCTTTCTCCTCCGCGGTGACGGCGAGGAACATGATCGTGCGCTTGGGCGCCCCGTCCTTCTGGAAACGCTTGGCCTCCTCGATCAGGCTGGCGATGCCGATCGCATTGTCGAGCGCGCCGTTGTGGATCTTGTCTGCTCCGGTGCCGCTGACGCCGACATGGTCGAGGTGCGCAGAGAGGACGACGACTTCCTTCGACAAGACGGGATCGCTGCCGGGGAGCAGGCCGACGACGTTGGACGAGCGGGCCGGGGCGAAGCTGGTCTTGGTTTCGACCGACAAAGTGGTGGGCAGCGCCTCGGCGGTGAAGCGCGCGTCGGGCTTGTCGGCCTCCTTCGCCACCTTCTTCCACGAGGTGCGCGCGCCGGCGAACAGCTTCTCCGCGCCCGTCAGGCTCAGCGTCGCGAGCGTCGGGATGCCGCCTGCCTCGACATGGCCGGTACCGTCGGGGTTCGCCCAGGTCATGCGCGTGTGGGTGTTCGCCTCGACCAGCTTGGCGAAAGACCGCTGCTTCTCGCTGCGCGGGGTGACGAGCGTGATCGTACCGACCGCGCCGCGCTCGGCGGCGAAGCGAGCCTTGGTGGTGGGGGAGCCGAGCCAGGCGCGTTCCTCGCCGGTCATCTTGGATGGCGAGCCGCTGACGAAGGCGACGACCTTGCCCTTCACGTCGACGTCCTTGAAATCGTCGCGGCCATATTGGGGGGCGACGATGCCGTAGCCGACGAACACAACGGGCGCGGTGATCGCCGTTTCCTTGGCGCGCGGGTTGGCGGAGGGGATGTAGTCGGTGCCGTAGGCGAGCGCGGTGGTGGCGCCGGCGCGGGTGACCGAGAGCTTGCCCTCGCCATCGGGCTTGTAGGCGACGAGCGGGACGTCCTGCAGGTACCCATCCTTGTCGCCGCCCGGCTTCAGCCCGGCGTCGAAGAAGCGCGCGGCGACATATTGGGCGGCGATGTCATATTCCGGGCTGCCGGCCTCGCGCCCCTTCATCGCGTCGGAGGCGAGGAACATGACGTGCGCCTTGATCGCGGCGGCCGCCGGGGAGAGCGGGGCTTCCTGGGCGATGGCGGGGAGCGAAAGGGTGGAAAGGCAGAGACTTAGGGCGAGACGGCGCATTCGGGGTTCCCACGAGCGGAGGTGGTGCGATCTCCCGGTCCTAGCATCGGTGGGCGGTCTCGCAAGCATGCTGGCCTTCGTCACTCGAACCTGATCGAGACCTCTGCGGAAGTCGCTCCGTGTCCGCACAAGCTTCGTCACCCCGGCCTCGTGCCGGGGTCCACTGTTCCGCAAACTCAACGGCTTGAGGGTACGCGGCACGGTGGATGCCGGGACAGGCCCGGCATGACGGATGAAGTTTTCCAGAGATATCGATCAAGTCCGGGATGACGGCGCGACAGTGCGTCGCAAGTATTAGCGATGGAACCGAACCCGCCGCCGTCTATATCCTTCCTCATGCTCGACGTTCTTTCCGCGCCCGCCGTTCCCGCCGTTCATCGCCGCGAGGATTATCGCCCGCCGGCGTGGCTGGTGCCCGAGGTGGCGCTGGACTTCGCGCTCGATCCGGCGGCGACGCGGGTGAAGGCGCGGCTGTCGGTGACGCGCAACAGCGACATGGCGGAGCCGCTGCGGCTCGACGGCGAGGGATTGACCCCGCTTTCGGTGAGCGTCGACGGGGTGGCGGTGAACGACTGGCGGATCGAGGGCGAGCAGCTCGTCGTGCCGCTCAGCGGCGAGCGCCACGTGATCGAGACCGAGGTGGAGATCGCGCCCGAGCGCAACACGCAGCTGATGGGGCTCTATGCCTCGGGCGGAAACCTGTGCACGCAATGCGAGGCGGAAGGGTTCCGGCGGATCACCTTCTTCCCCGACCGGCCCGACGTGCTGGCGACCTATCGCGTGCGGATGACGGCGGACAAGGCGCGCTATCCGGTGCTGCTCGCCAACGGCGATCCGATCGCGCAGGGCGACAATGGCGACGGCACGCACTGGGCCGAATGGCACGATCCGTTCCCCAAGCCGTCCTACCTTTTCGCGCTGGTGGCGGGCGATCTCGCCTGCAATCGCGGCACCTTCACGACGCGCTCGGGCCGAGAGGTCGCGCTCGGCATCTGGGTGCGCAGCGGCGATCTGCCCAAGACCGATCATGCGCTCCATTCGCTAAAGCTGGCGATGGCGTGGGACGAGCGCGTCTATGGCCGCGAATATGATCTCGACGTGTTCAACATCGTCGCGGTGGACGATTTCAACTTCGGCGCGATGGAGAACAAGGGGCTGAACATCTTCAACAGCCGCTACATCCTCGCCGATCCCGATACTGCGACCGACTATGATTACGACGCCATCGCCGCGGTGGTCGCGCACGAATATTTCCACAATTGGTCGGGCAACCGCGTCACCTGCCGCGACTGGTTCCAGCTGAGCCTCAAGGAGGGGTTCACCGTCTTTCGCGACCAGGGGTTCTCCGCCGACCAGGGATCGGCGGCGGTCAAGCGGATCGAGGACGTGCGCGGGCTTCGCGCGAGCCAGTTCCCCGAGGATGCCGGGCCGCTGGCGCATCCGGTGCGCCCGGAGAGCTATCTCGAGATCTCGAACTTCTACACCTCGACGATCTACAACAAGGGCGCCGAGCTGATCCGCATGATGGCGACGATCCTCGGACCCGTGTCGTTCCGCGCCGGCAGCGACCTCTATTTCGACCGCTTCGACGGCACGGCGGCGACGTGCGAGGATTTCGTCGCCTGCATGGAAGAGGCGGGTGGTGTCGACCTCACCCGCTTCCGCTTGTGGTACAGCCAGGCGGGCACGCCGCGCGTGTCGGCGAGCCTGTCGCATGACGGCGGCCGCGCC
Organism: Sphingomonas sp.; assembly: GCA_042096015.1. GTDB lineage: Bacteria > Pseudomonadota > Alphaproteobacteria > Sphingomonadales > Sphingomonadaceae > Sphingomonas. Next base: position 8,567 of record JBELMF010000022.1, read on the forward strand.
ACGCTGCGGCTCGCGCAGCAGGTGCCGCCGACGCCGGGGCAGGCGAGCAAGCAGGCGATGGTGCTGCCGCTGCGCGTGCGGCTGTTCGGGGCGGAGACGGGCCAGCCGCTGGGGCCGGAGCGGCTGGTGCTGCTCGACGAGGCGAACGAGACGATCGTGTTCGAGGGCGTGGCCGAGCGGCCGGTGCTGTCGATCAACCGCGGCTTTTCGGCGCCGGTGACGATTGATAGCGACCGCACTGCCGCCGACCTCGCCTTCCTGGCGCGGCACGACGACGACCCCTTCGCCCGCTATGAGGCGATGCAGCAGCTGATGCTGGACACGCTGGTGGCGGGCGCGGTGGAGGGCGGCGCCGATCACCGCGCGGTGATCGATGCGGTGGCGGATACGCTGGACGATCCGGCGCTCGACCCGGCATTCATCGCCGAGGCGGTGCTGCTGCCGTCGGAAAGCTTCGTCGGCGATCAGCTGAGCGTCGTCGATCCGGATGCGATCCACCACGCACGCGAGGCGCTGCGCGGCGATCTCGGCCGCGCGCTCGCCGATCGCTGGCGTGAGCTGTACGAGACGCATTCGAACGGTGCGTCCTACGCGTACACGCCGGCGGCGAAGGCGTCGCGCCGCATCCGCAACGTGGCGCTCGGCTATATCGCCGCGTCCGGCGCGAGCGACGCGGCGGCGCTCGCCTTCCGGCAGTTCGAACAGGCCGACAACATGACCGACCGGCAGGGCGCGCTGACCACATTGGTCAACAGCGACAGCGACCTGCGCGAGGCGGCGCTCGACATCTTCTACAACCGCTACGCCGGCAATCCGCTGGTGCTGGACAAATGGTTCCAGACCCAGGCGCTCTCCACGCGTGACGATGCGCCCGCCGCGGTCGCCGCGCTGGCGGCGCATCCGGACTTCACCCTGGCCAATCCCAACCGTGCGCGCAGCCTGATCGGGGCCTTTGCCGTGAACCAGCGGGCGTTCAACCAGGCCGACGGCGCCGGATATCGCTTCCTGGCCGATCAGTTGATCGCGCTCGACGCGCTCAATCCGCAGACCGCCGCCAAGCTGTTGCCCCCGCTGGGCCGCTGGCGCAGGTTCGATGCGGCGCGCGCCGCCCTGATGCGCGGCGAGCTGGAGCGGATCGTGGGCACGCCGGGGCTGTCCAAGGATCTGTTCGAGCAGGCGTCGAAGAGCCTGCAGGGATAGCCGCCGCCGAGCCGGTTTGTCAGAACGCGCCCGGCGTTTCGCGCTGGAAGGTGCTCGGCCGGTTGGGGGTCAGCAAGTCGCGGCGTGCGGCCACATCCCTCGTTCGGGCGATGCTCGCCGAGGCGGCGGCGCCCCCGATCGGCGTGCAGCTGCGTCCGGCCAGATAGTCCAGCGCCTGGCGCACCGACGCCTCGCGCGCATCACCCAGCGGGTAGGTGATGTCGTCATAGGCCTGGCAGGTCGCCTCCATGACGGGGGCGAGGCCGTTGTAATAGGCCCCCTGGCGGGCGGCATTCTGCGTGGCGAATGCGACCACGCGCAGCCGATCGTCGCAGCTTTCCTTGTCGCGCGCGATCTGGCCGACGGGCTTGCCATAGGTATTGGTGCCGATCAGCGCGGCATTGCCGTGGAAATAGGGCACCATGGCATTGATCACCAACTCGCTCGCCGAGGCGGTGCCCGCCGTGCCGATGAAGGCGATCCGGCTGGGCAGGACGGACTGAGGCTGCGGCGCGAAAGTGTCCGTGCGGTTCTGCGACGATTTCTCGCTGCGATAGACGGTATAGCTGAACACTTCGCTCGACTGGCGATTGCCGCCGAGCAGGTCTCCCATCAGCTTGGCGGTGGAGACCAGGCCGCCGCCATTGTAGCGCAGATCGATGATCAGCCTGTCGATCCCCAGCGAGCGGACCTGCGCAAAGGCGTTGCGCAGCTGCTGATCGGCGGTGGAGATGAAGGTACGCAGGTTGATATAGCCGACGCGCTGGCCGCCTTCTTCGATGATCTTCACGCCATAGCGGCTGGATACCGGATCGAGCGAATAGTCGCGCTGGGTGAGCGTCACGTCGCGCTGGCTGCCGTCCGGTGCCCGCACGCGCAGGATGCGCACGGCGCCGGCCTGCGACGGGCCGAAGGCGTCGCTGACGGCCTGCGCGCCGCCGCTGGCGTAGAGGGCGCTGACGGTTCGCAAGGTGCCGCCCTGCTGGCCGATGGCGAGGATTTCCGTGCCGCGATCGATCCCGCCTTCCAGCGCCGGCGTGTTCTCGAACGTTTCGATGACGAACAGACGCGATGCGCCGGTGTCATATCCCAAACGGAAGCCGAACCCCGCGCTGGAGCCGGAGGCGTAATAGGCATTCTCCTCGGCGATCGAGGTGACATAGGTGAAGTTGCGATCCTTGTTCTGTGCGCGTGCGGTCGCCGTCAGCGCGTCGACATAGTCCTGCACGCTGCCATAGCCTGCGGGATCCAGGCTCGCCGGCAGGGTTTCGGGAAAGAGGTACCATTCGCGCAGTTCGGCCGCCGCCCATTGCTGGCGATCGCGCAGCGAGCAGCCCGCCGTTGCCGTGGGAGAAGGCGTCGGGGTGGGCACAGGAGCCGTGACGGTCGGTGTGCCGCTGCTGCCGCCGCTGTCCCCGCCGCCACAGCCCGAAAGCAGGGCGAGGAGGCAGGCTGCTGCTGGAATGCGACGCATGTGATGACGACCCCCGATGTTTGCGCCGTCTTGTGCCGCATCAAAGCCCGTCCGTCATCTCCATCGTGCGACGTTTCGACGTCTTTTCCGGTGGTTGTTGTCATCGTGTCGACATATCCGGCGGTGCAGGCCGTTATGCCGCGCCGAGCAGCCGGCAGGTTGCCGGATCGGCTTCTCCATCGAAGAACCGGTCGAGCAGGGCGCGGAACGGCGCCGGATCGGTGGCGGCGGCGGCGAACAGGGTTGCGGAGGATCGCAGCTTCAGCGCGTCGATCGGCCCGAGGATGTCTTCGGCGCTGCCGGCGGCCGCAATGATCGCCGCGGCGGCTTCGCGCAGCCGCGCCCCCAGGACCGGGTGATCGAGATAGGCGCGCGCCTCGGCCAGCGACGCGATGCCGAAATGCTGTGCGGTGGCACTGCGGCCCAGGCCGCGCAGCTGCGGAAAGACGAACCACATCCAGTGCGTGGTCTTTCTGCCGCGATGCAGTTCGGCGAGCGCACGATCATAGCTGTCGGCTTGCGCGGCGACAAAGCGATCGAGGTGGAAGGGATCGTCCATGACGCGCCAACGCACGGCGCGCATCGCCGGTGCCCCTTCGTGCGTTGGCGACGAAAGAACGGAGGCGACATGCTGGAACATATCCCAAGCTGGCTGGGGCGCAGCCTGAACAATGTGCGCGCGGGAGCCGGAAAGCTGGCGATCGTGCAGCCCGAACTGGGCGGCCGGTTTGCGCCGCTTGATCTATCAAGCCCGGCGTTCGCGCAGGACGCGCGGCTGCCCGACCGGTTCACGGCGGATGGCGAGGGTGTGTCCCCGCCGCTGGTGTGGGGGCCGGTACCCGACGGGACGGCGCTGCTCGCGCTGCTGGTCGAGGACGCCGACGCACCGGCGCCGCAGCCGTTGGTGCATGCGGTGGTGTGGGGCCTGCCCGCCGATGCGGGTCGGCTTGCCGAAGGCGCGATCGTCGCCGACGGCGCTGGCATGGCTTCGGGCGGCGATGTCGGGCGCAATTCCTACTTCAGCGAGGGGTGGCTGCCGCCCGATCCGCCGACCGGGCATGGGGAGCACCGCTATGTCTTCCAGCTGTTCGCGCTGGATGCCGGGGTCGAGGACCCCGGGCAGTCGCCGGGTCGTTCGGCGCTGGTCCGCGCGATGGCCGGGCATGTCCTGGCAGCCGGGCTGCTCATCGGCACCTATTCGCGCGGCGAGCCGGACCGTGTCGGTCCGGCTCAGGCGACGCTGGCGGCCACGTCGACATAAGTGAGCAGCGCCGAGGCGCTGACGATCGCGGCAAGGGCGAAGGCGATACGGGTCATCGTTGATCTTCCTTGAAAGCAGAAAGCGGGGTCGTTCCGGTCAGGCGACCGGAACGACGGGAACGGCGGCGCCGATCATCAGCGCGGCGAAGGCAAGCGCGCCGACGAAGCTGGCGGCATGCAGCGGGAGCTGGGCGAAACGGGCGATCATGTTCGGTCTCCTTGCTATCGATGCCGGACCATCCGGCGCCGATACCTGGGACTAAGCATGGGCCGTGCCAGTTTTTAGAAGGCCAGAGAAATCAATGGGATGGCCTCCGCGGTGGGCGGAGGCCAGGCAGAGGTTAGAGCGCGATTGGCGTGGCGCGCCATCAAGCGGCGCGAAATACCCGATTCCGGCCGGCCGCCTTGGCGCGATAAAGCGCCGCATCGGCGCGCGCGTACAGCGTCTCTTCCGCATCCGGCGCGACACCGGCGGCGATCCCGCCGGAAATCGTCACCACGCCGATCGGGGCATCGCTTTCGCGGGTTCGGAAGCGGCGCGCGGCGACGGCGCTGCGGGCCCGATCGACGACGGTCAGTGCCGCATCGAGATCGGTCTCGACCAGCAGCACCGCAAATTCCTCGCCGCCGTAGCGGGCGACCAGCGCGCCCTCGGCCTCTGCGGCGATGGTCTGCCCCACCGCGCGCAACACGCGATCGCCGATCGCATGTCCGAATTCGTCGTTCACGCGCTTGAAGTGGTCGACATCGCACACTGCGAACACGACCGGTGTCCCGGGCGGCAAGGCGGCGAGCGCCTCGTCGAACGCCCGGCGGTTCGCCAATTCGGTCAGCGGATCGCGCCGTGCCGCGCTGCGCGCTTCCTCCAGCGCCACGCGCAGCCCGTCGCACTCGCGCTCCGCCGACGCGAGCCGGCATTCGGCATCATGGACGCGTTCGATCATGGCGCTGGTCAGATGCGTGATCGCGTCCAATCCGGCGGTGGGATCAGAACCGCGGATCGCCGCGGCGCTGGCGGCGAGGTCGCGGCCGAAATCGGTGGTTTCGGCATGGATCGACCGCACCGTTGCCGAAAAGCCGCGTACCTGAAGTTCGGCCCGGGCGATCAACGCCTCGGCCTGGCGCGTCTGTCCGGCGGATTGTTCCAGGGCGGCGTGATGCACGGCCGATCCCGTCGATGCGGCCGTCCGGACCACCGGGGCCCCCGCCAGTGCCTCGCCGCCCAGCCTGGCTATGTCATGGTGCGACAGCCGCACGCCCCCGTCCGTCAGCGCTGCCACGCATTGCGCGAGCATGCCCAGCGGATCGCTCAATATCTCATGGACGAAGGCGTAGTGCGCCGGCTCCGCACTCAGATGATGGTCGGCCAGGAACCGGCCGATCCGGTTGAACAGGTCCCCGTCCGCCGATTCGGCGATCCTGACCATCGCTTCCACGTGTGCCTGCCCCCTGCCAGCCGATACGCTTACGTATCGTGCTTCGAGGCTGGCATAGACTCGGAACCCCTAAATTTGGGTTGCCGGCAGTGCCGCGTCACGAATGGTGAAGTCGTCGCACGGCTTCCAGCGTGAGCGTGACGTGCCGCTCGGCCGACATGTCGTCGTGGACGAAGACGATGCGGCCGCTGCGATCGATGACATAGCTGGTCCGGCGGGTGGCATCCCGTCCTTTGACCTGACGGCCGAGCGCGACGTCATAGCCCGCGACGACGCGCGGCCCCGCGCTCGCCACCGCAAACTTGCCCGCGCACTCGGCGGCGGAGAATTTGGTGAGATCCTCCACCGTATCGGCCGACATGCCGATCACCGTCGCGCCCGCCGCGCGAAAATTGGCGACATTCTCGGCAAAGGCGCGCGCCTCGGCGTTGCAGCCGGCGGTGAAGGCGGCAGGGAAGAAGTAGAGCACGACGGGCCCTTTCTTCAGCTGCTGCGCCAGGTTCACCGTCACCACCTTGCCGGCGACCGCACCGCGCGTGGTGAAATCGGGCGCCTTGGCCCCCACCGCCAGCGTCGCGCCGGCGGGCGCGGCGACGGCGAGCGAGATGGCGGCAGCGGCGGCGAGGATGTGGCGCATGGAGGCTCTCCCGAATGGTGCGCGCATCCTAGCGCGCGGCGGCATGGCGCGATAGGGCTGGGTGATGCCGATCCGCCAAGCCGACCTCGACCTCGCCCACCGCCTCGCCGACGCCGCGGGGGAGGCGATCCGCCCCTATTTCCGCGGTGAACTGGGCACCGAGATCAAGGACGATCATTCCCCCGTCACGCTCGCCGACCGGGCCGCGGAGGCGGCGATGCGCCGGATCCTCGATGCCGAGGCGCCGGGCGATGCGGTGCATGGCGAGGAATATGGCGTGAAGGACGGCGTCACCGGACGCCGCTGGGTGCTCGATCCGATCGACGGCACGCGCAGCTTCACCGTCGGGCGGGCGATCTTCGGGACGCTGATCGCGCTGGTCGAGGACGGCTGGCCGGTGATGGGGGTGATCGACCAGCCGATCGTGCGCGAGCGCTGGATCGGCGCCGCCGGACGCCCGACCTTGTTCAACGGCGCGCCCGTCCGCACCCGCGCCTGCCGCGAGGTGGAGGGCGCGATCCTGGCGACGACCAGCCCGCATGCCTTCAACGACGACGAAGTGCCGCACTTCCTGGCGCTGGTCGCGGCGGTGTCGGGCGGCCATGCGCGGCAGGGGCCGGTCTATGGCGGCGATTGCTACAACTACGGCCTGCTGGCGAGCGGGCACCTCGATATCGTCTGCGAGGCCGGGCTGGCGCTGCACGACTTCGCCGCGCTGGCGCCGATCGTCGAGGGCGCGGGTGGGCGGATGTGCGACTGGAACGGCGATCCGCTGACCGAGGCGAGCACCGGCCAGGTGCTGGCGATCGGCGATCCGGCGCGGATGGACGAGGTGCTGGAGGCGCTGCATGCAACGGCGGGCGGGCACGACCACCACGGTCATTGAACCACTTCCGTCACCCCGGCCTTGAGCCGGGGTCCCGCTTCTTCTCGACGGTAGAGGAAGGCAGCGGGATCCCGGCTCAAGGCCGGGATGACGTGGTGGTTGGGTTGCCGTGACCCAATCCGTTCGTGCTGAGCTTGTCAAAGCACGTGCCGCGTGCGGTGGCGCCTGTGACACCTCCTTCGACGGGCTCAGGGCGAACGGGGCAAGGGGGCCACTGCCTCACCCCACCGACAGCGCCAGCTTCCCGTCGCCCTCGTCGACGCGCACCGTCGAGCCGTCCTTCACCTCGCCGCGCAGGATCAGGTCGGCGAGCGGATCCTGCAGATACCGCTGCACCGCGCGCTTCAGCGGCCGCGCGCCATACACCGGATCGTAGCCCACTCGCCCGAGCCACGCGCGCGCCGCATCGCTGAGCTCCAGCGTCACCTTGCGATCCGCCAGCAGCTTGCCGACGCGCGAGACCTGGATGTCAACGATCGGCCCCATGTGCGCTTGCCCCAGCCGGTGGAACAGGATGATCTCGTCCAGCCGGTTGAGGAACTCGGGCCGGAAGTGCGCGCGCACCACCTCCATCACCTGCGGCTCGACCTTCTCGGCCGGCTCGTCCTCGCCGAGGTTGGCGAGGAACTGCGACCCGAGGTTCGAGGTCAGGATGATCAGCGTGTTCGAGAAATCGACCGTGCGGCCCTGCCCATCGGTGAGGCGGCCGTCGTCGAGCACCTGGAGCAGCACGTTGAACACGTCGCCGTGCGCCTTCTCCACCTCGTCGAACAGCACGACCTGATACGGCCGACGCCGCACCGCCTCGGTCAGCACGCCGCCTTCCTCGTATCCGACATAGCCCGGCGGCGCCCCGATCAGCCGCGCGACCGCATGCTTCTCCATGAACTCGCTCATGTCGATGCGCACCATCGCGTTCGGATCGTCGAACAGGAATTCGGCCAGCGCTTTGGTCAGCTCGGTCTTGCCGACGCCGGTCGGTCCGAGGAACAGGAACGAGCCGAGCGGCCGGTTCGGATCCTGCAAGCCCGCCCGCGCGCGCCGCACCGCGGTGGAAACGGCGCGCACCGCATCGGCCTGGCCGATCACGCGCTTGCCGATCACCTCTTCCATGCGGAGCAGCTTGTCGCGCTCGCCCTCCATCATCCGCTCGACCGGCACCCCGGTCCAGCGCGCGACAACCGCGGCGATATCCTCGGGCGTCACTTCCTCGCGCAGCATCGCGTTCGCCGTCGCGCCCTGCGCCTCGGCAAGCTGCTTCTCCAGCGCCGGGATGCGACCGTAGGAAAGCTCGCCCGCCTTGGCGAGATCGCCCTGCCGCTGCGCCTGTTCCAGCTCGAGCCGTGCGGCGTCGAGTTGTTCCTTCAGCTTCGCCTCGCCGGCCAGCTTGTCCTTCTCGGCCTGCCAGCGCTGCGTCAGTTCGGCCGATTGCTGTTCCAGATTGGCGAGTTCGCCTTCCAGATTCTCAAGTCGATCGACCGAGGCCGCGTCAGTCTCGCGCTTCAATCCTTCGCGCTCGATCTTGAGCCGCAGGATGCGTCGATCGAGCGTCTCGATCTCCTCGGGCTTGCTCTCCACCTCCATGCGGATGCGGCTCGCGGCCTCGTCCATCAGGTCGATCGCCTTGTCGGGCAGGAAGCGGTCGGTGATGTAGCGGTTCGACAGCGTCGCCGCCGACACGAGGGCGCCATCGGTGATGCGAACGCCGTGGTGAAGCTCGTACTTTTCCTTCAGCCCGCGCAGGATCGAGATCGTGTCCTCGACCGTCGGCTCGCCCACCATGACCGGCTGGAAGCGCCGCTGGAGCGCCGGGTCCTTTTCGACGTACTTGCGATATTCGTCGAGCGTGGTGGCGCCGACGCAGTGCAGCTCGCCACGCGCCAGCGCGGGCTTGAGCAGATTGCCCGCGTCCATTGCGCCTTCGCTTTTGCCCGCGCCGATCAGCTGGTGCATCTCGTCGATGAAGAGGATGATGTCGCCCTCGGCGGCCTTCACCTCGTCGATGACACCCTTCAGCCGCTCCTCGAACTCGCCGCGATATTTGGCGCCCGCGATCAGCGCACCCATGTCCAGCGCCATCAGCGTCTTGTTCTTGAGGCCATCGGGCACGTCGCCATTGGCGATGCGCAGCGCTAAGCCCTCGGCGATCGCGGTCTTGCCGACGCCGGGTTCGCCGATGAGGACGGGGTTGTTCTTGGTGCGGCGCGCAAGTACCTGGATCGTGCGGCGGATTTCCTCGTCGCGGCCGATCACCGGATCGAGCTTGCCATCCTTCGCGGCCTGGGTGAGATCGCGCGCGAACTTCTTCAGCGCGTCATAGCGATCCTCAGCCGAGGCGGTGTCGGCGGTGCGGCCGCCGCGCAGATCGTTGATCGCGGTGTTGAGCGCATCGGGGCGGACGCCCGCCGCCTGCAAGGCCTTGCCCGCCGGCGTGTTGAGGCTGAGCGCCAGCGCCACCAACAGCCGCTCGACGGTGACATAGCTGTCCCCTGCCTTCTGCGCGATCTGCTCGGCCTGATCGAGCACGCGCACTGCGTCATTGTTGAGGCCCGGCGTCGACTGCGCCCCCGAACCGCTCACGGCCGGAATCCGCGCGAGCGCGGCATCGGTCTCGGTGGTCGCCCGCCGTGCATCGCCGCCCGCCGCCTGGATCAGCCCGGCGGCCATGCCCTGCTCGTCTTCCAACAGCGCCTTCAACAGATGCTCGGGCGCGATCTGCTGGTGGCTCATGCGGATCGCGACGGTCTGCGCCGACTGGAGGAAGCCCTTGGCGCGGTCGGTGAATTTCTCGAGGTTCATGGGTGTCCCTGTTTCCTTCGAGCATCAGATGGTGTTGCCGTTATGCAACACAAGGGTGTTGGTACGAGAAAGATGGCGATGCTGTTGGAGGACGTCCAGAGGTTGACGATCACCGGTCGATCGTCTCCCATCCTGTTCCCCGGCGAAGGCCGGGGCCCAGTATCGGGCCGGCCGTAACTGGACCCCGGCCTTCGCCGGGGAGCAGGAAAAAAGGAGAGGGCCATGAAGGCACTGCGCTATTTCGGCGAACGCGACATCCAGTACGGATCGACCGAAGACGCCAAGCTCCAGGACGATCGCGACGTGCTCGTCCGGGTAAAGCATTGCGCGATCTGCGGCAGCGACCTGCACATCTATCACGGCCACGGCTTTTCCGAGGACAAGGGCTTCTGCGTCGGGCACGAGGCGGTCGGCGAGGTGGTCGAGACCGGCAAGGCGGTGCGCACGCTCAGGACCGGCGACCGGGTGATGATCTCCGCCGCGGTCGGCTGCGGCGCGTGCCCGGGTTGCCTGATGGGCCGGGTTCACGAATGCGAGAACAACGGCTCGGGCTGCTACGGCCTATCCGCCGCGCTCCAGGGCAGCCAGGCGGAGGCGGTGCGCGTCCCCGCCGGCGACGTCAACGCCCGCCGCATCCCCGACGGGATCAGCGACGAACAGGCGCTGATGCTTACCGATGCGCTGCCGACCAGCTGGATGGCGGTGCGCAATGCCGACATCAAGCCTGGCGCCAGTGTCGCGGTGGTCGGGCTCGGCCCGATCGGCCTGATGGCGGTGGAAGGCTGTTTCGCGATGGGCGCAGGCCGCGTCTATGCGATCGACCTCGTCCCCGAACGCCGCGCGATCGCCGAAGGTTTGGGCGCAATCGGCGTCGATCCGGCGGAGGCGGTGCAGGTGATCCGCGAGGACAGCCACGGCCGGATGTGCAGCAGCGTGGTGGAGGCGGTCGGCGCAGACGCCACGATCGACCTGTCGCTGCGGCTGGTCGGTAAATGGGGCACCGTCTCCTGCCTCGGCGTCAGCCAGACGCGGCGCTTTCCCTTTCCGATGGAACGCGCCTTCGCGAGCGGCCTGACCTTCCGCACCGGCACCTGCTCGGTGCCGCACTGGTGGCAGGAACTGATCCCGATGGTGCAGAAGGGACAGCTCAACCCCGAGCGCTACATCTCGCACCGCCTGCCGCTCTCGCAAGGCGCCGAGGCCTATGCGATCCTCGACCGGCGCGAGGCGCTGAAGGTGGTGATGACGCCGGATTGATCCGGCGCTGTCCTACACGCGCCCTTTATGGTTTGGTCGGCGGGATGCTGCCGCCACCCTCCTCCTTCGACCGAGCAGCCGTGCCCGCGAATGTTGAGGCCGTTGGAGAAAAACGCGCCAGCGTCTCAACTTCCTCAACATTCGTTTTTTGCAATCGCGATCACGCCCCTTTCAGATCGCTTCGTTTGCCCGTGTGGCGCCGAGCCGTTATGATCCGTCTCAAATAGCAATCAGGAGAGACTCATGGCCACGCTGGCATCGGTCGACAGCACCGCCCAATACGCCCCAGGTGAGTGGGAGGCGCGGGTCGATCTCGCCGCCGCCTATCGCCTCGTCGCGCTTTATGGCTGGGACGACCTGATCTTCACCCATCTCTCCGCGCGCGTGCCCGGGCCCGAGCACCACTTCCTGATCAACCCGTACGACATGATGTTCGAGGAGATCACCGCCTCGTCGCTGGTCAAGATCGATGTCGAGGGCAATCCGGTCGGCCATACCGACCATCCCGTGAACCCGGCGGGCTTCACGATCCACTCCGCCATCCACATGGCGCGCGAGGATGCCGCCGCGGTGATGCACCTCCACACGCCGCACGGCCAGGCGGTGTCGGCGATGGAGTTCGGCCTGTTGCCGCACACCCAGACGGCGATGATCGCGCAGCACAATGTCGCCTATCACGACTATGAGGGCATCGCGACCGACCTCGACGAGCGTGAGCGGCTGGTGGCCGACATCGGCGACAAGCATGCCATGATCCTGCGCAACCACGGCACGCTGGCGGTGGGCGACAGCGTCGCCTCCTGCTTCCTCCGCCTCTATTTCCTGGAGCGGGCGTGCGAGGCGCAGGTGCTGATGCTCTCGGCCGGGCGCGAGAACCTCAACAATCCGCCGCAGGGCGTGGAGGAGAAGGTGGCCGGGCAAAGCGCCCCGGCCGGAATGGGCAAGCTGGCCGAGCGGCTGGCGTGGCCGGCACTGCTGCGCAAGCTCGACCGCATCGACCCGAGCTTCCGCAACTAAGCGGTTATGAGGGGCGCCGGTACGCCGGCTGCCCTTAGCGGATCGGCAGGTGAAGGCAGGCGTTGGTCGTCTCGCCGCCGGTCAGTTCGAACCGTCCGCCGGTCTGCCGGGCGAGCATGGTGGCGATCGACAGGCCGAGGCTGTCGGTAAGCGCCAGGTCAAAGCCGGCGGGCAAGGTGCCGCCATTGTCGACGACGGTGATGGCGAGCTGGCCGTCCGTCCGAGCGACCTTGATGGCGATCTGCGGCGCGCGGTGATCGGCGAGGCCATGCTCGATCGCATTGGCGATCGATTCGGCAACCACCAGCGCGACGGGCAGCGCCTGTTCGGTGGTAAGGCGGATGTCCGCCGGGCAATCGACCGACCGGGCGATGTCATTCCGGCCATTCGCCTCGATCACATCCTCGAGCAGCGCGGTGAGGAAGGCGGCCAGGCCCTTGCCCGTTTCGTCGGCATCATACAGGCGGCGACTGATCCGCCCGACGAGCGCCACCCGCTGCGACGCCTCGGCAAGCGCAGCCGCCGCCTCATTATCGGCGAGCCGGCGGCGCTGCAGCGCGAGCAGCCCGGCGACGGCCTGCAGATTGTTCGAGATGCGATGCTGCAGTTCGTCGAACAGGAGCGCGCGGGTTTGCGCCAGGGCGGCGTTCCGCTCCCGCTCGATCGCAAGGTGGCGGTTCGCCCGCTGCATCCAGTGGATGATCGCAATGTCGGTGGTGACCACGAAGGCGTAGAAGCTCATCGCGGTCAGCGCGCCAGGATCGAGGTTGAACGAGCCGACCGGCGGAATGAAGAAATACCAGGCGGCAAGGCCGCTCAAGATCGCCGCGACGATGCCGTAGCGGGCGCCGAACAGCACCGAGACCAGGATCACGGCCGGAAAGAAGCTGACGAACGGGAAGCCGGACGGCAGCGCATCATCGGCGATGTAGCGGATCCACAGCGCCGTGGTGACGGCCGCCATGGTCGCGAGCCACGCGACGGGCGGACGGGTAGCGAGCGGCAGGCGGTCAATCGGCAGGAGGCGGGCCCTGATCAGGAGGGGGTGCAGCGCTCGCCTAGCGTGCGGCGCGCGCCACGGAAAGGGGCGCCCCGGCTGGCCGGGTCAGCGGCCCCACCAGGGATAGCCGGGCGGCATGTCACTGGTGATCCTGCCAGGGAACGCCGGTGGGCGTTTCTCCAGGAACGCGGCGACGCCCTCGCGCACGTCCGGCCCGGCGCCGAGCGCCATCGCGAAGCCGCCGTCGACCTTGAGCGCGGCGGCGGGGGAAGGCTCGCCGGCGAAGCGCCACAGCATCTGGCGGGTGAGCGCGATCGAGACGGGGGCGGTGTTCTCGGCGATCTCGCGCGCGATCTCCTGCGCGCGGGCGATGAGGTCGGCGGCAGGGACGACTTCGCTGACGAGGCAGCCGGCAAGCGCCTCGGCGGCGTCGAAGAGCTTGCCCGATAGGCACCAGCGCAAGGCTTGCGGCAGGCCGACGAGTTGCGGCAGGAACCAGGCGCTGCCGGCCTCGGGCACCAGCCCGCGGCGCGCGAAGACGAAGCCGAAGCGCGCCGTATCAGCGGCGATGCGGATGTCGCACGGCAGGGTGAGCGTGGCGCCCACGCCGACCGCGGCGCCGTTGATCGCGGCGATGATCGGCTTGGGGCTGTCGAACAGCGCGCCGACGAAGCCCCCCCCATCCTGTCTGGGCTTGCCCTCCGCGGCGAAGTTTGGCCCGCCGCTGCCGAAGCTGTCAGCGCCGCCCGAAATGTCCGCGCCGGCGCAAAACCCGCGGCCCTCGCCGGTTAGGATTATGGCGCGGACCTTTTCCTCCTTGCCGGCCTTGCGCACCGCCTCGGCGAGTTCGGCGCCCATCACGGCGGTATAGGCGTTCAGCTTGTCGGGGCGGGCGAGCATGATCGTCGCGATCGGCCCGTCGATCGTGTAGCGAATCTGTTCAAAGGTCATCGGCCTCTCCTTTTGTCGCGGATCGTGCATGTCCGCTTTTCCAAGGGCATAACCTGTCCGGCGCTGGTGCGCCATGCGGTGCGATGCGGGCGTCAAAGCGGCTTTCGCAGCGCACGCACCCGGCCTAACGAGGGGGCATGTGGCAGCTCTACAACTTTCCCCTGTGTCCCTTCACTCGCAAGGTGCGCATCCTGCTGGGCGAGAAGGACGTCGGCTATGAGCTGGTGCGCGAAATGCCCTGGGCGCGACGCGACGAGTTCCTCGACCTGAACCCCGCCGGGCAGACGCCGGTGATGGTGGATGGCGAGCGCGGCACCGTGCTGATCGATTCGATGGCGATCTGCGAATATTTCGAGGAAACGGTGGATCGCGCTGCGATGATCAACGGATCGGCGGCGAATCGCGCCGAAATTCGTCGGCTCGCCACCTGGTTCGACGCGCAATTCTATCGAGACGTCAGCCAGCCGCTGATCGAAGAGCGGATGGTGAAGCGCCTGGTGCTGCGCCAGTCGCCCAATGCGGCGCGGCTACGCGAGGCGATGAAATCGGCAATCGGGCACCTCGATTATATCGACTATCTGCTCGATCATCGTAAATGGGTTGCGGGGGCGACGATTAGCCTCGCCGATCTGGCGGCCGCGGCGCATATATCGGTGGCGGATTATCTCGGCGGGATCGACTGGTCGGGGCATACCCATGCCAAGGCGTGGTATTCGGCGTTCAAGAGCCGGCGCAGCTTCCGCCCGCTGCTCGCCGAGCGGATGAGCGGGATCGAACCGCCCGACTATTACGAGAATCCGGATTTCTAACCGATGCATGTGAACCATGATGCCAGCGCGGCTGCGGCCGAGACGATTTCGTTCGACGATTTTCTGAAAGTCGACATCCGGGTGGGGACGGTGGTGTCCGCCGAGCCGTTTCCCGAGGCGCGCAAGCCGGCGCTGAAGCTGGTGATCGATTTCGGACCGGTGGTCGGGCGCAAGAAGAGCTCGGCCCAGATCACCGAGAATCACTTGGCCGAGAAACTGGTCGGGCGGCAGGTGATGGCGGTGGTGAACTTTCCGCCGCGGCAGATCGGTCCGGTGATGAGCGAGGTGCTGACGCTGGGGTTTCCCGATGAAGGCGGCAAGGTGGTGCTCGCGGCGCCGATGCTGGGTGTGCCGGATGGGGGGCGATTGTTTTAGGCGCCATTCCGTCCCCGGAAGGGGTGGGGGACTGCCGGAGGCGGAAGGGTAGGCTTCCGCTGGCAGGCCGGGTGTTTGGGGCGAGGACCCCTCCACCAGCTTCGCTGGTCCCCTTCCCCTCCGGGGAGGAATTTACAGCCCCAGTACCTGTTTCGCGATGATGTTGCGCTGGATTTCGTTGGAACCGGCGTAGATCGGGCCGGCGCGCTCGTTCATGTAGCGTAGCGGGGCGAGCGCGTGCCATTCTTCGCCGCTGATATAGCCGTCCTCGGGCGGATGGTGGCGGGGGACCGGGCCGCCGGGCATGGTGGCGTGGGGCTGATAGACGAGGCCGCGGTCGCCGGCGGCTTCCATCGTCAACTCCGTCAGCGTGCCGGCGAGTTCGGTGCCCATGATCTTCATCATCGATGAAAGCGCGCCGACGCTGCCGTCGGTGTTCGCCGCCGAGAGGAGGCGGAGTTCCATGATCTCGAGTACGTCGGCTCGGATGCGGGCGCGGGCGAGCTTGGTGGCAAAAACGGGATCGTCGAGCAGCGGCTCGCCGTCGCTGCCGGTGGTTTCGGCGGCGTGGCGGGCGATGGCGTCGGCGCGGGCTTTCAGCGCGGGAGCGTAGGCGTTGCCGCCGCGTTCGAATTCGAGGAGATATTTGGCGACGCTCCAGCCGCGGTCGATCTCGCCCATCACGTTCGCTTTGGGCACACGCACGTCGGTGAAGAAGACGGCGTTCTGGATCTGCTCGCCGGAGGACATGGTGAAGGGGCGGACCTCGACGCCAGGCGTCGTCATGTCGATCAGCAGGAAGGTGATGCCCTGTTGCGGGCGGCCCTCTTTCGACGTGCGGACGAGCGCGAAGATCCAGTTCGCTTCGTTGGCGTGGGTGGTCCAGACCTTCTGGCCGTTGATGATGAGATCGTCGCCGTCCTCGACCGCGCTGGTCTGCAAGCTGGCGAGGTCGCTGCCCGAGCCGGGTTCGGAATAGCCCTGGCAGAAGAAGATCTCGCCCGAGAGGATGCGGGGGAGGAAGAAGCGCTGCTGTTCGGGCGTGCCGTATTTCATGATGACATAGGCCACCATCGAGATGCCCATCGGCGAGAGGCCGGGGGCGCCGGCGGCGATGCGTTCGCGGTTCCAGATGTAATGCTGCGCGACCGTCCAGTCGGTGCCGCCGTGCTCGGGCGCCCAGTGCGGGGCGGCCCAGCCCTTGGCGACGAGGATCTCCTGCCACTTCATGCTGGCGTGGTGATCGGCATAGACGCTGGTGGAGAGGCGGCCGGCGCGTTGCAGGTCGGGAGTGAGCGAAGTATTTAGAAAGTCACGGACTTCTGCCTCGAACGCCTGTTCCTCGGGGCTCCAGTTCAGGTCCATTCCGCTCTCCCATGTTCCTCGCGGGGTTGCGCCCCCGTCATCAAGGTCTATGTCGCAGCCGTTTGATAGATCCGCAAGGCGAGTGCACCCGATGGCTGACGAATTCGACTATGACGTTCTCGTGATCGGGGCCGGTCCGGGTGGTTATGTCGCGGCGATCCGGGCGGCGCAGCTGGGGCTCAAGACGGCGTGCGCGGAGAGCCGCGAGACGCTGGGCGGCACCTGCCTTAACGTCGGGTGCATTCCGTCCAAGGCGATGCTGCACGCGAGCGAATATTTCGACGCGGCGGCCAATGGCGCAATGGCCAAGATGGGCATCAAGGTGACCCCGGAGCTCGATCTCGACACGATGCACGGCCAGCGCCGCGATGCGGTGAAGGGCCTGACCGGCGGGATCGAATACCTTTTCAAGAAGAACAAGGTGACGTGGCTGAAGGGCCGCGCCTCGTTCGAGGATGCGCATACCGTCAGCGTCGATGGCCAGAAGGTGACCGCGAAGAACGTCGTGATCGCGACCGGATCGTCGGTGACGCCGCTGCCGGGCGTGACGATCGACCAGCAGGTGGTGGTCGATTCGACCGGCGCGTTGGAGCTGCCCAAGGTGCCCGAGCACATGGTCGTGATCGGCGGCGGCGTGATCGGGCTGGAGCTGGGATCGGTGTGGCGCCGGCTGGGCGCCAAGGTGACCTGCGTCGAATTCCTCGACCAGATCCTCCCCGGTTTCGACGGCGACGTGCGCAAGGAAGCCAACAAGATCTTCAAGAAGCAGGGGATCGAGTTCAAGCTGTCGACCAAGGTGACGAGTGTTGCCGTGGACGGTGGCAAGGCCGTACTGACCGTCGAGCCGGCGGCCGGCGGCGAGGCGTCGACGATCGAGGCGGATTGTGTGCTGGTGTCGATCGGGCGCAAGCCGAACACCGATGGCCTGGGGCTGGAGAAGATCGGCCTCGCCCCGAACAACCGCGGGCAGATCGAGACCGATCACGATTTCCGCACCAGCGTTTCGGGCGTGTGGGCGATCGGCGACGTGATCCCGGGCCCGATGCTGGCGCACAAGGCCGAGGACGAGGGCATCGCCGTCGCCGAGAATATCGCCGGGCAGCATGGCATCGTGAACCATGATGTGATCCCGTCGGTGGTCTATACCTGGCCGGAGATCGCGGGCGTCGGGCTGACCGAAGAGGCGGCTAAGGAGAAGGGTGAGGTCAAGGTCGGCAAGTTCCCGATGCTGGGCAACAGCCGTGCCAAGACCAACCATGAGCCGGACGGCTTCGTGAAGGTGATCGCCGACGCCAAGACCGATCGCGTGCTGGGCGTGTGGTGCATCGCCACCGTTGCGGGGACGATGATCGCGCAGGCGGCGCAGGCGATGGAGTTCGGCGCGACCAGCGAGGACATCGCCTATACCTGCCACGCGCACCCGACGCATTCGGAGGCGATCAAGGAAGCCGCGATGGCGGTGCAGGGCAAGCCGATCCACATCTGATCGCCGGACCGGGATGAGAAGAGGGGGCGCCGGCGGAGGTCGCGGGCGCCCCTTTTCGCTGCGCCACACGGCTTGGCAGGGGAAACGGGGTGTCGGGCGGGTGCGCCTGCGCGTCAGGCGGCGAGTTCCTTGAGCGGGGTCGTGCTGTCGGTGAGCCTCGCGGGGTCGATCGTGGCGCCTTGCTCCACCAGCTTGCGGCCCTGGACATAGTCCTTCACCGCATTGACGCAGTCGAGCGCGATGACGCGGCCCTGTTTCAGATAGATCAGCGAGAAGCTGCGGATGGCGGGGTCGCCGCGCAGGACGGTGGAATCGTGGCCGATGGACAGGCCGACCGTCTGGAGCTTCAGATCGTACTGGTTGGACCAGAACCAGGGCACCGCGTGATAGGCGGCATCCTGGCCGGTGATTACCTTCGCGACGACATTGGCCTGATCGTTGGCGTTCTGAACCGATTCGAGGCGGATCTCCGCGCCGTCGGCAAAGGCGTTGGCGTGGAGCGCGCAATCGCCGATCGCGAATACGTCGGCGAGGCTGGTGCGGCATTGCGCATCGACCGCCACGCCGTTGCCGCCCGCCGCGCCGGCCTCGATCAGCGGGGCGACCGCGGGGACGATGCCGATGCCGACGATCACCATGTCCGCCGCGATCGTCTCACCGCCGGCGAGCCGGACGCCGGTGACCGCGTCATCGCCGAGGATACAGTCAACAATGGTGTCGAGGCGCACGTCGACGCCGTGGGCGCGGTGCTCCGCCTCGTAGAAGCGCGACAGCGGCTCTGCGGCGACCCGCGCGAGCACGCGGGGCAGCGCCTCCAGCAGCACGACCTGCTTGCCGAACTTGGCGAGCACGGCGGCGGCCTCCAGCCCGATATAGCCGCCGCCGATCACCACTGCCCGGCTGACGCCGGGCAGCTCGGCCACCATGCGATCGGCATCGGCCCGGGTGCGCACGGTATGCACCCCGGCGAGATGATGGCCGGCGCAGCTGAGCCGGCGCGGCGCACCGCCGGTCGCCCAGATCAGGTGGCGATAGCCGATCGGCTCGCCAGCCGCCGTGACCTGGCGGGTGGCGGGATCGACATGGGTGACGCGGCGGCCGAGGAGCATCGCGACATCGCGTTCCTGCCAGAAGGCGGCCGGACGGATCAGCAGGCGATCGAATCCTTTGTCCCCGGCGAGATATTCCTTGGACAGCGGCGGGCGTTCGTAGGGCAGATCAGGCTCGTCGCCGATAACGGCGATGCTGCCGCCGAACTTCGCCTGGCGCAGCGCGATCGCCGCCTGCGCGCCGCCGTGGCCGGCGCCGACGATCACAACGTCGTAGCTGTTCATAGATCCTCCCCGATCGCTGATTTCGTGTGGGCGTTCCTGCGCGGGCGCACGGACGAGAGCAAGCGACAAGACGCTTGACAGCGTCACGCTGTTTGTGTACAAAACAGGAACATCGAGTTGGTGCGGTTGCGGGGCCGCATCGTGGGGATCGATGGGGCGACGGGCCGGTGAGCGTGGGGACAACCCCATCGTTCCCGGCCCGTCGTCGTTTGCGCAGGCGGCGGCGCGGGCGTGCCACCGCGGGCGGATCAATCCGCCGGCGGGATGGGCGCGGGCGCCGAAGATCGGGGGAGGGCGACATGCGGCAGGCGGGCGGACGCCAGAACGAGCGGGAGAGCGGCGCTCTCGGCGGCAAGACAATCGCTGGACGGCGATCGGCGTTCATTCACACGCTGACCAAGACGGGCAGCGTCGCACTGGCGGCGGGCGCGGCGGATCGCACCCAATCGACCTGCTATCGCTGGCGCGCCGAAGATCCGGCCTTCGCGGCGGCCTGGGCTGCGGCGCTGGAGATCGGCTACGACCGGCTGGAATCGGCGCTGCTCGACCATGCGTTGCGGACCATCGAAAGCGTCGGGAGCGCCGGGACGGGCGGTGCGGAAAACGGCGGGGAGAACGGCGGGGGCGGTGGCGAACCGGCCGGGGGCAGCCTCAGCGCGGCGGACCGGCAATTCATCCTGAACGTGGTGCTGCGGTATCGTGCACGCGGCGGGGCGGGAAAGCTGGCGGCGCGCAGCCAGGCGCTGAGCCGCGAGGAGGTGGATGCGGCCTTGCGGCAGGCGCTGGACGGACTGGCGCTGCGGGTACGATCGTCGTGACGCGCGACGCCCTGCGGGACTTGATATACCGTCTGGCGCTGCTGCCGCCGGCCGAACGGGACCTGGCGATCGCCGCGCTGCCGCAGCCGGTAAAGATCGCCGTGCTGGCCCAGTGGGACGTCTTCTCCCACGACGGGCAATATTGGCCCGATGAGCCGTGGCGGGTGTGGCTGATCCGCGCCGGGCGCGGCTTCGGCAAGACGCGCGCGGGATCGCGGTGGATCAACCATGTCGCCGAGACGGTGGCGGGCGCGCGGATCGCGCTGGTCGGGGCGACGGCCGAGGAGACCCGGCGGGTGATGGTGGAGGGGCCGAGCGGGGTGATCGCGACGGCGCGGCTCGACGCGCGGCCGGCGTGGACACCCACCAGGGGCGAAGTGCGCTGGCCGGGCGGAGCGGTGGCGACGGTCTATTCGGCCGATGCGCCCGAGGGGCTGCGCGGGCCGGAGCATCATGCGGCGTGGTGCGACGAGCTGGCCAAGTGGCGGCGCGGCGATGCGGCGTGGGACAATCTGATGATGACGATGCGCTTGGGCGCGCAGCCGAAGGTGGTGGTGACGACGACGCCCAGGCCCAATGCGCTGATGCGGCGGGTGATGGCGCTGCCGGGGGTGGAAGAGACGGTCGGGCGGACGGCCGCGAACATTCACCTGCCCCGTGCCTTCGTCGATGCGATGCAGGAAACCTATGGCGGCACGGCGCTGGGACGGCAGGAGCTGGACGGCGAGATGATCGACAGCGCCTCCGGTGCCTTGTGGTCGCGCGCGGCGATCGAGCGGTGCCGGGTGGCGACGCTGCCGCCGGTGCGCCGGGTGGTGGTGGGCGTCGATCCGCCCACGGGGGTTGGCGGCGACGCGTGCGGCATCGTCGCGGTGGCGCTGGGCGAGGACGCCTGCGGCTATGTGATCGCGGACGACAGCGTGGAGGGTGCCTCCCCC
>JBELMF010000023.1:0-5679 GCA_042096015.1 Sphingomonas sp.
CGCGGTGAAGATGCCGATGTGGCCGGTCCACACCTGGCTGCCCGACGCGCACGTCCAGGCGCCGACCGCCGGTTCGGTGATCCTCGCGGGCGTGCTCCTCAAGCTCGGCGGCTACGGTTTCCTGCGCTTCAGCATCCCGATGTTCCCGGAAGCCTCGTCGTCGCTCGTCTGGCTGGTGTTCGGCCTCAGCGCGGTGGCGGTGATCTACACCAGCCTCGTCGCGCTGGTGCAGTCCGACATGAAGAAGCTGATCGCTTATTCGTCGGTCGCGCACATGGCGATCGTCACCATCGGCCTGTTCGCCTTCAACGCACAGGGCATCGAGGGCGCCATGCTGGTGATGCTTGGCCACGGCCTCGTCTCGGGCGCGCTGTTCCTGTGCGTCGGCGTGATCTACGATCGCCTGCACACCCGCGAGATCGCGCGCTACGGCGGGCTTGCCAACAATATGCCGCGCTATGCGATCCTGTTCCTGCTGTTCACCATGGCCTCGATCGGCCTGCCGGGCACCAGCAACTTCCCGGGAGAACTGCTCGCGCTGATGGGCACCTATCAGGTGTCGACGACGATCGCATTGCTCTGCACCACCAGCATCATCCTCGGCGCGGCCTACATGCTGTACCTGTACCGCCGCGTCGTCTGGGGTGAGATCAAGTCGGACGAGGTTCGCGCCATGCCCGATCTGTCGAGCCGCGAGCTGTGGTTGCTGGCGCCGATCGCCGCCGTGGTTATGTGGATGGGCGTGTACCCGGAAAGCTTCATCGCGCCGATGCGCGCCGATACCGAGCGCCTGCTCGCCCGGATCGAGCGCGCCCAGCCCAAGGGTGATTCGCTGCCCACGCCCGGAATCGGGATCGTTCCCGCCGCCCATGCCGAGGGGCATTCCGCGCCCGAAACTGACGCCCATGGGGAGGCGCACTGATGGATTACGCATCGCAGGTCGCGATGACCCTTCCCGAAATCGTGCTGGCGCTCGGCGCGCTTGCGCTGATGCTGGTGGCTGCCTGGGGCGGATCGTCGTCGACGCGTGCCGTGTCCTGGACCGCCGTCGCGGTGCTCGCCGGCGCTTGCGTCGCCTTGATCGGGCCGGCCACGAGCGGGCTCAGCGCCTTCGACGGCATGTATCGCGCTGACGCGTTCGCCGGCTTCTCCAAGGTGCTGATCTATGTCGCGGCGGCCGTCGCGATCGTGCTCGCCCCGCGCTTCTTCGAGCGTACGGCGGGTGATGATCTGCGCCCGGAGTATCCGGTGCTGATCCTGCTGTCGGCGATCGGCATGGGCATCATGGTGTCCGCCGCCGATCTGCTGACGCTCTATATCGGCCTCGAACTGCAGAGCCTCGCCGCCTACGTCCTTGCCAGCTTCATGCGCCAGGACCAGCGCTCGGCAGAGGCGGGGCTGAAGTATTTCGTGCTCGGCGCGCTGGCGAGCGGCATCCTGCTCTACGGCATCAGTCTGGTGTACGGTTTCACCGGCTCGACGCTGTTCTACGAGATCGGCGGTGCCTATGCCGCCGCGCCGCTGACGGGCGATGCCAAGTCGATCGGCCTGCTGTTCGGCCTGGTGTTCGTGTTCGCCGGTATCGCCTTCAAGATCAGCGCCGTGCCGTTCCACATGTGGACGCCCGACGTGTACGAAGGCGCGCCCACGCCGGTCACCGCCTTCTTCGCCTCGGCACCAAAGGTTGCGGCCATGGGCCTTGCCGTGCGCGTCGCGATCGAGGCAATGGGGCCGGCCGAGGATCAGTGGCGGCAGATCGTGATCTTCGCGGCGCTGGCCTCGATCATCTTCGGTGCGGTCGCCGCGATCGGGCAAAGCAACATCAAGCGGCTGCTTGCCTATTCGTCGATCAACAACGTCGGCTTCGCGCTGATCGGCCTTGCCGCCGGCACGCCGGAGGGGGTCGCCGCGGTGCTGACCTATATGGCGATCTATATCGTCATGACGCTCGGCTCGTTCCTGGTCGTGCTTCAGATGCGAGGGACTGACGGCCAGCCGATCGAGACGATCGCGTCGCTCTCCGGCCTGTCGCGCACGCGGCCGGGTCTCGCGGCAGCGCTGGCGATCTTCATGTTCAGCCTTGCCGGCATCCCGCCGCTGTTCGGCTTCTGGGCCAAGTTCGCGGTGTTCGATGCGGCGGTGCGCGCCGGGCTGTTCCCGCTCGCGGTCGTCGGCATCGCGGCGAGCACGATCGGCGCTTATTATTACCTGCGCGTGGTGAAGACGATGTACTTCGACGAGCCGGCCGAGGCGTTCGGGGAAGGTGACAAGCTCGAAGGCGGGCTGATCGCCGTCGCCGCGGTCATCGTCTCCCCGCTGGGCTATCTCGCCATCCCGCTGCTGGCCGGCTGGAGCATGGCGGCCGCGCAGTCGCTCTTCTGAGTGTTGCTGTTCTGAGCCGTATCCTTACGGTCGCCGAGACCGGGTCGACCAACGCGGACGTTCTGGCGCTCGCCATCGATGGCGCGGAAGAGGGGCTATGGCTTCGGGCCGAGCGCCAGACCGCGGGGCGGGGCCGTCAGGGTCGCGCGTGGAGTTCGCCCGCGGGCAATCTCTACGCCAGCACGCTGGTGCGCGTCCGGCCCGGCGACCCGCCGCCCGCCTCGCTCGCGCTGGTTTGTGCCGTCGCTTTGGCGGACACGATCGCCGCGCTCGGCTGTCCCGCGGTGCAGATCAAATGGCCCAATGATCTGTTGCTCGACGGCGCCAAGCTGTCGGGGATCCTGCTCGAGCGGAGCGGCGACGCTGTCGTTGCCGGCTTCGGTGTCAATCTCACCAGCCATCCCTCGATCGAGGGCAGGCAGACGGCAAGCCTCGCCGGGCGCCTCTGGATACAGGCCGCCGCCCAGCTTCATGAGCATTTGGTTGCAGACTTCGGCCGGTGGCTCGCGATCTGGCGCACCGTCGGTCTGGCTCCGGTGATTGCCCGCTGGCAGGATCAGGCTCACCCGATCGGCACCGAACTGCTCGCCCGTCTGTCGGACGGCACCGCCGTGCCGGGCGCCTATGACGGCCTGACGCCGGACGGGGCATTGCGGCTGCGCTTGGCGGATGGCACGTGCCGTGTCATCCATGCCGCCGACGTGTTTCTGGTGTAGGGAGGGGATCATGCTGCTCGCGATCGATGCGGGAAATACCAATGTGGTGTTCGCGCTCGTCGCCACGGGAACCGAGGGCGGTCGCGAGATCAAGGCGCGCTGGCGCATCGCCACCGATGCGCGCCGGACGGCGGATGAATATGCGGTCTGGCTCAGCCAGTTGCTCGCGCTGGGCGGCTATAGCCGTGAAGATGTCCAGGCGGTGGTGATTTCCACGGTGGTTCCGCGCGCACTCCACAATCTCGAAGTGCTCTCCAGCAAATATTTCGGCCATGATGCGCTGATCGCCGGTCGGGCGCCGCTCGAATGGGGCGTCGCGCTGGACGTCGATGAGCCGCAGAACCTGGGCGCCGATCGCGCGGTCAACACGATTGCGGCGCACACGCTGCATCGCGGTGATCTGATCGTGATCGATTTCGGCACCGCCACCACGCTCGACGTGTCGGACTTCAACGGTGCCTACAAGGGCGGCATCATCGCGCCCGGCATCAACCTGTCACTCGACGCGCTGGTCAACGCCGCGGCCAAGCTGCCGCGGATCGCGATCGAGGCGCCCAAGAGCAACGTCGGCGTGATCGGCCGCAACACGGTCGATCAGATGAACATCGGCATCTACTGGGGCTATATCGCGATGATCGAAGGCCTCGTCGCGCGCATGAAGGATGAGATCGGGCGCCCCGCAAAGGTGATCGCGACGGGCGGGCTCGCCACGCTCTTCGAACAGCATACCGATGTTTTCGACGCGATCGAGCCGGACCTCACCATCCAAGGGCTGGCGATCATGTGGGAGCGCGCCCATATCGCGCATTGAGATTTAACCGCACCCCCCGCCACTCGCTCCCACCGTCATGCCGGGCCCGTCCGGGCATCCACCGGGCCGATGGAGCAGCAAGCGTTGGATGTGCGGAGCGGTGGACCCCGGGACAGGCCCGGGGTGGCGACGGAATTGGGGCAGGGGCCTCCCCCATACGATGAGGCCAGGAACATGAGGGCGCCCGCGCGCCTGCACCGCCGGCCATTGTCGGCGGTGTCGACTAAGGACAATTCCAATTTCCAAGAACGACGAACTTCTCTTCTGTGCCCTCGGCGGCTCCGGCGAGATCGGCATGAACGTGAACCTGTATGGCAGCCGGGGCCAGTGGGTGATGGTCGATTGCGGTGTGACCTTCGCCGACCACCAATATCCCGGCATCGATCTCGTGCTGCCTGACCTCTCCTTCATCGAGGATCGGCTGGAGGCGCTATCGGGCATCGTGCTGACCCACGGGCATGAGGATCATATCGGCGCCTTGCCTTACCTCGCCGATGATCTCGGCGTGCCGCTGTACGCGACGCCTTTCACGGCCGGTCTGATCCGCCACAAGCTGGAGGAGGAGCGCATTGCCGATCGCATCGACTTGCGCGTGATCCAGCCCGGCGAGGGCTTTCGCGTCGGGCCGTTCGGCTTCGAATTCGTTCCGATGGCGCATTCGATTCCGGAGGCGAACGCGCTGGTCATCGATACGCCGGCGGGTCGCGTCTTCCACACCGGCGACTGGAAGCTCGACGCCGCACCCGTGATCGGCAATCCCGCGACCGCGGCGCAGCTGTCGGCGATCGGCGATGCGGGCATCGATGTGCTGGTGTGCGATTCGACCAACGTCTTCAATGCGGAGGCCTCCGGATCCGAGAGCGAGGTGCGGCTCGGCCTTGCCGAAACGATCGCCAAGGCGCGCGGCCGGGTGCTGGTGACCACCTTCGCCTCCAACGCCGCCCGACTCCAGACGTTGGGGCAGGTGGCGGAGGAGACCGGCCGTGCGCTTTGTGTCGCCGGCCGCTCGCTCGATCGGATCATCAAGGTGGCGCGGGCGTGCGGGTATTTGCGCGATTTCCCGGACACCATCTCCCCCGAAGAAGCGATGCGGTTGCCCCGTAACGAGGTGCTGATCGTCGCCACCGGTGGCCAGGGCGAGCCGCGCGCCGCTTTGTCTCGCGTTGCCGAGGGATCGCACCCGATACGGCTCGACGCGGGCGACACCGTGATCTTCTCGTCCAAGCAGATCCCCGGCAACGAGGTGGCGATCGGCCGCATCCAGAACATCCTCGCCGGGCGCGGGGTGGAGATGATCACCGAGAAGCAGGCGCACGTCCATGTGTCCGGCCATCCCGGCCGACCCGAGCTGGCGCAGATCTACGGCTGGCTGCGGCCGCGCGTGCTGGTCCCGGTCCATGGCGAGATGCGGCATCTCATGGAACAGGCGCGCTACGGCCTGTCGCAGGGTATCCCGCGCAGCATCGTGCAGACCGACGGTGATCTGGTCCGGCTCGCGCCCGGCGATCCGCAGAAGATCGGCCATGCGCCCGTCGGCCGCCTCGTGCTGGACGGCGACGTGATCCTGCCGGCTGATGGCGCTACCATCAACGAACGGCGCCGGATCGGCGTGCACGGCCAGATCTCGGTCGGCGTCGCGGTGACCAAGAACGGCCGGCTCGCCGGTTCGCCGCAGGTCCGGCTACAGGGCGTGCCGGTCGAGGAAGAGCGTGACGCGTTCATCGCCGAGGCGGAGGACGCTGCCCGCCAAGCTGCTGAATAGGAGGCATT
>JBELMF010000023.1:5689-28604 GCA_042096015.1 Sphingomonas sp.
GGATGCGGCGGCCGAAGCGGTCCGGGCATCGTCGCGCGGGCCGGACCGGCTCCGCGAGGATGTCCGGCTCGCCGTTCGGCGCTGTGCCACGCGCTGGACGGGCAAGAAGCCGATCGTCGACGTGCTGGTGGTGGAGGTGTGAGGCGCCATGCGGTGGACGTCGGCACTCGCCATCTACGTGTTGTTCTGGGCTTTTTCGGTGTTCCTGGTGCTGCCGTTCGGCGTCCGGACGAGCGACGAGGCCGGGGTGGCGCGTATTCCCGGCCAGGCAGACAGCGCGCCGCATGAATTTCGCCTGGGACGATTGTCGCTGCGCGTCACGATTGTCGCGACGATCCTGTTCGGGCTGTTCTACGCCAATTACACGTTCGGCTGGATCACCACCGACATGGTGGACCTGACGAAATATTGAGGGGGGGCGCGGCCCCCTCCCGCCTACGGCAGCCGCTCGATCGCCTGGGCCAGCGCGACGTACAATTTGCCCATGTCCGACGACAGCAACGTCACGCCCAGCGGCGATCCGTCCCGCTGGGTGAGGATGGTGCGGAGCATCGCCTCGAAATCGTGGATGTACCGGTTCACCTGATCGCGGAACCCGTCCTCCTCGTCATAGAGCCGCGCGATCTCGCGCTGCTCCACGCTTTCCAGCAGGCGTACCGCACGGCGGGTGAAGACGCCGCGATCGCCCTTCAGATAGGCCGCCCAGGCGCTGTCGGCGACATCGGGGCCGAACGATTTGGTGATGTCGATCGCGGCCGAATTGAGCGCCTCGATCAATAGCGAGGCGCGGCGCGCGAAGCTCTGCTGGTCCTGCTCCTCGCGTTCGGCGCGCGCGTCTTCCAGCCGCGTGTCGACCGATGCGCTGAGGGCATCAATCGCCCGGAGTTGGGCGTCGAGCCGCTCCGCTGCCTGGCCGGCCGCGCTGACGGCGGCCTCGGCGGTGGTGGCGATCTGCGCGATCTGCCGGTCCAGCCCCGCGTCGACCGCACGGCGCAGCGCCGCCGCACCCGACTTTTCAAGTGCCTCGGCCGCTTCGGGGATGACCCGCGCCAGCACCTCGCGGGCATGCTCTGCCGCCTGCGTCGCCGTGTCGCGCACGCGCAGCAGCATGTCGATCAGGCGGGGGGCGGCTTCGTCGGCGAAGCGATTGGCGCGGTCGGCCGCCTCGTCGACCATCTGGCCCATCGCATCCGCCTTGGCGCGGCCTGCCGCCAGCGTTTCCAGCAGTGTGCCGGTCAGCGTATCGACATTGCCGCGTTGATCCGCGATCACCTGCGCGATCGCTTCGATCGCATCGTGCGTGCTCTCGGCGGCGGTGACGAGGGCGAGCAGCTCAGGCTTGGCGGCGACGACGACGGCCTTGGCCGCGACCACCCGCGAATCGAGCCGGTCGACCGCTGCGGGAAGCGTTTCGTCGATCTCGCGTGCGGCGGAGTCGAGTGCCAGCAGCAAGGCCTCGGTGGTTTCGATCGCCTTGCCGGCCATGGCGTCGCCTGCTGCCAGCGCCTGGGTCATCGCGTCGGCCGACCCGCCGAGCGCGCTGATCGACGCGGCCAGCATCTGCGATCGCTCGACGCCCTGTTGGTGCAGGCGGGCGAGGCGCTCTTCCACGCGCGCCAACGCGCCTTCCAGGTCACCGACCAGCCCGTCGCTGGCTCCCCGCTGTTGGTCGAGCCGCGCGGTGATGCGATCGATCACCACTTCGATGACGCCGATCCGCTCGGCGAGCGATTCGGCGCTCTCGCGCGCGGCGGCGTCGAGCGCCGCCTGATTGGCGCCGACCATCGCGAGCATCGCATCGCCCTGCGCCGCGATCCCCTTGCGCGATTCGTCCACCGCCTCGGCGGTCCGGCCGAGTAGCGCGTCGACCGCCGCCGACATCTCGCTCGTCACCACTTCCAGGCGCGCACCGGCGGTTTCGCTGGTCGCTTCCATGCGCGCGATGTGCGCCGCCAGCTTATGGGCGGCGCCGCCCGCAACGGTCTCCGCCTCGAGCCCGCGCTCGGCCAGCGCGACGATCTGCGCGTCCAGCGCCGCCGCCTGCTCGCCCGCGGCCAGCCCGGCGGTCTCGATGCGGGTGGTCAGTGCCTCCGCCTCTGCCTGCGCCTTTGGCATCGTCGCCAGCAGCACCGACAGGCTGTTCTGGGCATTGCCCGCGGCTTCGGCCAGCGAGCGCGCATGGACGTCGGCCTGGTCGATCTCCTCGGACAGGCCACGGCCGATCGCCGCCAGGCGCGCGGTGGCGCTGTCCCCCATGGCGCTCAGCTGACGGGTCTGCTCGGCCAGCCGCTGGCGATTTTCCTCCAGCGCGCCGGCAAGGGCGGCAACGGTACGCTCCAGCGCTGCCGCCTCCTCGCGCATCGCTCGCGCGGTGGCGCCGAACCGCATGGCTTCCGCCCGGCTCGTGCGCAGCGCGATCAGCCACACGATTCCGGCGAGCGCAGGCACGGCGACCAGCGCGGCGCCGAACTGCGCGATCGCCGGCGCGGGCATGGTCGCCAGCGCATCACGGGCAAGCCACAGCATGCCGACCACCCACAGCAGCGATACGGCGGCCAGCAGTATCGGGCCGATGGTCCGCCATGGGGACGGCGGCTCCTGCCCTTCGGGGGGAAGATAGTCTTCGCTCGCCTGTTCGGTCGCGAACGCCTCGGCTTCCGGCGCGGATTGCTCGACGGCATCCGTCGGCGGCTCAGGCGCGATGGCAAGGGTTGGTTCGGTCGCGCTGCGTGTGCGCATGTCGATGATCGTCGGCCCCCCGGTCATGGCGCCAGATGTAACATGTTTCGATCCGGCACAAAGCAAATAGCGGCAACTTGCGATTAAGCGTTGCGTGCTAGCGGCCTGTCCATGGCGGTTGATCCCGGGGCAATTGATGCGGCGCTGGCCGCCGCGGTCGGCGATGATCCGGCGCTGGTCGCGGAGCTCCGCGCCGCCTTCCTCGAAAGCGTGCATCGCGGCCTTGCCGCGTTGGAGGACGCGACGGGCGACGACGCCTGGCGTGCCGCAACCGGGCGGCTGAAGGGGCTGGCGGCAAGCTTCGGCGCGGTTCGGCTGGTGGCGCTGGCGACGGAGGCGAATCGGCGGCCGGCCGGCGATCCGGAGATGATGAGGCGGCTGCGTCAGGCGATCGCACGATTATAGGCGGCCGCGCATAGATAAGGCGCGGTGCCATTGCCCGTGCGGGGCACAGACTCTAACAGCGCGCGATGCTCGCCGGGCTGATTTTCGCCGTTCAGGATGCCGAGGACCGCCCCGGCACCCTCGCCGCCACCTTGCCGTTCGCCGGAATGACGGTGATCGAATATCAGGCGCGGCTGCTGATCGAGGCGGGGGCGTCGCAGATCGTGGTGGCCGTCACGCGCCTCCCGCCGGAGCTGCTGGGCGCGATCGCCCGGATCCGCCGGCGCGGGGTGGCGGTCGATACGGTCCGCAATGCGTCGGAGGCTGCGGCCTGCTTTCATCCGCTGTCGCATCTTCTGGTCCTGGCCGACGGACTGGTCACCACCGCCGCCGTGCTCGGGCCGCTCGCGTGCGAACCGGGGGATGCCCTGCTTGTCCTCCCCGAGCGTGACGCGGGCCCGGGCTATGAGCTGATCGGCGGCGGGGACGCCTGGGCCGGTGTCGCTCGGGTCGATGGCCGGCGCCTCGCGGAAGTCGCGGCAATGCCGCGCGATTATGACGTGCAGTCGGCGCTGCTCCATGTCACCGCCCAGGCCGGTGCGGTTCGGCTCGTGCTGCCGGACGACGAGCGCAGGGCGGGGCACGGCATCGAACGGCGGCGCGAAAGCCTGGACGCGCGCAGCCGCGCCGTGGTCGGCGCAACGCTCGCGGCGCGCTCCGGCTGGTTCAACCGCTGGATCGTGCGGCCACTCGCCCGCGCCGCCTTGCCGGCGCTGATGCGGCGCCATGTGCCCACATCGGCACTGGCCGCGGGCTCTGCGGTTCTCGGCGGCGCAGCCGCGCTCGGCTTGTGGTTCGGGCAATCGGCTGGCGGACTGCTTCTCGCGCTGTGCGCCGTTGCCCTGGCCAGCGTTGCCACCAGCTTTGCGTGGCTGCGCGATGAAGCCGCGCTGGCCCGCGCGCTCGGCGGCTGGATCGCCGCTTTGCCTGCGGTGGCCGCGCTGCTCCTGGCCCATACGGTGGATGTGATGACGGGGGAGCTGACGGCGCGCGTGATCGCGGTGGCCCTGGTCGTCCTCGCCGCGCTGGGGGAGCGCGCCATGGGCGCCGCGCGGCCGCTCCCCTGGGGCGATCCGCCGGCCTATCTTGTCGTGCTGGCCGCGGGTACGCTGCTCGGCATGCCGCTGCTCGGGCTCGTCGCCGCCGCGCTCTACGCCGCAATCACGCTGGCGCTGGCGATCGAGGCGTTGCGGGCACGAGCTTAGCAGCCCTTTAAGAAGCTGGGGGTTAAGGGCGGGCCTATGTCGCTCGATTCTTCCGACGCCTCGCGGGAATATCTCGCGCACGCTGCGCCGATCCTGGCGCGCGCGGCTGCGGCGGAACAGCGCGCGGCCGAGCGCCTCGCGACGGCGATCGACGATTTCTTCCTGGCTGAGGAAGGCCGGCTGGACGATCGCAGCCGCGCCGCGATCACCGGCGCGCTGACGGTGACGCTGGAGGCGATCGCGCGGGAGGTGGCGGGCCATGCCGCGCGGCAGCTCGCCGGCCAGCCACACGGGGCCTCTTTCGCGCCGGACGTCTCGGCCACGCTCGCCCGCCTCTGGGGCAACCATGTCGTGCGCGATCGCGAGCTGTTCGACGAGCTGCTCGGCCAGGTCCGGCTGGATCTGCTTGGCGATGCGCTGTTGGCCAATCGCGCGCCCGGTACCCAGCCGACGCTGATGCCGCGGCTGGCCGAACATGACGATGGCGTGATCGCCGCCGCGGCCAGGGCTTATCTGCTCGCGGAAAATAGCCGCCGGTCGACGGGTGCCGCCCGGCACGCGGATCTGCCCGCGCCCCTGCACCGCCGCCTGGTGTGGTGGGTCGCCGCCGCCCTGCGCGATGATGGGAACGCCGACGCGTCCGGTCAGGTCGCTGTCGACCGGGCGCTCGTCACTGCGGCGCGGCGCAGCCTCGCCGCCCATGATGATCAGGACAGCCTGGAGGCGGCCGCCATCCGCCTGGCCGGCGCGATCGATCCGCGCGGCCGGGATCTTGCCGAATTGCTTGTCGAGGCGCTCGAGGACGGGCGGGCGGCGCTTTTCGTGGCCGTGGTTGCCCGCGCTGCGGCGATCACCTTCGCCGATGCTCGTACGCTCGTCCTCGATCCGGCCGGCGACCAGCTGTGGCTGGCGCTGCGCGCGCAGGGGCTGGACCGGGCCGCGATTGCACGGGTCGGGCTGGCGCTGGCCGATGCCGATCCGCGGCGCGACATCGATGCCTTCGCCGATATGCTGGACATGATCGCCGCGATCCCGGCCGATGCGGCGCGCGATGCGCTCGCGCCCCTGGCGCTTCCCGCGGACTTTCGCGCCGCCATTCGCGCATTGGCCGGATACGCGGGCCGGTGATTGAGGGCGCGATCATGACCGTGCGTGTGGACGCTGACGGACGGCTGGTGGAGGCCGATCCCGATTTTGCCGCGCTCAACGAACGGGCCGGCGGGGGAATCGGGCAGCCGTTGGCCAGCCCGCCGCTGGCGACCGCCGCACGGCTGGCTGGTCGGCTGCGCATCCTGGTCGCGCGCCCGGTGAGCATCGCCGATGCCGATATCGACATGGATTGCTGGGTGCGCGCCACGCCGGACGAAGCGGGCGTGACGCTGCTCATCTCCCCGGTACGCGAGCGGCCCGCCTGGCGGCCGATCGTGCAGAGCGGGCCGGTGCCGCCGCCCGCGGGCGCCGACTGGACGTGGGAGACCGATTCCGGATTGCGCATCCGGTTCCTGTCGGTGGCGGCGGATGCACGGCACGGCTTCGACACCGCGTCGCTGCTCGGGCAGCCGCTGACCAGGCTCTTCACGCTGGAAAGCGACGACCAGGGCGTGCTGCCGCTGCTGGAGGCGGTGGCGGCGATCGATGATTTTTCGGATCAGCCGGCGATCGTCAACGCCGGCGGCGCGCGCGTGACGCTGGCCGGCCATGTGCGACGCGATCGGGGCGGGGCATTCGCCGGGTTCGTCGGCGCCACGTTCCAGGGCACGGCAGCCTCGCAATCCCAGGCCTCCGCCGCGCGGCTCGACGCGGGCTTCAATCGTCGCCTCGATACGATCCTGCGCGCGCCGCTCGGGCGGATTGTCGCGAATGCGGACTCCATCAATGCCGCCGAAGACGGCGAAATTGACGCGCAATACACCGATTATGCCGCCGATATCGCCAGTGCCGGCAGGCACCTGATGGGGCTGATCGATGATCTGGCGGACATCGAGGCGATCGAGCGCGACGATTTCGAGGTGGTGGACGAGGGCATCGACCTCGCCGATGTCACGCGCCGGGCGGCCGGCCTCCTGTCGGTGCGCGCCGCCGATGCGGGGGTGACGATCGATCGCGGTGATCTCGATAACCCCTTGCCGGCGCATGGAGAATTCCGGCGCACCTTGCAGATCATGGTCAATCTGATCGGCAATGCGGTGCGCTATTCACCGCGCGATTCGATCATCTGGCTGCGCCTTCAGCGGCAGGGTGACCGGGTCTTCGCGATCGTCGCCGACCAGGGCAAGGGCATCGCCGCCGCCGATCAGGAGCGCATCTTCGATAAGTTCGAGCGCATCGATCCCCACGAACCAGGCGGCAGCGGCCTCGGCCTCTACATCGCCCGCCGTCTCGCCCGCGCGATGGGGGGCGATTTGACTGTCGATAGTGCGCCGGGCGAGGGCGCCCGCTTCCTGTTGAGCTTGCGCGCACAGTGACGTGACGGAGCAACCGCCGGGTGGCGGAGGGCCTATGTCGTGCCGAAACCTACCTTATTTTGAATAGCCGCAGCGGTGATCCCTTCGGCAGGGGAACGGGGGTCAGCCAGTCGAACTGCTCGCCATGCGCCAGCCGGCCGTAGAAACCGCCGGGCGCGCGATCACGGTACACCGTTGATTCGGCCATGTTCGGGCAGACCAGCATCAGCGTCGCGCCGTGCTGCTTCATGATGGCGCGGGCGGTTTGCGGCGATCCCTTGAACGCGTGCTGCACGTCGAGGATGGCATCCCCGTTGCGGTGATAGGGCCCGGCGATCGCGTTGTGATGGGTAAGCGTTATCAGCCGCGGTCCCAGGTCGACGAAGGTGAAGATCGTCGTCCGGGGAAGCTGATTGAGCGGGTTCATGGCCGGCACGGTGACGCAACGGCCGGTGGCGCGGTTCACCCGCTGCACATAGGGCTTGGGCCGGTCGATCGGCAGCGTCCGCAGCATCAGACCGGCAAACGTTCCGGAAATCGCGACGAAGACGGCGACCGTGCCGAACACCCGGACGAAGATCGATCGGTGGCCGAGCAGCCAGGGAAGGATCAACCAGCCCAGCGCGGTGACGCCCGGGATTGCCATCATCTGGGCCGCCGGCCCGGCGCGGACCTGCCACAGCAGCATGGCCACCGAAAACAGCGCGAACAGGCTGACGCAGGCCCAGCCCAGCAGCGAAGCGGAGTGGCGTGCTCGCCAGGTGGCGATTGCGGCGCCGATCAGCCCCATCGTCGGCAGCGCCATCAAGGGGAAGCCGGTGCGGAACGGATGGCGATAGATCGGCTTGGCCTCCCGAACATTGCTCAGCCAGCTGGTGTAAAGTTCGTCCGACACCTGTTCCGGCCGGGCGAGGCATTGCGGAAACAGGCTGGCGAAAGCACCCGCGATCAGCACGCCCGCTGCTGTCGCAAGGACGAGGCGCGCGGCGCGCGTATTCGCAGACCAAAGCGCCAGCAGCGTCAGCAGCGCCCCTGCAGCGACGAAGGCGCTCAGCCAGATCGGCGTAAGCGCGTCACATCGCATCACGCGGTTCGCATGCGAGGCGAAGAGCACGAACCCTGCCGCACACCCGCCGCCGAGCGTCAGCGCATAGCTCAGCAGGCGCCAGCGCTCAGCCGCATCCCACACCCAGCGGGACGTGATAATCGCGCCCGCCATGGCGCAATAGGGCAGCATCTCAAGCCCGATCGCGAGCGAGACCGCACTCGCCAGGCCGACAGTGATGCCGCCGCGCGGCCCGTCCGGGTCGCACAATCCGGCCACCGTCAGGCTCAGCATCGCCAGCTGCCAGCCATGGTGATCGATACGGTCGGGCATGAACATCAGCAGCGCGACCGTGGAGCCCATCAGGAACACGATCGCGAGCGGCCAGGCGACCGGCGCGACCAGCCGGCGAACCGTGGCGCCAAGCCCGATGAACGTCACGCCCAACGGGATCAGCGGCGCGATGCCGCAGGCCAGCTTCTCCGCCTCGGCAACCCCAACGAACGGGCGGAGCAGCAGGATCAGGCCGGCAATCGGAAGGTCGACGATGCGCGACCAGTGGATATCGAAGCCATAGGGCGGGTTGAGGCGGTAGTTGCGCAGATCGTACCAGCCCTGGCCGTCGAGCAACGCACGCACCTGCATCAGCCGCATGTTATCATCGGTGTCGCCCAGGGACAGCCAATGGATCGCGGCCCAACGTTTCCAGACGAAGAAGATCGCGATCACCACCCAGGCGATGCCGGTGAGCTTGATCCAGTGCCGGTCGAGCTCCGCCGCAAGGGGTTTGACAACGGCCGGGTCGGGAGACTGGTTCACGGGGCTTTCCTCACAGGCGACAGCGCTCTAGACGCCCGCCACATTCTCCCGTTCGCCCGGGGCTTGCCGAATAGCGGTGCTTCTCTTCGGATCAAGAACAGGGCAGGGCATTCACAACGTTCAGCCCGAAGCGGGCTGCAGGTGGCGCCCGCCTCTAGCCGAGGCGGCACAAAGGGCAAGGCGTGGACGCGGTTCGCAACAAATTCGCTTCGACGGGGATGAAAGAGACCTTCTGGCAGCTGGTGCGCTTCGGCGTGGCCGGCGGCGTGGCGACATTGTGCTACGCGCTGGTCTATTCGCCGCTCGCCGCGCTCAAGATCACCTCTGAGCAGGTGGCCAACATCTGCGGATATCTCGTCGCGATGCTGACCGGCTATGTCATGCACAGCAAATGGAGCTTCCGCGGGCATGGGGCATCGACAAAGTCGTCGGCACCCAAGTTCTTCGCCGTGTCGCTCGTCAGTTATGGCGCGAACACCTTTTGGGTGTGGCTGTTGACGGACGATGCGATGTTTGCCGGCCCATGGTGGTGGCCGCTCGTGCCGATCGTCTTCCTGACGCCTCTTCTGACCTTTGCACTCAACCGCTTGTGGGTATTCGCCTGATATGGATCGCCGCGTCTACGATCGCATGGCCGAACACGATTCCACCCATTGGTGGTATCGCGCGCGCCGCGACATCCTGGCCGATTATCTGACCCGTGAGGGGCGCCTGCCAGCCCGGGCTCGGATCTTGGAGATCGGGTGCGGCACCGGGCACAATCTGCCCATGCTGGCCGCGTTCGGCGACGTCGACGCGATCGAAATCGATCCGGCGGCCCGCGCCATCGCCGGTCAGCGCCTGGGCAAGCCGGTGGGCGATGCCCCGCTACCCGCGCTGTCTGGCGTGCCGACGAACCATTATGATCTCATCGCCGTCCTCGACGTGGTCGAGCATATCGAGGATGACGTGGCGGCACTTCGCGCCATGCGCGAACGGCTGGCGCCGGACGGCAAGATCCTGATCACGGTGCCGGCCCACGAATGGATGTGGAGCGCGCATGATGTGGTGAACCATCACCATCGCCGCTACACGAAGAAGACGCTGCAACGGGCGATCGCCGCGGCCGGGCTGCGCCCACGCAAGCTCGGTTACTTCAATTCACTGCTGTTCCCGCTTGCTGCCGGCGCACGGCTCGCCGGTCGGATCACCGGTCGCGAGGACAGCGACGATTCGCCGCCGCCGGCACCCGTAAACGCATTGTTCGAAGGCATCTTCCGCCTGGAACGGCATATCGTGGGTCGTATCCCCATGCCGCCGGGCGTCTCGATCATCACGATCGCCGAGCCCGCGTAATCGCACCAAAAGGCCGCGGTCAGGGCGCCTCGCCGGCGATCTCTCTTTCCGGGATCCGCGTCCGCTCCGCCTGGAAACCGAGCGTGGCGCGGCGATGCACGGTGCCGGCGATATCCGCCACCAGGTACAGCGGCCGCCGCTTGGATTCGATATACAGCCGCCCGAGATACTCGCCGATCATGCCCAGCACGAACATCTGCACGGCGCTGAGCACCGTCACCACCAACATGGTCGAGGTCCAGCCCTGAACCGGATCGCCCTCAAAATACCCCCAGGCGATATAGACCAGCAGCAGCAGCGACAGGCCCGCCAGCGCCACGGAGGCGTGGCTTGCGAAGCGCAGCGGCGCGGTGGAAAATCCCGTCACGGCATCAAAGGCCAGGCGCAGCATCTTGCTGATCGGATAGTTCGTCTCCCCCGCGTGCCGCTCCGCACGATCATAGGGAAAGGGCACCTGGCGAAAGCCCACCCACGCCACCATGCCGCGAATGAAGCGCGCCTGTTCGGGCAGCGAGAGCAGGGCATCCAGCGCGCGCCGGGACATCAGCCGGAAATCGCCCGTGTCGAGCGGAATGTCGGTATCCGTCAAGCGATCGAGCAGCCGGTAGAAGGCGGCCGCCGTTGCCTTCTTGAACAACGTTTCTCCCGCGCGCTTGCGGCGCACGGCATAGACTACGTCGGCGCCTTCGCGGGCCATGACCTCACGCATCTCGGCAAGCAGCTCAGGCGGATCCTGCAGGTCGGCGTCGATGATCAGGATCTGCTCGCCGGAACAAAGATCCAGCCCGGCGGTCAGCGCCAGCTGGTGTCCATGATTGCGTGACAGATTGATCGCCACCACCCGCGCATCGGTAGCCGCGAGCTGTTGCATCACCGCCCAGCTCGCGTCGCGCGATCCGTCGTTGATCAGGACGATCTCATGATCGTCGCCCACCGCGGCGCAGGCAGCCGCAGACACCCGCTGGTGCAAGAGGGTGAGCGAGGCCGCTTCATTGTAGCAGGGAATGACGATCGAAAGAGCGGGACGGTGCATGATCGCTGCGATCTAACAACCGCCCCCCATGAAATCACGTGTAACTTTGCGTCCGCTCCCTTCCCGCCAAGGAAGGGGCAGGGCCTCACGCGCGGCGCGCCTGTTCCTCGACCAGTCGTTCGAGGATCGTCAGCGGCACCGCGCCATATTGCAGCACCTCGTGGAATCGCTTGAGATCGAACTCGTCGCCCCGGATCCGCTGCGCATTCTCGCGCGCCCGCGTCCAGGCGGCATGGCCGACCTTGTAGCTGCACGCCTGCCCCGGCTGGGTGCAATAGCGCTCCACCTCGCGCTGCGACCGGGGACGCGCAAAGCCGACGGTGTTGACCATATAGTCGGTGGCCTGATCGCGGGTCCACCGCTTGGTGTGGAGACCGGTGTCGATCACGAGCCGCGCGGCACGGAACAGATAGCTTTGCAGGAAGCCCGCGCGCTCCAGATCGTCGGCGTAGCCGCCCAGCTCATCCGCCAGGCTCTCCGCATAGAGCGCCCAGCCTTCCGAATAGGCGCTGAAGAACGTCAGGTTGCGCAACAACGGCTGGGGCGCTTTCTGCGCGATCGAGATCTGCAGGTGATGCCCCGGCACACCTTCGTGATAGGTCAGGCTGGGCAGCGAATATTTCGGCCAGTCACCGACGCTCTTGAGATTGATCCAGTAGATCGCCGGGCGTGATCCGTCCAACGCGGCGCGGTTGTAATAACCGTTGGAAGCGCCGTCTTGGATTTCGACGGGCACGGCGCGGATGTCGAGCGGCTCGCTCGGCGGATTGATGATGACCTGGCCGAGCTTCGCCGTCATCGCCGCATTGCCCTCGTTCAGGCTCTTGATCAGGGCGGCGCGCCCCTCGGGCGTATCCGCATAAAGCTGGTCTGGCCGCACGTTGAGCGCATTCAAACGTTCGCCGACATTGCCCTGCGTTAGCCCCTGCTTCTTCAGGATCGTGTCCAGCTGGGCGGTGATCTGCGCCACCTGATCGAGGCCCATCTGATGCACTTCGTCCGGCGAGAACTTCGTCGTGGTCGCCTGCTCCAGCGCGGCTGCGTAGATGGCGTCGCCCTGCGGCACGTCCCAGATCCCGGCCGAGCTGCGTGCCTTGGCGCGCAGCGCCTTCACTAGCGCGATCTGACGATCGAGCGCGGGATAGATTTGCGCGTCGACGATCTTGGCGGCGCGTGCCTGCCAGTCTCCGGGAATGTTCTTTGCTGCCGCCCGCCGAGCGACTGACTGGGCGAGACCGCTCTGAGCCGGCGCTGCCTCGCGCAGCTTGGCCATCTGCACCAGCGTCAGGTCCAGCGAGAAATCAGGCGCGACATAGCCGCGCGCCGCTTCGTCCTTCTGTTCGGCGGTATCCTGGTCCAGCCGGGTGGCGAAGGCGCCGAGCCGGTCGAGATACGCCTCGCAATCGTCCGCCGTGTTAATGGTGTGGGCGGAATTCAGGAAATCCGGCGTGGAGAAATAGGCGCCGCCCTGCTGGAAGATCGTGAAGGGCCGCTGCACCGAGTCGAGCTGAAAGCGATCGCGCGGCAGCGCATAGGTGTTGAGCGAGTAGAGGATTACCTCGCGATCGAGTTTGGACCGCTCAGAAAGCGGTGCCGGATCGACGGCCTCGATCATGGCGATGGAGCGCTTCAGTTCCGCATGGTCGCGCGCCTTGGCGGCGGGAGAATTGTCCGACAGCCTGTGCTTGAGCGCCGCGTTCGGGCCCTTGTCCATGCCGAGCGAGGTCGCAAGCTCGGGCGAGCGCTGCAGCGTGCGCGCGAACACCTGATCGAACACGGCGTTCAGCTTCGCGTCGGCGGGATTGGCCGGGTTCGCCCCCGTTTGGGCGCTCAGCGTGTCGGGAAACAGCGCAATGGCCGATGCAGCGCTTGCGGAGGCGAGGAAGGTACGGCGATCCAAGGGCTTGTTCCCATTCTTTGGAGGAATGGCGTGATCCTAAGCGGGGCAGTGATCATGCTGCAAGTACCGCCGTTTGCGGGAACACTCAGGCGCTCTCTTTCGAAAGCGCTCCGCCGATCGCAGCAGCTAGCGTGGCCGCGGCGGCGCGCCGCCGGACGTGGCGGCTAAACGCGCTCCACCGCGTTCACCGCATCGGCGGCGCGCAGTGCGGCCATCAAGCGCATCAACTGGTGCGCGTCATGAACCTCGACGTCGATCGTATTGGTGTGGAACTGGGTGTCGCGCGTGTCGAGGCGCAGATTGATGATGTTAGCCTTGTGCTGGCCGATGATGGTAGCCAGCACGCCCAGCGCACCCGGTTCGTTCTTCACCTCAACGGATATGCGCGCGGTGGCGCCCTCGGTTTTCTCGCCCCACTTTACGTCCAGCCAGTCGGTTTCCTCATCGGATCGCTCCGCAAGGTCGGTCAGCGTCGGGCAGTCTATCCGGTGCACTTCGATCGACGCATCCGGCCGGCGCAACCCGACGATCCGATCTCCCGGCACCGCGTGGCAGCATTCGCCCAGTTCGTAGGCGACGCCCGGCGCCAGGCCTTCGATCGAGATGGCGGACGATTGCGGCGGTGCATGGGCGACGTCCGCGCCGGCCGAACCCGGCATCAATGCTTCCATCACCTGCGCATCGGTCATCGTGCGGCGCGCGATCGCCTGCATCAGCGTGGCGTCGTCGGATAGCTTCAGTCGCTTGAGCGCCTGGCTCAGCGCATCGGTGCCAAGTGGGGCGGGCAGCCGGGCGACGATATCGTCGTACAGCTTGCGGCCGAGCGCGATGGTCTGGTCACGCTCAACCTGTCGCAGATGCCGGCGGATCGCCGCCAGCGCCTTGCCGGTGATGGCGAATCCGAGCCAGTTGGGCTGCGGTGTCTGCGCCTTCGACCGCAATACCTGCACCTGATCGCCATTCTCGATCACGGTGCGCAGCGGCACGACCCGGCCGTTGATCTTGGCACCGACCGCCTGGTCGCCGAGGTCCGTATGAACGGCATAGGCAAAATCGATTGGTGTCGCACCCTTGGGCAGCTGGATCAGCTCGCCCTTCGGGGTGAACGCGAAGATGCGATCCTGGTACATCGCCATGCGCGTATGTTCGAGCAGCTCCTCGGGGCTACCGGCCGTGTCGAGAATTTCGACCAGGTCGGCGATCCAGCTATGCTGCGTCTGCGGGCTGACGCGGGTGCCCTGCTTGTATGCCCAATGCGCGGCGAGGCCGAACTCGGCCTCCGCGTGCATTTCCTCAGTGCGGATCTGGATCTCGACGCGCTGGTTCTCGGCATGGATTACCGAGGTATGAAGCGATCGATAGCCGTTGCGCTTCGGCGTCGAGATATAATCCTTGAACCGTCCCGGTACCATCGGCCAGCGGCGATGAATGTGGCCCAGCGCGGCATAGCAATCGTCCTCGGTCTTCACGATCGCGCGGAATGCCATGATGTCCGACAGCTGTTCGAAGCTGATGTGGCGCTCCTGCATCTTGCGCCAGATGCTGTAGGGATGCTTCTCGCGTCCCACGACCTCGACGTCCACCCCGTGGCGCGACAGCAGCAGCTTCAGGCCCGATGCGATCTTGGCGATCTTGTCGCCGCCACCGGTCTTCAGCTGTTCCAGGCGACGTGTAATCGATTCATAAGCCTCCGGTTCGAGCTGCTGGAAGGCGAGCGTCTGCATCTCCTTCATGAACTCGTACATGCCGATCCGCTCGGCGAGCGGGGCGTAGATATCCATCGTCTCGCGCGCGATGCGCCGGCGCTTCTCTTCGGATTTGATGAAGTGGAGCGTGCGCATGTTGTGGAGGCGATCGGCCAGCTTCACCAGCAGCACGCGGATGTCGCCCGACATGGCGAGCAGGAACTTGCGCAGATTCTCCGCGGCGCGCTCGCTCTCGGTCTGCGCCTCGATCTTGGAGAGCTTGGTCACGCCGTCGACCAGTCGCGCGACATTCTCGCCGAAGACGCGACGGATCTCGTCGCTGGTGGCGACCGTATCCTCGACGGTGTCGTGCAGGATCGCGGTGGCGATCGTCTCGTCGTCGAGGTGCAGCTCGGTCAGGATGCCGGCAACCTCGATCGGATGGCTGAAATACGGGTCGCCGCTCGCCCTTTTCTGCGTGCCATGGGCGTTGACCGAGAACACATAGGCGCGGTTAAGGAGCGCCTCGTCGGCAGCGGGATCGTATTCGAGGACCCGGTCTACAAGTTCATATTGACGCAGCACAGCAGAGACTTGGCGCTAGCGCTACACGCTTTGCAACAAAAAAGGGCCCGCACCGGACGTGCAGGCCCTTTCTCCGTTTATCGGCAGGGAGCGCCGATCAGTTGGCGGTGGCGGGCGTCGCATCGGACTTGGCGACCACCGTCTTCCCGCCCTTCGCCTTGGCGTTGCACGTGTGGAGCTGCGCCGCGTCGAACGCCTGGCCGTTGGCGCTGAAGCCGGTCAGCGCACCGGCGCTGCGGGCGACGAGCTGGCACGCGGCCATCTCGCGCATCGGCGCATTGGCGGTGACATAAGCGCCGTCGCGCACCTGCCACGCAGTGTCGCGGGTCATCAGCACGGACTTGGTCGGGGCGGCGGCTGGCGTGGCGACATAGCCGCCGGTCGGCTGGGCGGAAACGCCGGCAGCAGCGAGCAGCGCGGCAGAGGCGAGAACCGACTTGGCGAGGATGCGAATCATGGTGAGCACTCCCAAAAGCCTAATGCGTTCCATCTAGATGCTGCAAAAGCGAGTTTCAATAGAAAACTCGCATCTGCGAGTTGCAATGAGCAACTTTTATTTTCTATTCGGCGGCGGCGCGCCGATGCGTTACCGTGATGTGAAAGAGGAGTGCCGATGGACAAGCTGCGCGAACCGTTGGGAGAATGCAGCCTTCCAGCCGCGCTGGAAGCGATGGGAGAGCGCTGGGCATTCCTGATCCTGCGCGCCGCGTTCAACGGCCTGCAGCATTTTGAGGAATTCCAGTCCGAACTCGGCATCGCGCGCAACATCCTTGCCAACCGGCTCGCGCGGTTCGTCGATCACGGCATTATGCAGCGCCAGTCGCTTGCCGAGGATCGCCGCAAGATCGCTTATTGCCTCACCGACAAGGGTTATGCGCTGCTGCCGACGATGGTCGCGCTGCGGCAATGGGGCGAGCGATGGGAGACGGGCTGCCCTGCCTTTCCGATCCTGGTCGACGCGCGGGACAACCGCCCGATCCAGCAGGTCGCGGTGCTGAGCCACGACGGCCGCGCGCTCGGCAAGGGCGACCTGCATTGGGCGCTGCCGGGCGAAGTCGGCGACGAGGCGCGCGAGGCGGCGGAGTAGGGGCAGCGTCATCACAATAGCGTCGTCACCCCGGACTTGATCCGGGGTCCCGCTGCCGTCGGGACGTCCAGAGGAAGAAGCGGGATCCCGGCTCAAGGCCGGGATGATGGGGAGGGGAAGCGGTCGAGAAGGACCGGCCTAGACGAACAGCTCCGCCAGGAAGTCGCCCATTGCCTTCCAGCTGCGGCGATCGGCGCGTTCCTCATGGCCGAACGTTTTGTCAGGCGTCTGCGGCATACCGACGTCTGTGAAGGCGTGGCCGGCATTGCCGTAGGCGTGGATCTGCCAGTCGGCGCCGCCTTCCGTCAGCTCGCGGCCCAGCGCCACCATCGTGTCGGGCGGGCAGAGCGGATCCTCCCAGCCGTGGCACACCAGCAGCTTTGCCGTGATCGGCGATACATTGGCATAATCGGGCCGGTCGTACACGCCGTGGAAGCTCACGCCGCCCAGGATCGGCAGGCCGGAACGCGCCATGTCGAGCACGCACTTGCCGCCGAAGCAGAAGCCGATCGCCGCCACCTTTGCCGGATCTACCGCCGCAAAGCTCCGAAGCGCATCCAGCGACGCCGCCAGCCGATCGCGCAGCAGCCCGCGGTCAGCGTTCAGCACGTCCATATATTCGGGCACATTCTCGCTTTCGCGCGTCTTGCGCTTGCCCTGGCCGAACACGTCGCAGGCGAGCGCGACATAGCCGAGCTTGGCGAGATCCTCCGCCTTCTGGTTGTCCGATTCCTTCTGACCGAGGATGTTGGGACAGACGAGCACGCCGGGGCGCGGCGTCTCCACCTCGTCCTCCCAGGCGATCACGCCTTCGAACGGCCCGCCGGGGCCGTCATACACCAGGGTCTGCCGGACGATCGCCATATCACTCTCCCGAATTCCGCCTGCGATCTTGTCGAAGGCCTGCTTCCCCCTCTACCAGCGCGGCGATAGCGCTTCTACCGAGCGCACACGGGAGACATCGATGCCCAAGCTCGTCCTGATCCGCCACGGCCAGTCTGCCTGGAACCTCGAGAACCGCTTCACCGGCTGGTGGGACGTCGACGTGACCGAGAAGGGGGCCGCCGAGGCACGCGCCGCGGGCGAGTTGATGGCCGCCAAGGGACTGGACTTCGACCTCACCTTCACCTCGCTCCAGACGCGCGCGATCAAGACGCTGAACCTGGCGCTGGAGGCGATGGGCCGGCTGTGGCTGCCGACGGAAAAGCACTGGCGGCTCAACGAGCGCCATTATGGCGGGCTCACCGGCCTCAACAAGGCGGAGACCGCGGCCAAGCACGGCGACGAGCAGGTACATATCTGGCGCCGCAGCTTCGACATTCCGCCCCCGGCGTCCGACGCCGGCGGCGAGTATGACGTCGCGAACGATCGCCGCTAT
This sequence comes from Sphingomonas sp., assembly GCA_042096015.1. Classification (GTDB taxonomy): domain Bacteria; phylum Pseudomonadota; class Alphaproteobacteria; order Sphingomonadales; family Sphingomonadaceae; genus Sphingomonas. The sequence goes on from JBELMF010000023.1 coordinate 23,389, forward strand.
GCCGGCATCGACGTGCCCGCGACCGAAAGCCTAAAGGACACGATCGCTCGCGTCCTGCCCTACTGGGAAGAACGGATCGCCCCGGCGCTGAAGGACGGGCAGCGGGTGCTGATCTCCGCGCACGGCAATTCGCTGCGCGCGCTGGTCAAGCATCTGTCGAACATCCCGGACGACGAGATCACCGCGCTGGAGATCCCGACCGGCCAGCCGATCGTCTACGAGCTCGCCGACGACCTGACTCCCACCGACCGTTATTACCTCAGCGAACGCTGACCGACCGGAGCACCGCCGCCGTGACGAACAATGCCGCGCGCGGCGGGCTCCTCTTGGGCCTCGGCGCCTATGCGATGTGGGGCGTGTTGCCGCTCTACTTCCGCTGGCTCGGCGGCGTGCCGGCGCTCGAGGTGCTGGCGCATCGCGTAGTGTGGTCGCTGGCGCTGCTCGTCATCGTGGTCACCGCGATGCGCCGCTGGACGGCGATCCGCGCGGCGGTGACGGCACGGACGCTGGCGATGCTGGCGGCGAGCGCGCTGCTGATCGGCACCAATTGGCTGATCTACATTTGGGCGGTGAACAACCACCAGACGCTGGCGGCGAGCCTCGGCTATTTCATCAACCCCTTGGTCAATGTCGCGCTCGGCGTGGCGGTGCTGGGCGAGCGGCTGCGGCGGTGGCAGGGGGTGGCGATTGCGATCGCTTCGATCGGCGTGCTGGCGATGGCGCTGGGGGCAATCAACACGTTGTGGATATCGCTGACGCTCGCGCTGTCGTTTGGCTTTTACGGCCTGGTGCGCAAGACGGTGGCCATCGATTCGCTCGGCGGCTTGCTGATCGAGACGGCGCTGCTGACGCCGCCATCGCTGATCTATCTGGTGGTCGTGGCGCAGGGCGGCGGGGGTGCGTTCGGCGGCGCTACGCTGCTCAACGCCAAGCTGGTGCTGCTCGGCGCCGTCACCGCCGCCCCGCTGCTGATGTTCGCCGCCGCGGCGCGCCGGCTGCCCTATTCGTCGCTGGCGCTCCTGCAGTATCTCGCGCCGACGCTGCAATTCATCGTCGCCGTGGCGGTATTCGGCGAGGCGCTCCGCCCGCTCCATTTCCTGGTATTCGGCCTGATCTGGGCCGGCTGCGCGCTGTTCGCCTGGGATAGCGTCCGCGCTGCAAGAGCGCGCCGCTAGCCAAATTCCCCTCCCGCTTGCAGGAGGGGCTAGGGGAGGGGCTGTCCGCGAACACAGCGCCTGATGACACGCCCTCCCCCGACCCCTCCCGCAAGCGGGAGGGGAGAAGGAAAGCGCCCTCCCGCAAGCGGCAGGGGAACTTAAGCCGCGAACAATTCCAGCTGTTGCTTCTTGGGCGCGACCAGCGGCTTCAGCTCGGCCTTGTCGGTCAGCGCCACGGGCCGCCAGTCCTCCGCCACAATGAACGGCCGGATCTTGGCAATCGACACCGTCAGCCGCGCCACATCGTCCAGCCGCAGCTTGCGCCACCGCCGGCTCGTCAAAATGTTCGCAACCGCCTTGGTCCCGAGCCCCGGCACCCGTAGCAGCAGTTCCTTGGGAGCCCGGTTTACGTCCACCGGAAAGCTGTCGCGGAACTTGAGCGCCCAGGCGAGCTTGGGATCGACGTCGAGCGGCAGCATGCCCGTCGCCTCGTCCGCCGCCGCCACCACTTCCTTCGGCTGAAAGCCGTAGAAGCGCATCAGCCAGTCCGACTGGTACAATCGATGCTCGCGCATCAGCGGCGGGCGCTGGAGCGGCAGCACCGCGGACGCATCGGGAATTGGGCTGAACGCCGAATAATAGACGCGCCGCAGCTCGAACCGATCGTACAGCCGCGCCGCCTTGATGACGATGTCACCATCGGTTGCCGCATCCGCGCCGACGATCATCTGCGTCGACTGGCCGGCGGGGGCGAAAGTCGGTGCGGACTTGTAACGCTTCTTCGCGTCGCGTGTGTCGAGAATGGAAGACTTGAGCCCGCCCATCGCGCCTTCGATGCGGCCATTGTCCTTTTCCGGCGCGAGCCGCTTCAGCCCGCTGACGGTCGGCAGCTCGACGTTGATCGACATGCGATCGGCATAGAGCCCGGCCTGGTGAATCAGCTCGGGATCGGCGTCGGGGATTGTCTTGAGGTGGATGTAGCCGCGGAAATGATGATCTTCGCGCAACGATCGCGCGACCTCCACCAGCTGCTCCATCGTGTAGTTGGACGAACCGATGATGCCCGACGAAAGAAACAGCCCCTCGATATAGTTGCGGCGATAGAAGGAAAGGGTGAGGTTCACCACCTCCTTCGCCGTGAACCGCGCACGCCGGACGTTGCTGCTCTTGCGGTTGATGCAATAATGGCAGTCGAAGATGCAGCTGTTGGTCAGCAAAATCTTGAGCAGGCTGATGCACCGGCCGTCCGGCGCATAAGCGTGGCAGATGCCCATCCCCTTGGTAGAGCCCAGCCCCTTGCCGTCACGCGAGTTGCGCTTCGCGGTTCCCGAGGAGGCGCAGGACGCATCGTATTTCGCCGCATCCGCAAGGATTTCCAGCTTCTGTCGGACGTCTAGCTGCGCCATCCGTTCTATATAAGTTCTCTTCGTGGCGCTGTCGACCTTGTCGCAAAGCCCGGCTAACCCCGATCAATGCGCTTGCCCCGTGTCGATCATCCCGGTCCCTATCTGTTGCTCCTCGTCACCTGCGTGGCAGGATGGTGGTTCAAGGGACATTGCGGCGCGGTCTGGACGGGTGACGAGCAGTACATCACCGGCTGCTATTCGGATGCCGTGCCCTTCTGGGGGCTGCGCGGCGTGGCGGCAGGGCAGTTGCCGTACATCGAGGCGCGGATCGAATATCCGGTGCTCACCGGCGCGCTGATCTGGCTCGAGGGGCTGTTGGTGCGCACGATCGGCGGTGCGCGCGGCGATGCGTTCGATTTCCTGCTGGTGGTGTCGCTGGTCAATGCGGCGCTCGCCTTCGCGGTGCTGCGGATGATGGAGCATGCGGGCTTGCCGCGCAGCCGATTGTGGTGGTGGGCGGGCGCGCCGCCGCTGGTACTGTACCTCGGGCACAATTGGGACATGCTGGCGGTGGCGCTGGCCGTCGCCGCCTTCCTGGCGGCACGGCGCGGGGAGGCGCTGGCTGGCGCGGCGCTGGCGGCGATCGGCACCGCGGCGAAGCTGTTCCCGGTGCTGTTGCTGCCGCTGCTCGGGCTGGGTGCGCTGTTCCGGCGAGGGGCGACACGGCATGATCGTGCGACCCAGGCAGCAGCACTGGCGCTGACCGCCATCGTCTTCTGGGGTGCGCTCAATCTGCCGCTCGCCCTGCGCGCCTTCGATAACTGGTCCGAATTCTACACCTTCAGCAGCGCGCGCCGCGGCACCGCCGCCTCGATTTGGGAAATCTTGGCGGTGCAGGGCTGGTGGGGAACCGACATTGTGACGCGCAACCTGTGGTCGTTCCTCGCCTTTGCGAGCGGCGCAGCGGTGATCGTCGCGGTCGGCTGGCACCGGCATAGCGATGCGCCCTGGGTGCTGTTCACCCCGGTGCTCGCCTGGTTCCTGCTCACCAATAAGGTCTATTCGCCGCAGTTCGACCTGTGGCTCTATCCGTTCCTGCTGCTGACCGCACGAAGGCTATGGCCGGCCGCCTGGTTCGTGCTCGGCGACTTGGCCGCGTACTGGACGGAATTCTGGTTCTTCGCCTCACCCGGCAGGGGCGGGATGGGCGTGACGCAGGACTATATCGCGCTGGCGGCGGCGTTGCGCGCCGGCGCGATGCTGTGGGTGATCGCGGATGCGGTTTTCAGGCCAGCGCCAGTGTGGCTCTATTCCTCTCCCGGAGGGAGAGGGGGACCGGCGAAGCCGGTGGAGAGGTAGTCGCCCCGAGCGGTGTGGGCGATATGGCGAACAACGCCATCCAAGTTCGATAAGACCTCCCCCGCGGAAATACGCAGCACCCGAACACCCTGCGTTCGCAACCAGGCGTCGCGCTTCGCATCTCGCGCGGGGCGATCGCCACGCGAATGCATCTCCCCATCCACCTCCACAGCCAGCTTCGCCCCGGCACAGAAGAAATCGAGCACATAGCGCCCTGCCGGGTGCTGGCGGCGAAACTTTAAGCCATCAGGCCGCTTGCGTAGCTCGCGCCACAACAGCCCCTCCGGCAGCGTCAACGCCCGCCGCAGCTTCGCGGCAACCTCCTGCCTGTCCCTCGAACCGTGCAGCACGTGGCGACCTACCCCTCCACCAGCCTTCGGCTGGTCCCCCTCCCCCTCCGAGGGAGGAATTTAAAGTGGCACGCTCATCACTCCGCCGCCAGCAACGTCTCCGCCGCCTGCAGGTCCACCGACACCAGCCGGCTCACCCCGCGCTCGATCATCGTCACGCCGAACAACCGGTGCATCCGGCTCATCGTCACCGCATTGTGCGTAACGATCAGGTAGCGCGTCTCAGTCTCCCGGCTCATCCGGTCGAGCAGGTCGCAGAACCGCTCGATATTGGCATCGTCCAGCGGCGCGTCGACTTCGTCCAGCACGCAGATCGGCGCCGGATTGGTCAGGAACAGCCCGAAGATCAGCGCCACCGCCGTCAGCGCCTGCTCCCCGCCCGACAGCAAGGTCAGCGATTGCAACCGTTTGCCCGGCGGCTGCGCCATGATCTCCAGCCCCGCCTCGAGCGGATCGTCCGAATCGACCAGCTCGAGATGCGCCTGCCCGCCGTTGAACAAGGTCGTGAACAGCCGCCGGAAATGCCCGTTCACCGCCTCGAACGCCGCGAGCAGCCGCTGTCGTCCCTCGCGGTTCAGCGTCCCGATCGAGCCGCGCAGCCGGTGGACCGCCAGCCCCAGTTCCTCGCGCTCGGCCGCATTGCCGCTCGCCCCCGCTTCCAGCTCGGCCAGTTCCTGCTCGGCCACGAGATTGACCGGCCCGATCCGCTCGCGATCACGCGTCAGTTTGTCATGCGCCGCCGCTTCCCCCTGCGGTGCGCCCACGTCCGCGCTGGCGAAACCGACCTTCTCGGGCAGCACCGGCGCCGGGCATTCGAACCGCTCGCCCGAGGCGCGGCCGAGCTCGACGCGCCGCTGCTCCTGATTCTCCGCCCGCGCCACCGCGCCGGCGCGCGCTTCCCGCGCCTGCGCCAGCGTTTCGCCGGCAAGCCGCGCGGTCTCCTCGCTCCGCCGCAGCATTGCCTCAGCCGCGCGTTCGGCAGCGGCAAGCGTCTCGGTCGCGAC
>JBELMF010000024.1:0-28340 GCA_042096015.1 Sphingomonas sp.
GATCGGCATTGCGCGGCCTGATTATGCGCCGGTCTATGCCGAGGCGCTGGAACAGCTCGGCACCGAGGCGGCGATCGTCGTATCGGGCGAGGAGGGGCTGGACGAAGTCTCCGGCGCGGGGCCGACCGTGGCGGTATCGATCGGCGGCGCTTCGGTGAGCGAGCGGATCGTGCCCGAGGATGCCGGCGTCGCGCGCCACCCGATCGAGGCGATCCGCGGCGGCGATCCGGCGCACAACGGCGTTGCGCTGCGGCGATTGCTGCAAGGCGAGCACGGTGCATATCGCGACGCGGTGGTGCTCAACGCGGCGGTGGCGCTGACCTTGGTGGGCGAGCCGCTGGAGACCGGCGCGCGGCGTGCGACAGAAGCGCTGGACAGCGGCGCGGCGGATGACCTGCTCGATCGCTGGATCGCATGGGCGTGAGTACGATCCTGGACCAAATCCTTGCCACCAAGCGCGAGGAAGTGTCGACACGGCGGGCTGAGCGATCCGTGAGCGACCTCGAGATACTGGCACGCGAGCAGACGGCGCCGCGCGGCTTCAAGGCGGCGTTGGATCGCATCGCTCGCCCCTCCCCTGACCCGGAACGGCTTACCCATGCCCCCCGCTACGCCCTCATCGCAGAAATCAAGAAGGCGAGCCCGTCCAAGGGATTGATCCGCCCCGACTTCGATCCGCCCGCCCACGCCCGCGCTTATGCGGAAGGCGGCGCGGCGTGCCTGTCGGTGCTGACCGACCACCAGTATTTCCAAGGCCATGAGGAGTATCTGATCGCCGCGCGCGCGGCGTGCGACCTGCCGGTGATCCGCAAGGACTTCATGGTTGATCCATGGCAAGTCGCCGAGGCGCGCGCGATCGGGGCCGACGCGATCCTCGTCATCATGGCCGCGCTCGACGACGTGGCTGCGGCGGAGATCGAGGCTGCCGCGTTCGAGCGCGGGATGGACGTGCTGGTCGAGGTGCACGACGATGTCGAACTCGAGCGCGCGCTGAAGCTCCGCTCGCGGCTGATCGGCGTCAACAACCGCGACCTGCGCGATTTCTCGGTCAGCTTCGAGCGGACCTATGAACTGGTCGGGCGGGCGCCCAAGGATTGCACCTTTGTCGCCGAAAGCGGGCTCAACACGCGCGCCGACCTCGACGCCATGGCCGAGCATGACGTGCGCTGCTTCCTGATTGGCGAATCGCTGATGCGCCAGGCCGATGTTGCCGCGGCGACACGGGCGCTCGTGGGATGAGCGGGCTTACCCACCTCGACGAAGCGGGCGCCGCGCGAATGGTCGATGTCGGCGGCAAGGCGGAAACTGCGCGCGAGGCGGTGGCTGAGGGGCGGATCGCCATGTCACCGGACGCCGCGGCGGCGATCGCCGCGGGCGCGGTGGCGAAGGGCGACGTGCTCGCCGTCGCGCGCGTCGCGGGGATCATGGCGGCGAAGCGCACCAGCGAGCTGATCCCGCTGTGCCACCCGTTGCCCTTGTCGAAGGTGACGATCGACCTGTCGGTCGAGGCGGACGGCGTCACAGCGCGCGCGACGGCCGCGACGACGGGGCGGACCGGCGTCGAGATGGAAGCGCTCACCGCCGTGTCCGTCGCGCTGTTGACGATCTACGACATGGCCAAGGCGCTCGACAAGCGCATGGAAATCGGCGCCGTCCGCCTGATGCGCAAGACTGGCGGCAAGTCGGGCGATTTCGTGGCTTGAAGTAGGGCAGAAGCTCGGGTCGGATCGGGTCAGCGCTCTCTTTTTTCGCGAGTAGGCACGTCCGCCCCGATCAGGTGGAACCGCGTCTGGCGTCCGTCGATGTAGCGCACGTGGGCCCCGTCGAACCAGGCGTCTTCCTCCAGCCGGAAGGCGACCTGCTGCCCGCCCCATTCGGGCACCGCATGCGTCGCCGACAGCTCGATCGACCAGGCGGTCATCGGGCGGATCGGGTGCGTGCCGCGAGAGGAAGGCTGCTGATCGTCCCAGAAGCCGATCGCGCTACCGGCGGCGTGACCGTGATAGCCGATCGGATGCGAATAGATTGTCGGCTTCAGCCCCTTGTCGAGCGCCGCCGCCCGCGCCGCGACGAGCACGTCGTTGCCGGTCGCTCCGGTACGGAAGGCGCACGTCACCGTGTCTTGCACGGCGTTGGCTGCCGCCAGCCCGTCACGCAGCCCCTGCGGCGCATCGCGCTCGCCCGGGCGCAGCACGTAAGCGAGGTGCTGCGTATCGGTGTTGAGGCCCAGATAGGTGATCCCGAAATCCACCCACAGCATGTCGCCGGGCCGGATCACCTCGTCCCCGCCAAGCTCCCCTGAGCCGTGCCGGAAGATCGCCACCGACGGCTGGAACCATGTGGCGAGCTTCAGCCCGGCGATCCGCTCGCGATACCACCAGACGAGGTCATCGGCGGTGGTTGTCCCCGGCGTGACGGCGCGCGCGGAGAAGCCCTGCGCGATGATCGCATGCGCAAGCCGCACGATCTCGGGATAGCGGGCGATCTCCGCCGGCGTGCGCGTTTCGAGCCAGCCGATCGCCAGATCGCCGGCCGGCACGATGCGCTTCGCATGGTCGCCGATCGCGTTGCGCAGTTCATCATATTGGCTGGCGGTCAGCCCGTCGGCGAAGGCGCTTTCCGGCGATACGTTCACGGCGATCCGACGCGGGCGCCGCTCGGCGACGATCTCGCCCAGCCGCTTCCACTGGTCGGGCTGCTCCTCCGGCTTCCACGCGGGCGCGAACAGGCCGGCGAGGCCGTAACGGCTCACCGTCAGCCGCTCGACCGCGCGCCCCTCCCCCGGATCGTGGAACACCAGGATCGTGCGCCGCCGCGCATGAAAGCTCTCCGCATCGAGCATGGTCGAAAGCACCGGATCTTCGGCATATTCGCGCGCGACGAGGATCCACATGTCGACGCCCGCATCGCGCATCAGCCGCGGAATCAACGTGTCGAGCCGCTCGCGCAGCCAGGCATCGCGGACCTCGGCCTGCCGGCGCAGCGGCAGCGCGGGGGGCGCGAGCGGCGACAGTGTCTCCGCCTGATCGAATGCGGGCACCGGCGCTGCACCCAACAATCCCAACGCCGCCACGATCGCGAGTACCCGCATCACCGCCCCCTGCCCCGTTCCTGCCGAGCCCCTGCTTAGCCAATCACTCTGTCACCGGCGCCGTGAATCTGCCACTCCGCCGCGCATGAGCGAACTCCTTCCCGTCGCGCAGGCACAGGCACGCCTGCTCGCCGCCATCCAGCCCCTCCCGACGGAGCGGCTGGGCCTGAGCGAGGCGATCGGCCGCTGGGCCGCCGCGCCAGTCGTGGCGCAACGCACTCAGCCGATCCGCGACCTGTCCGCGATGGACGGCTATGCGCTGCGCTACGCCGATCTGCCGGGACCGCTGCGGGTGATCGGCGAAAGCGCGGCGGGGCGGCCGTTCGCCGGCGTGGTCGGTCCGGGCGAAGCGACCCGGATCTTCACGGGCGCCGCCATGCCCGATGGGGCGGACACCGTGCTGGTGCAGGAGGAAGCGGCGCGCGAAGGCGACCATTTGACGCTAGACGGGGAGGGCCCCGCGCGCGCCGGCGCCAATGTCCGCCGCCGGGGGCTCGACTTCACCGAGGGAGACACTCTGATCGCAGCGGGCGAGCGGCTGACCCCGGCGCGGCTCGCCGTGGCGGCCACCGGGGGGAACAGCACCGTCACCGTGCGCCGGAAGGTGCGCGTCGCAATCGCGGCAACCGGCGACGAACTGGTCGAACCGGGCACATGCGCATCGCCCGAGGCGCTGCCCGAGTCCAATCGCCTGCTGCTGCGCGCGCTGCTGGCCGATCTTCCGGTCGAGATCATCGACCTGGGCATCCTGCCCGACCGGCTGGACGCGCTCACCCACGCCTTTGCGGACGTGGCCGCGGACCTGCTGGTCACCACCGGCGGGGCCTCCGTCGGCGATCATGACCTTGTCCGCCCGGCGCTTGCCGCGGCGGGCGCCACGATCGATTTCTGGCGCATCGCGCTGCGCCCGGGCAAGCCGCTGATGGCCGGCCGGAGGGGCGACATGGCGGTGCTGGGCCTGCCGGGCAATCCCGTCTCCGCCTTCGTCACCGGGCTGTTGTTCGTGAAGCCGGTGGTCGCTCACCTGGCGGGTGCGGCCCATCCCTTTCCCGTGGCCACGCAGGCCATCCTCGGCGAGCCGCTGCCCGCAAACGGTCCGCGGACCGACTACATGCGCGCCGAGCTGCGCGACGGGCGTGCCCATGTCGCTACCATCCAGGACAGCTCGATGCTCCTGACCCTCGCCCGCGCGGGATGCCTGATCGTGCGCGAACCGCATGCGCCGCCAGCGGAACGCGGCGACTCGGCGGAAATCCTGATGATCGCTTGACGGCCGTCCGCACGTTCCATAAAGGTTCCGTATCTGTTCACCGCGGAGGCGATGCGATGCTGACCAGAAAGCAGCACGAGCTGATCTGTTTCATCAATGATCGGCTGGACGAGACCGGCGTGTCCCCGTCGTTCGAGGAAATGAAGGACGCGCTCGACCTCAAGTCCAAGTCGGGCGTGCATCGCCTGATCTCGGCGCTGGAGGAGCGTGGGTTCCTGCGCCGGCTGCCCAATCGGGCGCGCGCGCTTGAGGTGCTGAAGGTGCCCGAGCGTACCGAGGCGAAGGCCGCGGTCTCCCCCGCTACGCGCCGCATGGTTCCCGAGCCGGCCAACGACGTCATCGAAGTGCCGCTGCATGGCCGGATCGCCGCGGGCGTGCCGATCGAGGCTTTCGAGGGATCGACGAGCCTGCCGGTCCCCGCCGCGCTGCTCGGCTCCGGCGATCATTTCGCGCTGGAAGTAGCCGGAGACTCGATGGTCGAAGCAGGAATCCTCGACGGCGACTATGCGCTGATCCGCCGTCAGGAAGTGGCGCGCGACGGGGAAATCGTCGTTGCGCTGATCGAGGACAGCGAAGCGACGCTGAAGTATTTTCGCCACGAAGGCGCGATGATCCGCCTCGATCCCGCCAACCGCGCGTACGATCCCCAGCGCTATTCACCGGCACAGGTGCGGGTGCAGGGCAAGCTGGCAGGAATCCTGCGCCGTTATTCGTAATCTGAGGCGGCACCAGTCCGCCGCTTGGGTTCCGTGACTAGCGGCCGCCAGCCTTGCTGCGGCCGATCAGCCAGAGATGAAGGGCATGCGCCGCCACCAGCGATAGCGCCACCCCGGCAAGCACCGGGATGGCATAGCCCTCCTGCCCCGGGCGCGGCGGCAACGTGACGCTCAGGACCGCGGTTGGCACGAGAACGACGAGCGAAAGCACCGGCATGAAGCAAAGCGCCAGTAGGCGCGGTGCCGTCCAGTTCACCTCCCCGGTGATCGACCATTGCATCGGCAGCCTGCGCCGATCGCGAAACCGGCGGTTTGCGCGTACCGACATCACGATCAGTGCGGCGAGCGTGAGGGCGATGATGCCGGCCTGGATCATGATGTCATCCTTTCCGAGGAACGTAACGCGTCGACCGGGAACCACAAGCGGCACGGTCTCCGCCGTTGATCACTTGGCGACATCCACCCAGGGGTGCGTGTCTCCCACCCGGATCACGCTCGTTACTCGCCCCGACGATAGCGTCACCGCCACGCCGCCCGTCCGCGCCAGAGTAGCACGATCGAGACGTAGCCAGCGTGGCGTGCAACGACGCGGCAGGCGGCGCTCGCTGATCACGATATCGGCGGATCGGCAGGCGGCGATCAGGTCCGCGATCGGGACCAGATAGGCGCTTCGCGTCGCCAGTATGCGCCAGCGCCTGCCCCCACGGTACAGATCGACACGGCACAGATCGCGCGAGCATCGCGCCGCCCCCTGTTCGGACAGCAGCACCGGCGCCTCATCCGACCCGCCGTTCTCCGACAACATGTCACGCGCATAATCGCCGGCACGATCCCGGAGCAGCGCGATGCGACCGCTGGCCAGCCGCACACCGGCATGACGGCCATCACCCGTCACCAGCAGATCGGGCGGCGGCGTTGCCATCGTCCAGGCCGCACCAACCACGATCGGCACGAGTCCGAGCCGGCGCAAGCGGGTGCGCCACAGTGCGAGCCAGATCCCGCCGGCCACCATCAACGCAAAGGCGCCGCGCGGCATGGACGGCAACGCGGCGACCGCGCCGGGCGCCTCCGCCGTTGTGCGGGCAATCCACAGAAGGAGACGTAGCGCCTGTCCCGTCACCCACCAGACCGGCCCCCCGAGCCCTATCGCGTCGAGTACGAGCGCGATCGCCTCCGCCGGCATGACCACGAAGGTCGTCAGCGGGATCGCGACGATATTGGCGAACGCCCCGTAGATGCCTGCCTTGTGGAAGTGGAACACGGCGATCGGCATCAGCGCGAGCTCAACCGCCACGCCGGTGAGCAGCAAGGACAGGAGTCCGCGCAGCAGCCGCTTTGCCCAGCCCTCCTCACGCGGGCCGAACCAGGCGCGCACGCGTGAATGCTCGCCCAGCGCCACGATCGCCGTCACCGCCGCGAACGACAGCTGAAAGCTGGGCCCGGCAAGCGAGTCCGGCCAGAGGAGCAGCACCACCAGCGCGCCCGTGGCAACCAGCCGGAGCGTCAGCGCCTCGCGGCCCAGCGCCATGGCGGCAAGCACCAGCAGCGCGGCAATGCAGCTGCGGATGGTGGGAACCTCGCTGCCGGTCAGCCACGTGTAGGCGATGGCCGCACAGGCCGCGATCGCCGCGGCGATCAGCGGCACGCGCCCGGTCATCGCCAACCTGATGTTGAGCGCGAGGAGACGCATTGCGGCGAGCATGGTGAGACCGACGACGGCGGTGATGTGCAGCCCGCTGACCGACAGCAGGTGCGCCAGCCCCGAACGACGCATCGCTTCCTGATCCGCCTCGGCGATGCCGCCGGTGTCGCCGGTCGCAAGCGCGGCCGCGATTCCGCCCGCGCTCCCATCCAACCGGGACTGGATATGCCGCGACAATCTGGCGCGCACCGGCTCGGCGGAGTCGCCGCCCGACAGGATCGTCGGCTTGCCGGACGCCCGCCCGGTTGCGCCGATCCCGTCGAACCAGGCGACACGCGCGAAATCATAGGCGCCAGGTACCGCAGGCGGGGGCGGCGGCATCAAGCGCGCGCGCAGGCTCACGACAGCAGCAGGCGCGAGCCCCACGGGCGCGTCCTCTTGCGCCACGTTCACCCGGATGCGTGTCGGCGCCGGCGCCGGCGCACGGTCCGGCCAGCGCAGGTCGGTGAGCCGCAGCCGCACGATGCCGCGCGCCGGCAGCGGATCGATACCCTTCACCCGCCCCTCGACAAGGGCAATGAACGGCCGCGCGAGCACCGGTTCCCGCGCCCGTTCCGCCCGCGCCCACACCAGCGATAGGCCGAGTGCGAAAGCCAGCGCACCGAGCGCGAGCGCGCGCGGCGCCCGCCCCCCGTATGATGCCGCGATCGCGAGAAGTGCCACCGCACCGCTGGCGAGCAACGCCGCCCGCCACTGTGCTACATCGGACAGGATGAACCATGCCGCGACGCCCGCACCCAGCGCCACCGGCAGCCACAGGGGCAGCTGATCGCGCTCTGCTTCCAGCCACGATTCCAGCCGGGCCAACGCGGTTTGTCGCGTCGGAAGGTGCGTGCTAGGGGCGGGCGCGGCCGTTGTCGCCATCTTGAATTCCAGCCTGGGAGCTAGCGCGCTTGAGCGCAACCATCGAAACTCGCGACGCCACCGTCGTGACCCGCTTCGCACCGTCGCCGACCGGATTCCTGCACCTCGGCGGGGCGCGCACTGCGCTGTTCAACCTGCTGTTCGCGCGCCATCATGGCGGCAAGTTCCTGCTGCGCATCGAGGATACCGACCGCGCCCGCTCGACCCAGCCGGCGATCGACGCGATCCTGTCCGGCATGCGCTGGCTGGGCCTCGATTGGGACGGCGAGGAAGTTTATCAGTCGACTCGCGCCGCGCGCCATGCGGAGGTGGCCGAGGCGATGATCGAGGCTGGCGCGGCCTACCGCTGCTACATGACCGCCGAAGAGATCGACGCGATGCGCGCCGAGGCGCAGGCGAAGAAGCAGCCGCTACGCATCCGCTCGCCATGGCGAGATCGCGAGAATAGCGATCCAAACGCGTCTTATGTCGTCCGACTCAAAGCGCCGACCGAGGGCGCGACGACGATCGAGGATCGCGTGCAGGGCAGCGTCACCGTGCAGAATGCCGAGCTCGACGATCTGGTCCTGCTCCGTTCGGACGGTACGCCGACCTATATGCTCGCGGTCGTCGTGGACGATCACGACATGGGCGTGACACACATCATTCGGGGCGACGATCACCTCAACAACGCCTTCCGCCAGCTGCCGATTATCCGCGCAATGGGCTGGCCCGAGCCGGTCTATGCGCACATTCCGCTGATCCATGGCAGCGACGGCGCGAAGCTTTCCAAGCGGCATGGCGCGGTGGGGATCGAGGCATACCGCGACGAGCTCGGCATCCTGCCCGAGGCGCTCGATAACTACCTGCTTCGGCTCGGCTGGGGCCATGGCGACAACGAGATCATCAGCCGCGAACAGGCGATCGAGTGGTTCGACCTCGGCAGCGTCGGCAAATCGCCGTCACGCTTCGATCTCAAGAAGCTCGAGAACCTCAACGGGCATTACATCCGCAGCGCGGATGATGCGCGGCTGGCCGACCTCGTTTCGGCGAAGCTGGAGCTGGATCATGATGATACACGTCGCGCACTGATCGCTGCCGCGATGCCGGCGCTCAAGCCGCGCGCCGCCAATCTGGGCGAACTGGCGGACGGCGCAGGTTTCCTGCTCGTCTCCCGCCCGTTGCCGATCGCGGCCGATGCGGAAGCACTTCTCTCGGGCGATGCACCCAAGACGCTTGCCAAGCTGCACAGCGCGCTTGACGCGGTGGAGAAGTGGGATACGGAGACGCTCGAAGAAGCGGTGCGGCAGGTTGCCGAAGCGCAGGGCTTGAAGCTCGGCCAGGTCGCCCAGCCGCTCCGTGCCGCACTTACCGGCCGCCGGACCTCACCCGGAATCTTCGACGTGCTCGCCTTGCTTGGCCGGGACGAAAGTCTCGCCCGCATCGCCGATCATGCCGCGGATCACACGGCCGCCTAGGGGAAGGACCGAAAACGATGACTGACGCCAAGCTGTCCCTCGCGGATAAGGACTTCGGCTATCCCGTGCGTTCGGGCAGCGTGGGCCCGGATGTGATCGACATCCGAAAGCTTTACGCCAACACCGGCGCCTTCACCTACGATCCGGGCTTCACCTCGACCGCGTCGTGCCAGTCGAAGCTGACCTATATCGACGGCGACGAGGGCGTCCTGCTCCACCGCGGCTATGCGATCGGTGACCTCGCCGAACAGTCGAGCTTCATGGAGGTTGCGTATCTCCTCCTCAACGGCGAGCTGCCGAAGGCGGACGAGCTGTCGAAGTTCGAGAACACGATCACCCGCCACACCATGCTGCACGAGCAGCTGGCCACCTTCTATCGCGGCTTCCGGCGCGATGCGCACCCGATGGCCATCATGTGCGGCGTGGTCGGTGCGCTCAGCGCCTTCTACCATGATTCGACCGACATCCACGATCCGACGCAGCGCACGATCGCGTCGCACCGGCTGATCGCCAAGATGCCGACGATCGCGGCGATGGCGTACAAGTACAGCGTCGGGCAGCCGTTCCAGTATCCGGACAACTCGCTGAGCTACACCGGAAACTTCCTGAAGATGACCTTCGGCGTGCCGGCCGAGCCCTATGAGGTGAACCCGGCGGTCGAGAAGGCGATGGACCGGATCTTCATCCTTCACGCCGATCACGAGCAGAACGCGTCTACCTCGACCGTGCGGCTCGCCGGCTCATCGGGCGCCAACCCCTTCGCGTGCATCGCGGCGGGCATCGCCTGCCTGTGGGGCCCGGCGCATGGCGGCGCCAACGAAGCGGCGCTCAACATGCTGCAGGAGATCGGCACGCCCGATCGCATCCCTGAGTTCATCAACCGGGCCAAGGACAAGAACGATCCGTTCCGCCTGATGGGCTTCGGCCACCGCGTGTACAAGAATTACGATCCGCGCGCGACGGTGATGCAGAAGACGGTGCGCGAAGTGTTCGACGCGCTGAAGGTCAACGACCCGCTGTTCGAAACCGCGCTGCGGCTGGAAGAACTGGCGCTGAGCGACGATTACTTCATCGAGAAGAAGCTGTTCCCGAACGTCGACTTCTATTCGGGCGTGATCCTGTCGGCGATCGGTTTCCCGACGTCGATGTTCACCGTGCTGTTCGCACTCGCCCGCACCGTCGGCTGGGTCGCGCAGTGGAACGAAATGATCACCGATCCCGACCAGAAGATCGGTCGTCCGCGCCAGCTGTACACCGGGCCGACCGCGCGCGACTACGTCCCCGTCGGCGAGCGCTGACATGCGGCGCTGGCGCCCGGTGATGGTCGCACTGGGCGCCGCGCTTGCGCTTCTCGGCCTTCTCTTCATCGGCCAGGGGCTGGGCTATGTGGACTGGCCGCAATCCAGCTTCATGATCGACCAGCGCGTGTGGGCCGATCGGGGTGCCGCGGTGACGGTGGCCGGACTGTTGCTGATCCTGCTCGCCCGAAGGCTGCGCTGATCAGTTCTTCAGAAAATAGCTGACGCTAGCCGACAGGAGCGCCGCCTCATAATCGTAGAGGTCGCGATCAGCATCACGGCGCTGATAGGATGCATTCAGGCGCAATCGGATCCGCCGGCGCGCATAATCCAACCGAACGGCAGCCTCGTCGATGGTGTCGGCCGTCAATGCGAGCCCCTGCTGGGCGGCATCGACCTGAAACGCACGCGCGCGGCGGGACAGCGTGGCGCCGACATGAACGGAAGGCGACAGCGCATAGGTGAGCGAGCCGCCATAGCTACTCTTCCGGACGAAATTCGCGAAATAGCCGACCGACGAGTCGATGGCGCGTTCGCTATCCAGCACAAACAGCAGGCGCTCGCCGATCCGAAGCGTCGCGGCGAGGCTCCAGTTTACCCCGCCAAGGTCCCGCCCGGCACGAATGCCGGCGGGGAGCCTCGTATCGGCGTGGCTGATGGACGCGACCAACTGCAGCCGTGTACCCAGCCTGCGATCGACCTTCACCCCCGCCCGCGTGACACTGAATTCGGTCGGCAGCGGCGATCCTGCATCCTGCCGATTGTCATAGGTGAAGTCCCGTCGGGCAGCGAACAAGGTGATCAGGCCGACGGAGGGGTTGGCATAGCTGAGCCCGGCACCGTAACCCAGCGTCTGCACATTTTGCACCCGGCGGCTCAGCGCGCTGTTCCTCGTATCGGCATAGCTGATAAACGCAGCCGGCCGCAGCCCGATCTCAGGCACGCAACTCAGCGCGGCCTCCCCGCTCCCCGTCGTCTGGACATTCTCGGTCGATTGGGCGGCCGGCAGGTCGATCGATAGGTCCTCGAGCGCGCTTTGCCAGCGAGCAAAACGCGCCTGGGGCGTCAGCCTGCAGAACGCTACGGGAAGATCGGCACCGCCGGTCAAATCGATACGTTCGCGATCGAGGCGCTTGTTCCGCGCATAGGCCGTATATCCGATCGCGCCGGCCAGCGTGAACGTCGCACCGTCGCTCGGCAGGACCAGATCCACGTCGGCCGAGGCAGTGGTGCGCACATCCTCCTTCTTCACCCCGCGGAGCGCCGCTGCGTCATCGCTGCCCCTCGCCACATTGGTGTCGTACAGCAGATCATTGGATACCGAGATCGTGATGGATCGTGCCGGCGCCGCGAAGGTCCGACGAGGCGTGGCCTGGATCTGAGCACTCGATGCGATTGGCCAAAGCATCGCACCGGTCACGGTTGCGCCAAGGGCGGTGAGACGAGCGGTCCGTCCCGTCAATGCCGCGTTCCCGCGGTTCGCATGCGCCAGCGCCGCCGGATCACCCGCCGGAACGTGCCGAGGAAATTGAGGGCGCTATGCGACCATCGGCCATTCCCGGCAGCTTTCCCGACATCAAGCCCGCGCATGCGCGGTACGGCCTGAAGCGCCGCACGCACCCCCATGGTACGGGCGACGATCATGCGCTTGCGCTGTGCCTGGGCGGGCTGCATCCGCTCGATCTCGTCGATCGGCAACGGCGCGGTTTCGATCGCCCCAGCCGCTTGCGCCGATTGCAGCAACGCCTCGCCCGCCGCCGTGCGCGTGATGATCAGGCTGCGGCCGTCCTGCTCCTCGAATTGGGGATACCCGCTCGCATCCCCGTACCAGGCATCGGCACACGCGATATCAGCCACGCCGCCAACCGCATCCGGACAGATCTTGCAACGGAACTGAACCTCGCGGCTGAGGTACCTGCCCCAGCTGTCGGCGTAGGCCATCTGGCGCTGACGGCCATCGGCGGTACGGGCCAGCGTGGGGCCGGGCCAGCCCTGCCCACGGTAGCGGAATTCCGTTACCTCATCGGGTGAAAGGCCCATGGCGCGGATCACACCCCGCGCGCCTTCATGGCTCGGCAGTCCGCCGCAGAAGAAGGAAAGCATGATCGGCACCTGCGTCGCGACGCGAGCATCCGTCCGCGCATATTGCCGTAGCGCGGAGACGTCGCATGGCTTTCCGACGAACGCGAAGCGAAAGTCCTCCGCCAGCGCGGCTTCAAGTGCGGCCAGCGGCGACGAGGGAGCATAGCGCGACCCCGCCCCCATGAGGATCTGCGCACGATCGTGCGACCAGCGCATCCGGTTACCGGTGGGACACAGCGGATCAGCGTCGACGTGGAGAACCCGATCCACCACAGCCGTTTCCAGTGCATGGATCAGCAGGGCGGATAAGGCGCCACCCGAGGCGCCCGCGAACCGCGCCGACGGATCGGTCGCCGCGCCGGTCAGCACACCACGCCACGGCCCCCAATATGGATGCCGCGCGTCGCGCCCGCTCCATGGAGCGACGACCCGTCCAGGGCAACTGGCGGCGATCCTTTGTTCTACATCGGCGGTAACCGGCGCACGCTGCAGCGGGCGGGCGTAGCCGGGTGCCTGGTCGATCATGGTGATGGCACCGGCGGAAATCCCGGCGCACAATCCACAGCCGCTGCACAGATCGGCTGCCAGCACAGCCGACACCGTTGGCGACGCGCCGGTCACGCCGACGTGCTCACCGAGGCAAACACTTCGCGCAGCACCGCGCGGTAATTGTCGAGTAACTGGCCCACCCGCTTCATTCCGGCACGCTCCGACACCGCCAACTCCGCCCGCCGATCCAGCGCGTCCATCACCAGCGCCAAGGCGTGATCCTCCGTCACGCCCGATATCGGCACCATCACCTCATATCCGAGCAGACCGAACAGCCCCGCGAACTTGCGGCTGTACGCGACCGGGACGACCGGCACGCCCGCGGAAAAGGCGCCGATACAGGCGTGCATGCGTGCGGCGACGAGCAGGTCGAGGCCAGAAATATAGCTCTTCGCCTCTGACGGACCCGCGAAGTCAGGAACCCGGACCGCCGCAGGGAAATCGGTGGCCAGCCGATCGGCCAAAGCGCCGTCGTCGTCGGCCGGATCACGATTGCTCGTCGCGTGGGAAATGAGGTGGATCTCGACCCCGGGATCGTCCGCAAGCCGCGCCAGAAGCCGCGTGGTAAAGGCGGCATAATCGTACGAAAGGCCGAAACGGTTGGTGCCCGCCTCCGCCTCCCGATACAGCAGCCCCGATACATTCACGCCCACGCGAAGCCGATCCCCGCCGCGCAGCGCTGCCCGATCTTCGAACGGCAGTTCGAAAGCCACATCGACCGAAAGGCGGACATCGGCGCCCGGCGCCATGGCGCGCGCCACCTCGCGAGACAATTCGTCGCGTGCGAACACCGTACGGCTATGCTGCATTACCCAGGCGGCAGGCGCCTTATAGCCGCCCTTGCTGAACGGGCCGATCGTCTGCGGCGCAAAGATCAGTGGCTTGCGCCGGGCGATCGCCATCAGCTTGCTGATGATCAGGAAGGCAAAGCGGCGGGGACCGTAGATATCGGTGAAGCTGTCACCGGCGCCGATATCCAGCACGCAATCAACCTTCTCCATCTCGCGCCATAACCGCCCCGGCACGGCAAGCCCCCGCCAGTCGATCGGCACCAGGTGCGTATCCGGCAGAGCGACGGCGGGGACGTCAGTGTCGCGCGCCGCCATCACGACGAAGTGCGGCTTCAGCCCCAACTCGGTCGCCACCCGCCGCGCGATCGAGGCATTGGCAAGCGTCAGCGCGCCGACACCAAGATTGCCCGAATTCACCGAGTGCCAAAGCAAGCCGATGGTGATGCGGCGGGCGTCATCCCGATCATTCAGGTGATCGCGCCATATCGCCCGGCCGTGCATCGGATCGCCCCCTTCCCACCTGAAGTGACGGCCTCCTCACCGACGAGGCGCTGAACAGCCGTGCCTTTCGCTGTTTGGCGCAATTTGCGCAGAGTTGTTCGGATTAGCGCCGCTTTCGATCAATCTGCGCTGCGGAGCGCCGCGCTGGCAGCCGCAAGCCGATCACGGGACTTTCGATTTCCAATCCGCGGACAAACGGCCTATCGCTGCCATTCACCCGACTTTGAGTGCGATGCCGCAACCGGATCAGCATAACCGCGAACAGATTATGGAGCGGCAGACCTTCCAGCTGCTGCTGCTGGATCGTTTGCGCCATCTTGACGACGCGACGATGGTCCTGGCGGAAGCGGTGGCCATGCTAGGCAGCCATCTTAGGGCCGGCCGATGCGGCTTCGGTGCGATCAGTGCTGACGGCGAAAGCGTGCGGGTGGATGCCGACTGGTCCGGCAGTCTTTCAAGTCTGGCCGGCGAGGCGCGTCTGCTTGACAGCTTCGGCCCCGAGGTCGTTGCCGAACTTCACGCCGGCCGGTCGCTTGTCGTCACTGACAGCGAATCCGATCCTCGAACTGCGGCCTTCGGCGCCGGCTGGGCGAGTATCGGCACGCGATCGCTAATCGTCTGCCCGATCATGCGCGACGGGCGCCTCGACGCCATCCTCTACGTCCACGAACCGGAGGCGCGGCTTTGGTCGAGGGACGAGGTTTTTCTCGTTGAGGAAGTCTCGCTGCGCACACGCGAGGTGGTCGACCGCGCCCGTAGCGAAGCGGCGCTCCGTACAAGCGAGCAACGATACCGCTCCTTGTTCAACTCGATCGACGCAGGCTTCTGCGTGGTAGAGGTGCGCTTCGACGCAGCGGGCGAACCTTCCGACTATCGGTTCCTGGAAGTGAACGGCTCGTTCGAGATCTATACCGGCATCCATGATCCGGTCGGCCGCTGGATGCGGGATATCGCGCCGGACCATGAACAGCATTGGTTCGACCTGTACGGGCGCGTAGCGAAGACGGGCGTCGCCGAGCGGATCGAACTGCCTGCTCAAGCGCTCGACGAGCGCTGGTACCTTGTTCATGCCTATCGCGTCGACGAACCCGAACAGCATCACGTCGCCATTCTTTTTTCCGACCTGACCGACCGTCGCCGGACGGAGCAGGCGCTGGAGCGGAGCCGCGAGGAGCTGGAACTCGCCACCGCGGCGGCCGAACTCGGGCGGTTCGACTATCGCCCGCGGGATGGGACGCTGACGTGGGACAATCGCTGTCGCGCCTATTTTGGCCTTAGCCCCGATGTCCCCGTAAGCTACGATAGCGCCTTCCTGGCGGGTTTGCACCCGGAGGACCGGGAGCGCGCCGATCGCGCCGTCGCCGCTGCCCTGGATCCTGATGGCAACGGACGGTTCGAAATCGTCTATCGCACGATCGGGATCGAGGATGGCGTGCTTCGCCATATCAGCGCCCATGGCATCGCCTTCTTCGAGGATCGCGTGCCGATCCGGCTGATCGGCACGGTCCAGGACGTGACCAAGGACTGGCAGGCGAATGCCGCGCTGCGCGAGATCAGCGAGCGACTTCGGCTGGCCGGGCGCGCGACCAACGACGCGATCTGGGATTGGGATTTCCGGACCAATCACGTCACCTGGAACGATGCGCTCTCTCGTGTTTACGGCCATGCGCTGGCCGATGTCGATCCGGACAGCCAATGGTGGCTCGACCGCATCCATCCCGATGACCGGGACACGATCAGCCAGAGCATTCATGCGGTGATCGACGGCACGGACAGCGACTGGAGCGACGAATACCGCTTCGAGCGCGTCGACGGCACCTATGCCGACGTGCTGGATCGCGGCTATGTGATCCGTGATCCGCAGGGCACACCGCTACGCATGGTCGGCGCGATGCTCGACGTCTCCCAGCGCAAGATGATCGAACGCGAACGCGAAGCCGAGCGTCGCCGGCTGGTCCATGAAGTCGAGGAAACCGCGGCCGAGCGCGACCGCGCCGAAGATGCGCTGCGGCAATCGCAGAAGATGGAGGCCGTGGGCCAGCTTACCGGCGGATTGGCACATGATTTCAATAACCTGCTGACCGGAATCTCCGGTGCGTTGGAAATGATGAAGGTGCGCATCGCACAAGGTCGGCTGAGCGAACTGGAGAAATATTCGGTAGCGGCTCAGGGCGCCGTTCGCCGCGCCGCCGCCCTCACCCACCGCCTGCTCGCTTTCTCCCGCCGGCAGACGCTTGATCCGCGACCGACCGACGTAAACCGCCTTATCTTCGATGTCGAAGAACTGATCCGGCGTACCGTGGGCACCCACGTAACGGTGGAGACGGTCGGCAAGGCCGGCCTGTGGCAGACCCTGGTCGATCCCAACCAGCTGGAAAATGCCCTCATTAACCTGTGCATCAATGCGCGTGACGCGATGCCTGAAGGCGGCCGCATCACTATCGAGACCGCGAACAAGTGGCTCGACGAACGCGCGGCGAAGGAGCGCGATCTCGACCCAGGCCAATATGTCTCGATCTGCGTCACCGACACGGGCACCGGCATGACGCCCGACATCGTCAGCCGCGCGTTCGACCCCTTCTTCACGACCAAGCCGCTCGGTGAGGGAACGGGCCTGGGATTGTCGATGATCTATGGCTTCGCCCGCCAATCGGGCGGGCAGGTGCGCATCTATACCGAGCTGGGCATCGGCACCACGATGTGCCTGTATCTCCCACGCTACATCGACGAAAGCCGCGGTGACCTGCCCCCTGACGACGCGTCGCGCGCCGCCCAGCAGGATGATGGAGAGCAGGCGAGCGGCTGTATCCTGGTGGTGGATGATGAGCCCACGGTTCGGATGCTGGTCGTCGAAGCGGCCGAGGATCTCGGCTACGATGTCCTGGAGGCAGCGGACGGTCAGTCCGCCATGCGGATCATCCAGGACCGGCCCAACATCGATTTGCTGATCACCGACGTCGGCCTGCCGGGCGGGATGAACGGCCGGCAAGTCGCGGATGCGGCACTAAGCCTGCGACCGGAACTCAGGATCCTTTTCATCACCGGCTATGCCGAAAATGCCGTGATCGGGAACGGTCAGCTTGCGTCGAATATGGCCCTGCTGACGAAGCCCTTCGCCATGGATGTGCTATCCCGACGCATACGCGATCTGATGATCTGAGCCGCCGACGCATTGCGCCGGTGTAAAGACGTTTGGCGCCGGCCGTTCGATCCGGTCAGGACTTTTTGGCGGTGAGATGCGCGCTGAGATGTTTGTTCATCTCAAACATGCTCGCCGACTTCTTTCCAAAGATCTTTTGCAACTTATCGTCGGCGTTGATCTGACGCCGGTCCTTCGCATCCTGAAGGTCATGCTTCTTGATATAGTCCCACACCTTGCTGACGACCTCGCTGCGCGGAAGGTCGTCCTTACCGACGATGGCCGCCAGCTCGTCGGAAGGTGTCACGGGCGCCGTAATGCCGCCCCGCGCGCCGCTGGCCGGTTTGCCGGTCTTGCGGACCTTCTTCTCTGCCGCTTTGGTTTCATCCTTCCCGCGCTTTTCGGCCGATCGTGCCATGACATCCTCCTCACATCCTGCCGCAGTTACGCGCTGTGGGGCTGCCGGGTTCCCGGAAGGCGCGCAATCCAGGCGGGCAGGCGGTGATCGGCACGCGCTCCCGTCAGCCGTTGCCGGAGCCGACAGCCCTGCTCCACCGACGGGGGTGAGAATGCCGCCGCGCGTAACCGATCCCGGTCACTTGCATGCACTCGAAGTGCTTGGCCGTTTCGGCTCGCAGCGTAGCCCTGCTTGCTGACTGACGCCGTTGCAGCGCTCGGCTTCGGGGAACAATTGCACATGTAACCATTGCGACGGCAAGCGAAGCAAGCGTGCAGTGTTGCAGCGCCAAAGGGCGAGCTCCCTACAGGAGTTTGTCGTCATGACGCTTCACAAGAATATCGTCACTATAGCTGCGGCGCTTACTGGCAGTATCGTATATACGCCCAGTGCTTTCGCGTCCGAGACGCAGCAGGCACAATCGATTGTTGTCCCCACATCGGATCTGGATCTCGCCGATCAGGAAGATCGAGACGAGCTCGACTTCCGGATCATACGCGCGGCTCGGCGCATCTGCGGACGCCATCACCATGCCTGGGCACTCGATGAACTGCGGTGTGTGTCGATCACGGTACGCACCGCGCGGCCGCAGCGGAACGCTGCCATCGCCCGTGCACACCCTCCGATCCCGGCACCCGACGCCTCATCAAATGATCTCCAGCCAGAGACGTCTGATCAGGCGAAACGTGCCGGATCGCGGCATGCCTGACGCACGAAGCACCGCGCCGATCACCACGCCGGTTTCGGGCAACGAACGATCGGTGAGGCGCCCGACCTCATGGTGGGTGGTAGTGCTGGAAAGCTTCTGTGTGGCGGGCTGTGCCCATTATCCATCTGCAGAGCTCATGACGGTCGTGGCCGAGATCCAGGCCCGACGTTCGGCGTCCCGTCCCGATGCGGCTGCCAAATTCGGCGTGACGGCTCGTGTTTCGCGCGCCTGCGCCTGCGTTCGACGATGGAGTGAAACGATGCCGACAGCGATCCACCGCCTGCTGCGAGCGCCCCTGATCGACCGGGCCGCAAGGCTGCTGCTGACAATGCCCTTCTGGCTGAGCGGCTTGACCAAGCTGTTCGCGTTCAACACGGGAGTTGCCGAGACGTCGGCCGCCGGGCTGGAGCCGGCTGCTGCCTTCAACATCGCCACGGTGATCGTGCAATTGCTCGGATCGGCCCTCATCATCACCAATCGCGGCGCGTGGCTCGGTGCCGGGGCTCTCGGCGTGTTTACCGGACTGACGATCCTTCTGGTACACCATTTCTGGTCGCTGACGCAGGAGCCTTTCAGGACCATCGCGCTGCACGTGTCGGCGGAACATGTCGGGATCATCGGCGGCCTGCTCGCGATCGCCATCCTGTCTTCCCGTCGCCACGCATCACCTGATCTGACGCCGGTGAGGCAAGCCGCATGAGCGCCGCCCCGATCCACTGCGTACAGCAACTCGGCCGTGCAGCGCGGATGCTCGCGATCATCGGCGCTTGGATCAAGCTGCGCTCAGAAACTGGCGATCCGCTGATCCGTGAACAGGTCGAGCGAGGACTGCAACTGACACTCGGCGAGGCGGCTACGCTGTCCGGCGAGGATCTGGCGGTGCTGCTCCCGATGATCGAAATGGCGCTCGTCGAAAGTGCCGACCTGTTCCACAACATCGCCCAGCCCGCGGGATGGGCCGTTGCGGACGAGACCGTCCTCGCAGCGATGGGTCGCGCCTCGAGCGGCGCCTTCGATCGTATTCTCGCGCTTGCTGCGGAGCGTCCGGCGCTCGCCCGCTGCCTGACCGGTCGCTTCCTCGACGTGGGCACGGGCGTCGGCGGTACTGCCCTACGCGCCGCCGAAAGCTGTCCCCATCTGACCGTTGAAGCCATCGACATCTGGGAGCCAGCGCTGCGCCTCGCCCGCAAGCGGATCGCGGCGAGCAGGCACGGCGATCGTATTCTGCTAGGTAACGTCAACATCTCGGAACTGGATACGGCGGCGCGCTTCTCGCTGGCGTGGCTACCGACGATGTTTCTGCCGCGTTCGACGGTGTGCGAGGCGGTTGGACGGATCGCAGCGGCGTCGCAATCCGGCGCATGGCTGGTAGCGGCGCTTTATACGATACCCGACGATCCGTTCGCGGCGGTGATTGCCACCTTGCGGACGCTGCGTGGCGGCGGTGAGATCACCGACACCAAAGAGATCGTCGCGCTGCTTCGCCGCCACGGCTATGTTGATGTCGAGGTGGATGCCGCTGCCGTGGCAACATTCGTGTTCGGTCGCTTGCCGTGAGGTCAGCCCGCCGCGCGTAGGCTGAACAGGCGCTGGATCGCGATCGCGGCGATGCCCGTGACAATGCCCCAGAACGCCGCCCCGACGCCAAACACGGTAACACCCGAAGCGGTGACCAGCAGCGTCAGGATCGTGGCGTCCCGGTGTTCGGGCGCTGACAGCATCGCCTCCAGCGCGCCGAGCAGCGCGGGAATGATCGCCAAGCCCGTCAGCACCGCGATGGCGATCGGCGGCAGGGCTGCGAAGCAGCGGACCAGCAACGGCGAAAAGATCGCGAGCAGGAGATAGAAGGCGGCATAGATCACGCCGGTCCGCCAGCGGCGCATTTCATCGGCGTCGGCTTCCGGGCTCGTGCAGATCGCAGCGGTGATCGCCGCAAGGTTCACGGCATGAGCGCCGAACGGCGCGGCAGCCACGCTCGCCAGACCCGTCCCGATCAAGAGCGGCGCAGGACGCGGCTCGTAGCCGGCGACGCGCAGCACGGCGATGCCGGGCAGGTTCTGCGAGGCGAGCGTCACAAGGGCGAGCGGTAGGGCGATGCCGATCAGCGCGCCGGCATCTAACGTTGGGGTCACCGGAGTAAGCGTGCCGAGGATCGCCCCCGCGGGCAGTGCGCCGAACCCGCCCCGCACAAGGATCAAGCCGATCCCGGCAGCAAGCACCAGCAGCAGCGCATAGAGCGGGAAGCGCGTCCGACCGATGATGAAGGTGATGCCCAGCATCGCGACAAATTCCGGATCGGCATGGGCTTCGCGAAACGCCTGCAGGCCAAACGGCAGCAGCACGCCCGCGAGCATGGCCGATGCGATCGCGGCTGGGATCGCCACAGCCGCGCGCCCGAGCAACGGTACGGCGCCCACCGCCGTCCCGATAAGGCCAGCGATCACGAAAGCGCCGCATGCGACGGGCCATGACACCGGCGGCGAGGTGACGAGCAGTGCCGCGCCTGGCGTGGACCAGGCCAGCACCACGGGCATGCGCAACCGGAATGACAGTACAGCTCCGGCAACGGCGATCGCGAGGCAAATCGCGGTAACCGCCGATCCGGCCTCCTCTACCGAGGCCCCCATCCGGCGCAGCGCCTGCACGACCAGCACGATCGTGCCGCCGAAGCCGACCGCGGTCGCGACCAGCGCCGAGATCCAGGCCGACGGAGGAGGCAGAATGTGACGCATGGGGTCGCCTTAGCTGAACGATCCCGCGCCACTGCCCTCCGCGTCCTTGCGGATCAAGGCGAACGGCGCAGGCGTCTCACGCGGTCGGGATAGTGCCGCCGTCGATCACATGTTCGGTGCCGGTGATGCTGCCTGCCCTGTCGGAGGCGAGAAAGGCGATCAGGCTGGCGACCTCTTCCGGATCGGCAGGCCGGCCCAGCGGAATGCCGCCGAGCGACTCCATGATCATCCGCTTGCCCGCTTCCACCCCGCCGCCATATTCCGCGCCGAGGCGCTCGGCGAGCTCAACGGAGGACTCGGTCGCGATCCAGCCGGGTGACACGCGCACGACGCGGACCCCTTGAGGCGAGACCTCTTTCGACAAGCTCTTGCTGTAGGTGGACAGGGCCGCCTTGGCTGCGGCGTAAGCGGTGGTCGCTTCCGGCAGCGGGAGACGATGCTGGATTGACGTAACGTGGACAATCACGCCTCGTCCTTGCGCCACCATTGCGGGCACCAGCGCTCGATCGAGTCGAACCGCGGGCATCAGATTGAGCGAGAGCTCACGCTTCCACACTGCGTCGTCGAGCGCGGCGAACCCGCCCCCCGGCGACGAAGACCCGCCGAGCATGTGGACGACGATGTCGATCTCGCCCAGCCGTTGCGTAGCCGCTTGCGCAAGCGCCGAGCAGCCTTCCGCCGTTGTAAGGTCCGAAGCAACGAACAGCTCTTCGGGCAGATCCTCGGGTCGGCTGCGCGCAGTGGTCAGCACCTGTGCACCAAGCTCGCGGAACATACGAACCGTAGCGGCACCGGCGCCGCGCGTCCCCGACGTGATGAGCGCGCGCTTTCCCGACAGGTCGAGGAAGGGGATCATGCCACAATCTCCAGCGCCGAAATCCGGTCACCGGCGAGCTTGAAATGATAGCGTAGGTCAACCGGGCTGCCAGGGAAGTCGCCGCGCACATGGGCAGTGACGATCGTGCGGTCGTCCGCGCTCACCATCGCGAAGGGCTCCACAGAGTAGTGATAGGCCTGCGAAGCCTTACGCTTCCATGCGCGCACCGCCTCATGCCCATGATTGGTGATGCCTTCGTCGGTGACGGCAGCATCTTCGGTGAAGCAGGCGGCGACGGCTTCTACATCGCCCTGGCGATCGGCGTCGAAATAGGCGGAAATCGGAGTCGGTAGATGGATGGTCATGCGTTGATCCTTTCCTGGCAAGCGAGATCAAAGTTAGGGCTGGACGTTCATTGCGATAAGCAGGACAAAACGGGACGAGGTATTTCGGGATTTGGGACAATGCCGCGTCTGAGTTTGACCGAGTTCGATGCTGTTCTGGCGGTCGCGCGACGACGATCTTTCCGTGCCGCCGCAATCGACCTCGGCTTGTCGACGACGGCGCTCAGCAACAGCATCGGCAAGCTCGAACGCGACTTAGGCGTGCGGCTGTTCAACCGCACGACGCGCAGCGTGTCGCTGACCGACGCCGGACGACGCTTCACCGATCAAGTCGGGCCGGCACTCGACGACATTCACGACGCGATGGACGCAGCGCGCTCACAGCAGGCGACACCATCGGGGGTACTTCGTATCAACGCCTTTGCGACCGCCGCCCGAGAGGTTCTCGCCCCGTTGCTTATCGAGTATCTGCGGCGCTTCCCACAGGTGAGCATCGACTTGGTGACGGAGGGTAAGCTGGTCGATGTGGTCGCCGACGGATTCGACTTCGGCATCCGCGCACGTGATTTCGTGCCGAGCGACATGATTGCAGTCCCGCTGGGTGGAGCCCGCCGAAATGCCGTGGTCGCCTCTCCGGCCTATGTGCTAAGGCACGGCGCGCCGCAGGTGCCGCTCGACTTGTTGAAGCACGCCTGCATCCGTGCCCGGCTTCCCAACGGCGCTTTGTACCGTTGGCAGTTCGAGAAGGACGGACAGCCGCTTCAGATTGATGTGGACGGACCGATCACGCTCGACGAGCCGAGCCTAACGCGGATCACCGCACTTGAAGGCCTGGCGATCGGCTATTCCATGGACTCGGACGTTCGCGAGGACATAGCAGCAGGCCGCCTGATCCGCCTGCTCGAGGACTGGACCCCGCCGCTGGCGCCGCTTTGCCTCTACTATGCGGGACGACGCAACGCCTCCGCCGCATTCCGGGCGCTCGTGGATCTCGCACGGGAGCGCTCGGCGATTGCGCCGTAACGCGAACGGCAGGCGGATCGCTCCGCCTGCCGCACGGCGGTGGGTGATCGTCAGCCGCCCTTCGCCGTCGAGGCTTGCGCGGCCTGGTCGATCACATCCGCGACCGCCTTCGGCTGGGTCATGAACACCGCGTGACTCGCCTTCACGTCGATCGTCTTGGCGCCGATCTTCTTCGCCATGGCGCGCAGCATCCCGATCTCGAACGCCCTGTCATCGGTAGCGATCACTGCCCAGCTCGGGCGCGACCGCCAAGCGGCGTTCTGAAGCCTGGTGCCGAAAGCCGCCATGCTGATCGGCACCTGCGAATCGCGCATGAAGGCGGCGTCGGCTACGCTGGCGTCAGCCGCGAAGCCGGCCATGAACGCGTCGGGTTTCACATATCCATAGCCATCCGGCGCGGTCTCCAGCACGAACTCGGGTGGCGTCCTGAAGCCCTCATACTGCTGCGCGGTGGTTTCACCCGCATCGGGCGACAAGGCGGACACATAGACCAGAGCCGCGACCTTCGGGTGCACGCCCGCCTCCGTGATGACGGTGCCGCCCCAACTATGTCCCACAAGGACCGCGGGTCCGTCCAGGCGATCGAGCGCGCGCCGCGTTGCTGCCACGTCGTCAACAAGCGAGGTCAGCGGGTTCTGTACGACTGTAACGCGATATCCCCGGCGGGTCAGATTATCGTATACGCCGCGCCAGCCGGAGCCGTCGGCAAAGGCGCCGTGGACCAGCACCACGTTCCGGACGGATTGGTTGACGGTCGCCTGAGCCGCAGGCTCCGCCCGCGCGACACCGATCGTGCCGATCAGGATCGTTGCAGTGGTCGCGAGTGCGGCGGTGGCGGTGAGCAGGTGCTTGAACATGAAACGGCTCCTTTCGTGCGTGAAGGGGATCAGGCGATCAGCGACAGGCGTATGTCGACGCCGTTGCGGGCCAGGTTTGAATAGGGGCACACGCTGTGCGCTGCCTCCACGAGTTCAGTCGCGGACGTGGCATCGATATCAGGCAGCGACACCTCCAGCGCGATTTGCAGCTGAAAGCCGCGCCCATCCTCGCTCGAGCCGATGCCGACCTCGGCGGTGACCCGCGTCCTCTCGGAGACGTTCACCTTGCGGCCGGATGCGACGAAGCGGATCGCGCTGAGGAAGCAGGCAGCATAGCCGGCAGCGAAGAGCTGCTCCGGATTGGTGCCGGGGCCACCGGAACCGCCAAGCTCCTTGGGCGTGGCGAGTGCAAGGCTCAGGGAGCCATCCTCGACAGTGGCAGTGCCGGTCCGACCACCGGTGGCGTTTGCACGGGTACGGTAGAGCGTCTTCATAACGATCCTTTTATTTACCCAAGTAATGTTTATCGCGATAACTGTCTAGGTGAGTCGCGCTGGGTTGTCCAGAGGAAATTTATCGCGATATGTGTCTTCAAGATGAGTGAGGAATGCGGGATGACCGACGACGGAACCGGGCCGATCAGGCTGGAGGACCAGCTATGCTATGCTGTTTACTCGGCAGGCATTGCCATCCAACGGCTCTACAAGCCGCTGCTCGACGCGCTGGGGCTCACCTACCCACAGTATCTGGTGATGAACGTCATCTGGCGCCGCGATGACCAGACGGTCGGCGCGATTGCGCAGCAGCTGGCGCTCGAGTCGAGCACGCTGACGCCTCTTCTCAAGCGTCTAGAAGCAGCTGGGCTGGTGAAGCGGTCACGCAACCCGGGAAACGAACGGCAGGTGCTGATCTCGTTGACCCCGGCGGGAGCGGCATTGAAGGCGAAGGCAGGCTGCCTTGGCTCTACGCTGCTGGAAGCCTCCGGCGAGACGCCGGCCGAACTCGGTGATCTGAATCGGCGCGTTCGTCACCTGCGTGACACCGTGTATGAGCAGCTCGGCAGGTGGGGGGCCGTCGATCCGACTGATGGCGTCTGAGGGGCTAGAGCGAATGCCCATCTAGCCAACAGCGGCTCGGTCGACCGTGTTCAGCCGGCCGATATCGCGCAGGAAGCCAAGCAAAAGCGCATTGACCCGACCCGGTTGCTCCAGCGTTGCGGTGTGGCCGCATCGTGGAATAACGGTGAAACCGCATCCAAGCAGTCGCGCCATTTCCGCGCTTTCCTGCGTTGAACGCGCGCGATCGTCGTCCCCGGCGATCACCAACGTGGGTGCCTTTACCTCGGCTAAGATGGCGAGCGCGTCGGGTCGATCGAAAATAATGCGTCCGAGCGGAACCACCGAGCGACGCAACGTGTCGGCCCCGAAGCCGGCCAGCCGCCGCCGCAGCTCTCGCGGCAGCCTTGGCGCGCGGCTGGCGACGTCAGCCGCAAAGAACAATGGAACGACGAGATCGGCAAGATGGTCGCCCACCATGCCTTCTGCCGCGACCCAGTCGAGGATCCCAGCATATACCGCCCGCTGCACCGCCGGCTCTGCGTTCAGTGAACTGTTCATGATCACAAGGCCAGCCACTCGCTCGGGCGCGCGCGCCGCAAGGTGAGCCGCCCACATGCCGCCCAGCGACGATCCGACAACGACGCAACGGTCAATGTCGAACCGGTCAAGGAGTTCGATCATCTGGTCGGCAAGATCAGCCATTCCCTGCGTTCCGGGTGGCAGCTCGCCCGATCTGCCATGACCCCACATGTCGGGTACGATCAGGCGACAATGCGGGGCAAGCGCACGAACTTGCGGGGCCCACATTCCCCGATCCCACAAGAAGCCGTGCGCCAGCAGCACCGGTGGTCCGCAGCCGACGTCCTGAACCGCCACGCTGCCCGCAGCCAGTTGAATCAGATAGCCGTCATTATACGCAGTTACCGCCTGAACCATGAAAGCTCCCACACTGGTTGACGCGCAGGCATGACGAGCGCGCGCTGCACCGGCGTTGCCGCGCGCGGCGGACGCGTTACCGCCGTAGCGACATGGGCTGGTCAGGTTCGCGCACGCTGCTCGTGCACCTTGCGCTCCAGCGCGCGAAGGCGGATTTCGTCGGAAGCAAGCGCGGCCAGCGTCAAGAGCATCTGCTGGCCGCGATTGTCCAACACGCGCGTATGGCGATCGATGACGCAGAGCGATCCGACGACGAAGCCATTGTCGTCGCGAACAGGGGCACCGGCGTAGAAGCGGAACCCGGCGTCTCCCTTGACGGCGGGGTTGTCAGCAAACCGCGGATCGCTTGACAGATCGGAGACGCTGAATACCTCCTTCTGCAGAATGGTGTGATTGCAGAACGCCCATCCGCGCGGTGTTTCGGGAAGGTCGAGCCCAAACTTGGATTTGAACCACTGGCGCGTCGGCGTCAGCAGCGTCAGCAACGCGATCGGCATGTCGAGGCTCTGCGCAGCAAGCCAGGTCAGACGATCGAACGCCTCCTCCGGCGGGGTATCGACCAGCCCGGAGCGTTCCAGCGCTACCAGCCGTTGTCGCTCGTTCAGGGCGAACGGAAAATCCAGTTCGCCGTCGACAGGGGAGAACCCCTCCCCGTCGCTTAGCGAAGCGCGTAGGGAGGCCACTGCTTGCGTAATGTCATCCGCATGCCCGATCCGGTCAGGCAAGGCTTCGGGTGAAACAGCGCCGCCCACGGCGACGATTCGGCTGTTCACCAATGTTGGGTTGGCCGACAGGCTGTGAAGTAACGCGCTACGATCGGGACCGCCTGACACGGCATCGACCAATACGGCATGCGGCTTTACCGATCCGATTGCAACCAGCCCCGCCATGACATCCTCGTAGAGATCCGGCACGCATTCGGGGAGCTGCGCCAGTTGCTGAGCATAGAGCGGCAGGCGGTCGGCGGTTCCGATGACGGTCACCGTGGCCGACGGCGAGGGCGACTCACTCCCCTCCCCGCCGTCGATTAGCTTCATGACGTCTGCGCGATACACCCGCCGGTGCCCGCCCGGCGTCTTCCAAGAAGGCACCGTGCCGCCCTCGATCAGCAGTTGCGCCGTGCGCACCGATACGCCGAGCAGGCGCGCCGTATCCGCCGTTGTCAAAATGTCCTTTTCCGCCCTGTTCACGTCGTCACTCCTGCCTCTTCGGCTTCTTGAGAGCACATTAGCAGCACGCCGCTAAAATAATAGACTTGGCATATTTGATAGAAATGATACTTGCCGCCCTCCACGATGGAGACGTGTCATGATGAGCAACAGCGAAATGGAGGATCCGGTCCAGTTCGACCGGCGGATGATGGACAATCAGGCGAGACTGCGGGCGCGCCTGCGAGAGAGCTATGATTTCATCGTCTGCGGCGGCGGTGCGTCTGGCTCGGTGGTCGCCCGGCGCTTGGCCGAGAACCCGGACGCACACGTTCTGCTGCTTGAAGCTGGCGGCGGTGACGAGGCTGAAACCGTGCTTGACCCGGCGCAGTGGCCACTCAATCTCGGGAGTGAGCGCGACTGGGGCTTTCAGGCGACGCCCAATCCGCACCTCGCTGGCCGCGCGCTGCCGATGTCGATGGG
This sequence comes from Sphingomonas sp., assembly GCA_042096015.1. Taxonomy (GTDB): domain Bacteria; phylum Pseudomonadota; class Alphaproteobacteria; order Sphingomonadales; family Sphingomonadaceae; genus Sphingomonas. The sequence goes on from JBELMF010000024.1 coordinate 27,986, forward strand.
CAAAGGCCTCGGCGGCGGATCCAGCATCAACGTCATGGTCTGGGCACGCGGGCACCAGAGCGACTGGGACCATTTCGCCGCCGAAGCCGGAGATGCGGCCTGGGGATATGAGTCTGTACTGGACATCTATCGTCGCATAGAGAATTGGCAGGGCAATCCCGATCCCCGGTATCGCGGCACGGGCGGCCCGGTGTGGGTTCAGCCCGCTGCCGACCCGAGCCCGATCGCACTGGCGATGCTCGACGCGGCCGAGGAGATCGGCATCCCGCGCTTCGACAATCCGAACGGCGCGATGATGGAGGGCCCTGGCGGCGCCGCGATCACCGACATGCTGGTTCGCGACGGTCGCCGCCAC
>JBELMF010000025.1:0-27835 GCA_042096015.1 Sphingomonas sp.
CCATCTGGCGCTTGACGCGGCTCTTGATCTTCTTCTCGACCTGCAGGACGCCCAGTTCGCCCTCCATGAAGGCGAAGGCCATCTCCAGGCGGCGCGACGGATCGATCTCGACCAGCAGCGCCTGCTTGTCGGCGACCTTGATCGAGATGTTGCCCGCCACCGCGTCGGCGAGGCGCGAGGCGTCCTCGATCTCGCCGAGCTGCGAGGCCGTCTCTGCCGGCAGCTTGCGGTTGAGCTTGGCGTAATTCTCGAACTGATCGACGACCGAGCGCATCAGCGCGGACACCTCGGTGCCCTCCGCCTCGACGTCCTCGATCATCGCCACTTCGGTGGTCATGTAAGCGCCGGCATCGACGAGCCCGCCCAGCCGGCCGCGCTGCTTGCCCTCGACCAGCACGCGCACCGTGCCGTCGGGAAGCTTGAGCAACTGGAGCACCGTGGCGGTAACGCCGATGTCGTAGAGGTCGTCCGCCTTGGGATCATCCTCGGCAGGATCGAGCTGCGCGACGAGGAAGATCTCCTTGTCGGCGGCCATCGCGGCTTCGAGGGCAGCGACGGACTTGTCGCGGCCGACGAACAGCGGCACGATCATGTGAGGGAAAACAACGATGTCGCGCAGCGGCAGAACGGGGAAGGTCTGGGTCATGCAAACTCCGGCGCCGCTTCGAACAGGCGGCGTATGCAGTGTATATGGGGTGGCGCGCTTGTCCATCAATCGTCGCCGGGGCTGATGGATCGAATGGCAATGCTTCGACATTCTCCGGCCGCATGATCTCAGCCTTCCTGCTGCTCCTCGCCGCCAGCCCGCTGCCCGACAAGGGCGAACCGCCGCTTACCGCGCAAACGCAGATCTCGGGCGGCGCACGTCCCGCCGAGCAGACGGCGGTGTCGTTCGACCACGCCGACCTGTCGTTCGAGCTGCTGCCCAGGCAACGGCGCATCCGTGGTGACGCGACCTTGTCCTTCACCGCGCGCGCATCACTGTTCCGGCTGGTGATCGACCTCGATCGCAACCTGCCGGTGTCGGCCATATCGATCGACGGGATCGCGCTGCCGAAGAGCGCGTGGCGCAACCCGGAAGGCCAGCTGACCATCGACCTGCCCCGCCCGCTCGCCAGCGGCGAAACGGCACGCGCCCGCATCACGTATGGCGGCACGCCGCATGTCGCGCGCAATGCGCCCTGGGACGATGGCATCGTCTGGTCCACGACGCCGGAGGGACAGCCCTGGATCGCGACGACCACCGAGGGATATGGATGCGATCTCCTGTGGCCGTGCCTTGACTTCCCGGCCGGCGAGCCGGCGATGGTCGACCTGCATGTCACCGTCCCGGCGGGCCTCAAGGCACCGTCGAACGGCCGGCTGGTGAGCGTCGAGACGCTGCCGGATGGACGGACACGCTGGAACTGGCGCGCGCGCCAGCCCAACACCTATGCGGTGGCGCTGGCGGCGGGCCCATATGAGGAGATCACCGGCACCTATCGCAGCCGCTACGGCAACGACATTGCGCTGCATTACTGGCATCTGCCGGGCAAGGCGGAGCAGGCCCGCGCGCTGTTTGCCGAATTCGCACCGACGCTCGATTTCTTCGAGGCGGTGATCGGCCCCTATCCCTTCGCCGACGAGAAGATGGGTGTGGTCGAGACGCCGCACATGGGCATGGAGCACCAGACCATCAACGCTTACGGCAACGGCTATGCCAAGGCGCCCGAGGGGTTCGACTGGCTGCTGCAGCATGAGTTCAGCCACGAATGGTTCGCCAATCAGATGACGGCGGCGAACTGGGACGACTACTGGCTGCACGAAGGCTTCGCGCAGTACATGCAGCCGCTCTACGGCCAGTGGCGCGAGGGCGAGGCGCGCTATGCGGTAATGATGGACGCGCAACGCAACCGCATCGTCAATGCGGCGCCGGTGGTGCGCGACAAATTGCTGACCGAGGAAGAGGTGTACGAGCCGTCGAAGGGCGGTGCGGGTGGCGACATCTACTTCAAGGGTGCATGGACGCTGCATACGCTGCGGTGGCTGATCGGCGACGCGGCGTTCTTCAAGGCGACACGCCGGCTGGTGTACGGGCGGGCCGATCCGATGCCGGGGAATTTCGCGCCGCGCTATGCCTCGACCCGCGAGTTTGAATCGATCGTGAAGGAGGAGGCGGGGCGCGATCTCGGCTGGTTCTTCGATGCCTATCTGCGGCGCGCGGCGCTGCCGGAGCTGGTCGAGACACGCGAGGGGGACGTGTTGCGGCTGGAGTGGCGTGCGGGCGGGCGCTTCGAAGTGCCCGTCGAGGTGAAGGTCGGCGACCGGATCGAGCGGGTGGCGATGGAGGGCGGGCGCGGGTCTGTGAGCGTGCCTGCGGGCACGCATGTTGCGGTCGATCCGATGGCGCGGGTGCTGCGGCGATCGGTGGCCGTAGAGCAATTTCAGGCTTGGCAGGCGAAGGCGCGGCGCTGACGCTGTCACCCCGGACTTGATCCGGGGTCCCGCCGCCTTCGCTGCGGTCGAGCAGAAGAAGCGGGATCCCGGCTCAGGGCCGGGATGACGGGATCTTGGCGGTCACCCGAACAGGCGCTTGAGGCTGCGCTCCAGCATCACGAACTGCCACAGCGTCCGCCCGTGCTCGGCGCGGCCGGTGCGGTGGGCTTCGGCGAGGCCGCTCAGCGCATCCATGTCGAACCAGCCGGTGTCCGCCAGCGTCCGCGACCTGGCGAGCCCGGCCGCCTCGTTCGCCAGCGCACCGCGGAACCAGGCGCTGACCGGCGTCACGAAGCCCATCTTGGGCCGGTAAAGCACCTCTTTGGGCAGATAACGCTCCATCGCCTTCTTCATCAACCACTTGCCCTCGCCGTGCCGCAGGCGGAGCGAGGCCGGGAGGCTGGCGGCGAAGGACACGAGCTTGTGATCGAGCAGCGGCTCGCGCGCCTCCAGGCTCACCGCCATGCTGGTGCGATCGGTTTTCGCCAGGACGTCGCCGGGCAGCCAGATCTTGATGTCGGCATATTGCGCGCGGTCGATCGCGTCGCGGGCAGGCGCATCGCGCATCGCCGCGACGTAGCGATCCTCCGCGCGGTGTCCGCCGAGTGCGCGTTTCGCGGCGTCGGTGAACAGCACCGCGCGCAGCGCGGGCGTGGTGACGCCGACAGAGCGGGCATAAGCCTCCCCGCCATCGTCGGCGAGGGCGAGCAGCGTCGTCTTGGCGCGCAGCGGGCGCGGTGCCCAATCGGCCTTGGGGTATAAGGCGCCCAACGTTCCAAACATCTTGCGCCGCAAGCGTTCGGGCAAGAGGCCGCGCACCTGCTCCTCCGCCGCCTGGAAGCGGTAGCGGCGGTAGCCGGCGAGCGTCTCGTCCGCGCCGTCGCCCGACAGCGCCACCGTCACCGTCTCGCGGGCGAGCGCGCAGACCTGATAGGTGGCGAGCGCCGAGGCATCGGCGAACGGCTCGTCGAATGCCGCGACGACACGGTCGATCAGCCCGTAATCGTCCGATCGGACGACACGCGCGCGATGATCGGTGCGGAAGCGTTCGGCGATCAGCGCGGCATAGGACCGTTCGTCATGCCCCGCCTCGTCGAAGCCGATCGTGCAGGTGCGCACGGCGTGCGGCAGCGCCTCCGCCATCAGCGCGACCACCGCGGAACTGTCCACCCCGCCCGACAGGAAGGCGCCGAGCGGCACGTCCGCCACCAATCGCGAGCGGACCGCGTCGCGCATGTGCGCGACCAGTTCCTCCTCCAGCGCCTTGGCCGAGCCGCGGGCGCGATCCGCGAAGGAGACGTTCCACCAGCACACCGGTGCGGGCACCGGCTTGCCGCGCTCGACCAGCAGGTAATGGCCGGCGGGGAGCTTGCTGACACCGGCCACGATGCAGGCATCGTCGGGGACGTAGCCGTAGGCGAGGTAATCCTCGACCGCGCGCACATCCGGCACGCGGCGGAGCAGCGGATGCGCGAGGATACCCTTGAGCTCGGAGGCGAAGGCAATGGCCCCGTCAGCCAGCCGGGCGTAATGGAGCGGCTTCACCCCCAGCCGATCTCGCGCCATGAACAGCCGCTGCGTTCGGGCATCATGGATGACGAACGCGAACATGCCGTTCAGCCGATCGAGCATCGCCGGCCCCCAGGCGGCCCAGGCGGCGAGGAGCACTTCCGTATCGCCAGCGGTGCGGAACTGATAACCCTTGGCGGCAAGTTCAGCGCGCAACTCACGATAATTGTAGATGCAGCCGTTGAAGAGCAGCGACAGCGCGCCGCTCGCATCGTGCATCGGCTGGGGCGAGCCTTCCAGATCGATGATCGAGAGGCGGCGATGGCCGAGGCCGACGCCCGGGGCGGTCCACACCCCCTCCCCGTCCGGGCCGCGCACCGCCATTGCGTCGGTCATCGCCCGGATGCGGGCCGGATCGACCGGCTTGGGCGTTTCGGGGTGATAAAGTCCGGCAAGCCCGCACATCAGCGCATCACCCCCGCAGTCACGGCGTCGATCGGGCCGAGCGCCGCGCGGAAGCGGGCGATCGCGGCGACTGGATCACGGCCAGGCTGCTTCTCCGCGGACAGGTGCAGGGCGACGGCGCCCGCCTCGCCGCCGAGCAGCCTGGCCTTCAGCGTGGCGAGCTTCACCACGGCGGGGCGGGCGGTCACGATCCCGCCGACGCGATACCAGGTAGCGACGACGCGCTCCACCGGGCCGGGCGCCGTGATCCGCATCGCCGCGCCGGCAGCGATCGGCGGCAGATCGGCGACGCGCACCCAGCGGTCAGACTCGCGCAGGACGCCGGTGCCGTATGAAACCAGTTCGCGTCCCTCCTCCTGTCTTGCAAAGACCGCGATGGCGAGATCAACCGCGTCGCCGCGCGCGTTGACGTAGCGGCCGATCAGGCGGTGATCCGCGGCGGGATAGAAGGGCGCCCATGGAGCGCGCGTGCTGAGCGGCGCGCGCGTCCAGCCGGGCACATCGGGCAGGCGCAACTGCGCCGGCAGCGGCTGCGATCGCCCGCCGATCGCGGCGGCCCAGGCCGGAAACAAGGCCACCGTAGCGGCGACGAGCAGCGCGGCCATCGCTGCCGTGACACGGTGGCTGGTCGGCGCGGGCAGCGCCGCCGGATCGAACGCGGGATCATCCGGGGCCCGATCAAACCAGCGCCACCCCGCCGCCATCACCGCCGCCATGACGAGCGCGAAGAACAGCCATCCGTAGATGATGTGATCGAAGCCGGTCGCCGCCTCCAACCCGACCCGCTGCGCCGCGTATATCGTGCCGAACGCGCGGACCCCATTGGCCAGGATAGGAACCACCAGCGCCACGCCGAGGAACATCGCGCGCCGCCGCCCGGAGCGGAAACAGGTGTTGGCAACCAGCACCCCGAACGCCAGCATCGACAGGACGAACTTGGAGCCCGAACAGGCCTCCGCGACCTCGAAATAATAGGGGCCGGCGTGGATCAGCACGCCATCCACCGCGGCAGGCACGCCGGCGAGGTGCAGCAACGGCATGACCAGCGAAACGGTCACCTGCTGGAGCGGCGGTTCGAGCCATTCACCGAAGGGCACGGCGAAGAAGGCATAGGCCAGCGGAAAGAGGAGCGCGCGGCCGACATGCGGCCCCAGAACCGCCACCACCGCGCCCTGCAACGCGATCACCAGCCCGAAATGACGCGCGGCGGCGACGCCGGCAGCGGCGCCGACCAGCCATCCGAACCCGCCCGCCGCGACCAGCAACAGCCCGGGCCACCACGCGACCGGGGTCATCGTCGCGAGCGGCTGGCGACGCGTCCAGACGAGCCAGCTGACCACCGGCAGGATGAAAAGACAATGGCCGTAGGTGGTGCTGGTCCACCACAAGGCCAGCAGATCGGCAACGTCGTGGCGAAGCAGCAACAGGATGGCGGCAGTCGCCGCCGCCAGGGCCGTGAGGTGCGCGCGCCACATCACCGGCGCCATTCCAACCGTGCGGTGAACCACGGCCGTCATACCGCGGCCCGCAGGGCGAGCAGATCGTCCAGCGGCGCGAGCCGCGCGTCCCAGCCATAGCGTGCGATCACCTGGCGACGTGCCGCCTCGCCCAAGGCGGCAGCCGCGGGGGGATCGGCCAGCAAGGCACGGATCATCGCCGCGCAATCGCGCGCGTCGTCGGCGATCCGGATGGTGCCCTGATGATCGATGCCCTCCGCCGCCGCGGTGCTGGCCACCACCGGCCGCGCCATGGCCATCGCCTCCAATACCTTGTTCTGGACGCCGCGGGCGAGCTGAAGCGGGGCGACGACGACCGCAGCGGTGCCAAGCCAGCCCCGCACATCGGCGACTTCGCCCGTCACCGTCACCCTTTCGCCGGCGAGCGACCGCACCGCTGCGGTCGGCGCCCGGCCGACGATGGCGAAATGTACATCGGGCAATAACGGCAAGACGGAACGTGCAAACCAGGTGACCGCATCCACATTCGGGCGATAATCCATCTGGCCGGTGAAGACGAGCAGCGGCTGTGGCGCCCGCACCGCTGCCACAGCCGCCGGATCGTAGAAGGCGGTGTCGATCCCGTTCTCCAGCACCTTGCTGCCCGGGAGCAGCGCCGCCTCCGGCGCGCTGACGAACAGGCTTGCCCCCACCCGGTCATGCACCGCCTGCTCGTAGGCGCCCAGCAACCGCGCCTCCCGGCGCATCAGCCAGCGCATGGGCCCGCGCGCCGCATCGGCATAAGCGGCGAACTTGGCGGAATCGCGATCCACGGAGTCCATGATCGCGAAAGGGCCGTCTTCGGGGAGATATTGCGCCATCTGGCCGGAATAGGCGTAGATCGCCGAGATCGGGCGGCGCGAGAGCAGATCGTCGACCGCCGCGGCCATCCGCCGATCCGCAAAGGCAGTGAGCGATATCGGGCATCCGCCGGCCAGCGCCTCGAGGGCGGCCCGCAGCTGTGACTTGGTGCGCGGGACGAGCACACATTCCTGCACCAGCGCGCGATCGCGATCGCTGATCTCGCGATCGTCGTCGACAAACGCGGCGAGGTGGACCTTTGCGCGTTTCGACAGATAGTTCAGGATGTTATAGCTGCGGATGCGGTCCCCCCGATCCGGTGGAAAGGGGACACGATGCGCAAGAAACAGGATCTCCATGTCAGCCCAACCCGCGGCTGATCCACGGCCCGACCAGCGTGGCGACGGGAAGCGGCAGTCTCTTCCAGCTGCGCACCATCAGCGCATATTTGGGGTTCAGCGGATTCACCGCCCGCCCTGCCCCGTCCGGCCACTTGGCGTAGGCAAGCGGTTGCGCGTCGAACCCCCAGTTCTTCTTATAGGCGGCCGGACCGGTTCCGGTCTTCGAGCGGCCAAAGTCGAACCGAGCACATCCCCGGGCGCGCGCATGCGCCATCAGGGCAAAGTACATCCGGTCATTGGCGCGCAAGCCACGCGCGGCCGCGACGCCCCCGCCCCAATAAGGAAAGACCGTATCGTTGAAGTAGAGGCTGAGAACGGCCGATACCGCCCTGCCCCCGTGACGAACGATCAGGATATCGGCGTCCATTGTCGCCAGGACTTCGCGGAACAAGCGCTTCGGGAACACGGGCGTGCCGAGATTGCGCACGGATTCGGCATAGATGCGGTAATGTTCGTCAGCGAGGTCCAGCCCGCCGGTGACCACCTCCAGATCGCCGGCGAGCGCCTTGCGCACTTCGGCGCGCTGCTTCCGCGGAATGGCCAGCAGTTCCCCGGCATCATCCGACGCGAGCGGGCGGGCAAAGCCGAGGTACGCCTGATCCTCGCACGCCCAGCCCGCGGGCACGGGGCCGCCACGTAGCTCGATCGCGGGATAATCCAGTGCGCGCGCAGCGGCTGCAAGTTGATCAACCGCCTCGCCCAGCACACCGCCGCCCACCGCGAAACCGGCGGAAACCAATGCCTTGCCGAACAAGGGAGAGCGCATCTCGGTCAGCGGAAGAAGCCCGACGATTTGCCCCGCCTGTTCTGCGATGAGAAAGCGCGCGCGCTGGCCGCAGCCCTTCTCCACCGCGCGGGACCAGGCGGTGAGATGAAAGGGTGTTGCCTCCGGAGCGGTACGGACAAAGGCGTCGATCCGGGCGTCCTCGCCCACCGCTTGACGTACCTGCAGTTCGGCGCAGGGCGCCGACGCAGCGTTCACGCCTGCTGCTCGCGCGCGGCAACCGCATCGATACGCCCCCACTGGTGGCGCGACAACAGGCCGCTCAGCTTCCCCGCCATGGAGCTCAAGCGACTGTAATGACGCAGTTTCGAGCGGATGGGGGCGTTCCTTACGCGGGGCTGGCCGGGATCAACCTCCCAGGGATGGAAGTAGAACATGCCGCCATGGCCGGCGCCATTCGACTGTCGCACCGCGAGATCGGTTAGCTTTGCGGGCAACAGGCGAAAGAAGCCACCCCCCACCGCCATCCGCCGCCCGGCCAGCGTAGCCGTGGAAACCGGCAGTTCGATCAACGGGTTATCGGAAAGCGGGCGCCACGCGAAGCGGGGACTTTCACGCCAGCCGTAATGATCATGGGCGACCGGCGCGACACTGGAGGAATAGGCATACCCTTCCTCGGCGAGAACCTGATGGGCCCAGGGGGTGCGCGCATCGATCGAGAAACTGGGCGCGCGATACCCCGTCACCTTCGCGCCGGCGGCATCCTCCAGCGCAGTCCGGGCGCGACGAAGATCATCCCGGAAGCCACTGGGATCCATGGTGAAAACGCGCTGATGATCCCAGCCGTGGCTGGCAATTTCATGCCCCTCCGCGACGATCCGGCGGATCAGCGCAGGGTGACGGTGCGCCACCCAGCCGAGCGTGAAGAAGGTCGCCTTGACGCCGACTCGGTCGAACAGATCGAGCACCATTGCGGTGTTCGTCGCCACCCGACTTTCCCAGCGATTCCAGTCGCTTTTGTCGATCGTCCGCTCGAACGCGCCGACCTGGAAATATTCCTCCACGTCGACCGACATGCCGTTGAGGATGGTCATGTCACGCCGCGGCGCCGCGCACCGCCTCCAGCCCGCCGCGCGGGGCGGATGTGTCGCTCTCGACCCAGTCGACCAGCAGCGTCAGGATACGGCGCAGGGCGGCATCCTGTTCCTCGACGCGGGCCTCCAGCAGCGCGATTCGGCGGAGCAATTCCGGCGACGCAGCGGGGTTGTGTGGCGATTCAGGCGGCATTGCCGGGGCTGAATCGGGAACCGCGCGGACGGCCGGCGTGACTTTCGCCGCGCTCGGCAAATCGCGCGCCGCATCCGCGCGCACGGTATTCACCAATGCGGCATCGATCACCTTCGCATCGGTGATCGCGGCATGGAGCAGCACCCGGCCCATCAGCTGGTTCAGCCGCCGCGGCACGCCGCCGCTGGCGCGATGGAGGACCTGGAAGACGTTCTCGGCGAAATCGGGCTTGCCCTGCCAGCCCGCGATGCGGAGGCGATGGCCGATATAGTCGGCGACCTCTTCCGGCTCCATCGGATCGAGATGGTGGATGGCGATGACGCGCTGACGCAGCTGCTCCAGCCGCTCGGATCCGTTGAGCCGCTCGCGGAACTCGGGCTGGCCGAGCAGGAAGATCTGCAGCAGCGCGCGGCCACCGGACTGGAAGTTGGAGAGCATGCGCAGCTCTTCCAACGCAGACACCGGCAGCGCCTGTGCCTCGTCGACGATCAGGAGCGTACGGCGGCCGGTGCGCGCGACGGCGTGGAGGCCGCGCTCGATCAGCGTCAGCAGTTCGGCCTTGGATCGGCCCGCGGGCTCGATGTTGAGGCCGGTCGCCACCACGCGCAGCAGGTCGTCAGCCTCGATCGCGGTCGAGACGATGGTGATGACGCTGAGGTTGGCGGGATCGATCTGTTCGGTGACATGGCCGACGAGCGTCGTCTTGCCGGCGCCGATATCGCCGGTGATGACGATGAAGCCTTCGCCCTGCGCCAGGCCATAGCCGAGATAGGCCATCGCCTTGCGGTGCGTGGCCGATTCGAACCAGAATCGCGCATCCGGCGTCAGCTGGAACGGCCGGTCAGTCAGGCCAAAATGATCCTCGTACATGCCGGGCGACCCCTTATCCTGTGTACGCTTAAAATGTGTAACGCGCGCCGAGCAGCGCCTGTGCCGACCATTGGCTGTCGAAGCCCTCCTGGTCGTAGGTATAGACGCCCAGCGACGCGACGGTGCCGAGCCGTCCAAAACGATGGCTGTACGTGCCGGTTGCACCGAGATTGAATACGCCGTCCGCACCCGGCAGCCCGCTGTCGTAGTAATTGCCGAACAGATTGGCATCGATCTGCGACACCCGGCTGAGCGCGCGGGACCAGAACAGCTGCGCGTAATAGCTTTCGTCGGTGACACCGGAGAGCATCGTCCCCGCAGCCGCGCGCGGCGCATTGAACTTGCGGTGCGCATAGCCGGCGCCGACGCCATAAGCGGTACGGCCGCGAGTGGTGGAAACCACGCCGTCGATCCCGCGCGCGCGATAGCTGGCGGTGGAGATCGACTGGAACACATCGTTGAGGCACGCGCCCGCGCCGCCGGCCGAGGTCCCCGGATCACTGCCGAAGATGCAGCCGTTGAACTGCTGACCGAACGGATTGGCGGCGCCCTGAAAGGCCGTCGGCAGGCTGCGCAGGCCATCGCGCAACTGCCGCCCGAAGGTTTCGATGCCGTCATAGACGACGATTTGGAGGCCGGTGTCGCGCATCATCTGCCAGCGCAGCGACCCGTAATAGGTGTCCCCTCCATAACGATAACCGGCATTGGCCTGCAGCTCGAACCGCGGGCTCGCACGCCAGATTACGCCGGCATCATAGATCAACCCGTCGGTATTATAGGCGATCCGCTGCGGCGAGGCGGGATCGGTGACGAACCGCCCGGCTCCGTCGACGACGGGATTGCCGTCTTCATCGAGCAACACGTCCCGCTGCGTCGCCTCGATCTTTTCATAGCCGGCACCGGCACGGAGCGCGACGGTGGGGCTGACCGGCAGGGTGACGTCGCCGCGGGCATAATAGCCTTCATATTGCTGATCGAGTTGCCCGGCTTCCTCGCGTTCGTAGGCGCCGCTGACCGACACGCCCACCGGAAGCACCGTGCCGGCAGCAACGCCCGCCGACGCCTGCGCCACGACATTCTTCGAATCGTCGAAATAATCGAGCCGATCCTGCCCCGCCGCGATCCCGATCGCCCCAGGCGATTCCACCTTCGTGTAACCGCCGAACGCGGAGGCCACGATCTGCACCGGACCGGCCGTCGTCGCGACACTGGGTCCGGCATAGACCGAATAGACCTGCGTCACGTTATCGACGTTGCCGACCAGGTTGCCCGGTGCCGCGCCCCGGATATCGACCCGCGACCGGGTCGCCGTCGCCCCGCCTTCCAGCGAGAAGCCGGGTGCCACCGTGACGGACGCACGGGCGAGGCCGGTATGGACATCATCGTCCGCGATCCGATCATCCCAGCGGATGCGCCGCTCGTAGCGATAGCTCACCTGGCCCTCGGCACGCCGGCCGCTTACCCCCGCATCGATGCCGATCGCGACCTGGGAATAGGTGAGCACATCATCGTTGGTGAGATTGGCGTCGAGGACCTGCGTCAGCTCGATATACGGCTGCACATAGCGATCGCGCGCCTGCGCCCCGGCGGCGCCCGCCGCAAGGATCATCGCCAGCGCGATCCCCTGACCCAGGGCCTGGTTGGCCAGCCGCATCGCCCTATCGCTCCTGACCGTAATAGCTGCCGAAACGGCCACGGCCGGGCTCATAAGACACGGAATTGAGCACCAGGCTGATCTGATCGCAGCCGTCGAGGATGTTCACCGCTTCGCGCACATCGGCCTCCGTCGTGCGATCGGCGCGGACGACCAGCATCACCTGGCCGACCAGCAGGGCCAGCACCGAAGCGGGCGAGGCGGCGAGCGCCGGGGGCGTATCGAACACGATGATGCGCCGGGGATCGTTCGCCAGCAGCCGATCGATCACCTCGCCGGTGCGGGCACTGGCGAGGAGCTCCGTGTCCGAGTGGCGGCGCTGGCCGACGGGAAGCAGCGACAGCTGCGGCACGTCCGTGCGCACGACGAACTCCTCGGGATCGAGGCTGCGATCGGCGAGGATGTCGAGCAGGCCGGTCGCTTCGTCCTGGCCGAGCGAGGCCATGACGTCGGGCTTGGCGAAATCGCTGTCGATCAGCAGCACCTCGACGTCGCGTTCGGCGGCAAGGCTGATCGCGAGGTTGATCGCGCAGAAGGTCTTCCCGTCGCCCGGCTTGCCCGAGCCGACAAGGATCGTGCGCGCGCGCTCGCCCAGCGGGCCGTCAGCGATGGCGCGGGCGTTCAGCAGGAGCTGACGCTTCACGAGGCGGAATTCCTCGGCCAGCGCGCCGATCGGGGCGCCGGGGACGAGCATGCCCTTTTCGGCCAGCATCGCGCGATCGATGCGGGCGATGCCGTCGGTGTGGAGCTCAGGCTCGCGGTCGTCCTCGTCGGCGCTGTCGCGCAGCTCGGGCGGGATCGCCATCAGCGTGGCGGCCGCCTCGCGGGAGAGGGTTTCCGCGCCCTCCGGAGCGGGCGGGGCGGCGGCGATCAGGTCGAAGGTGAGGTCGAGCGGTTCGCCTTCCTCCTCTTCACCCCTGACTTGATCCGGAGTCCCGCTCTCTTCTTCGGTTGGAGAGAAGAAGCGGGATCCAGGCTCAAGCCTGTCTTGAGCGACGCCGCAGGCGGCGTCGACGGGGCCAGGATGAAGGGGATTAGCGGGCACCTGATCGCCATAACCTTCCTGATCCCCGGCGGAGGCCGGGGTCCAGGTGGGAAGGCCCTGGTGATGATCGGCGTGGTTCGCCTCCGACGCCTTCCCAACTGGGCCCCGGCCTTCGGGGTGCTCGGTAGACGTGGTGAGGACGCCCGACGGGGCCGGTTCGTGGGGAGCTTGCGCCTCGACCGCAGGTGCAGCCGCGCGCCGACGCAGGTGCGCGCCGAAGTCATAGACCTGGGCGGCGCGTTCGATCAGCGATTCGTCGTGCTTCTTGGGGTTCGTCATGCGGCCATTCCCCGCTGGAGCATTTCGACGCCGAGCAGCGCCACATAGCCGAGGCCCAGCGCGCCGACCCCGCCGGCGAACAGCTTCAGCCGCTTGGCCCGCAGCTCCGCCTGACGGCGGGTGAGCATTTCGCCGATCGAGCCGATCACCGGCATGCCCGATGCTTTCTCCAGCCGCTGCGCAGTGGGGAAGGTGGCCTGCAGCTTCGACATGGCGAAGGCAGCGCCGATGCCCCCCAGGATGCCGGCGATCAGAACGCCGGTGAGCAGCAACGGGCGGTTCGGCGCGGTGGGCGTGCGCGGCTGGGTGGGCGGATCGATGACGCTGAACTTCACCGCATCGGTCTGCGTCTGCGCCTGGCTGCGCAGGTTCACCTGTTCGCGCTGGGCAAGCAGGCGGTCGTACTGGTCCTTGAGGACGCTGTAGTTACGCTCGATCTCGCCCTGTTGCGCGGCGACCTCGGGATCCTCGGTCAGCTTGGCGTTGAGCGTATCGAGATCACTCTGAAGCTGCGCCTTGCGCATGCGCAGCGCGGCGACATTGGCCTGGCGATCGGCGAGCATCGACTGGAGCGAAAGATACGCCGGATTGGGGACGCCCCCCGCCCCGCCGCCGGCCGGCTCACCGCGCGCGGCGGCCTGCGCCTGGCTGAGCTGCGATTTCAGCGCGATCACATCGGGATGGTTATCGGTGTAGCCGCGGCCGCGTGCATCGGCGAGCTGGCCCTGGATGGCGGCGACGCGCGCCCGCGCCGGCCCGACACCCGCCGTACCGCCCGCGCCGGCGATGCTGGGCGGCGTACCGGCCAGCTGACCCTGCAATGCGGCGAGGCTGGAACCGGCCGCCGCGAGATCATTGTCGACCTGCCCCATCTGCGCGCGGGCCGCGCCGATCCTGTCCGCGACCGAGCCGGTGCCGGGCAGCGAGCCGAGATAGCGGTTCTGGAAATCCGCCCGCTTCGCTTCGGCATCCTGCAGCTTGCCGCCCAGCGTTTCCAGCTGCCCATCCAGGAACTGCAGCGTCTGGCTGCTCTGCCGGCGATCGTCCGACAGGTTGGTCTCGACGAAGATGTCGATCAGCTTCTGCGTGATGCTGGACGCCAGCTTGGGCGAGGCGGCGGTGGTGACGATTTCGAACAGATTGTCCTGCTGCGCGGTGATCTTGATCGCATTCTGCAAGCCTGCCGCACGATCGGCGATCTCGCGATCCGAGGATACCGTCTTGGCCAAATCGGTGCCGCGCACGACCTTTTCGAGGTTCACGGCAGAGGTCAGCGTCTGGCGGACGGTATCAATATCGCGCTGCTGATCACCGAGCGCGTTGGGATCGCCCCCGGCGGGCAGGATCGAGCGCATCTGCACGAAGACGCGCGCGCGGCTTTCGTAGCGGCTCGGCATCTGACTGACGGCGAGCCAGCCGAGCAGGCAGATCGCCCAGGCCACCGCCAGCGCCAGCCAGCGGCGGGTCCATACCGCATGAACCGCGATCCTGATCTCGTCGTAGAGCCCGTTCACCCGCGCGCGCCCCTTAAAACATGCTTTCGGGGATGATGATCACGTCACCCGGCTCGAGCCGCACGTTGGCGGTGGAATCGCCGTTCTTGAGCAGACGATTGATGTTGAGTTGATATTCGCGCTGCTTGCCCGTCGCGCGATCGTAGCGGATCAGGCGCGCGCGGTTGCCGGCGGCATATTCGCTGAGCCCGCCGACCGCGATCATCGCATCAAGCAGCGTCATGTTCGCGCGATAGGGCAGCGCGGCCGGCTTTTCGGTGGCGCCGACGATGCGGACCTGCTGGCTGTAGGTGCCCGAGAAGCCATCGACGATGACGCTTACGATCGGATCCTTGATATATTCGGTGAGCGCCAGCTTCATGTCGTCGGCGAGCATCGCGGGCGTCTTGCCCACGGCGGGCATGTCGTTGATCAGCGGCGTGGTGATGCGGCCGTCGGGGCGCACCTGCACCTTCGCGGACAGCTCTGGATTGCGCCACACGAAAATCTGCAGCGAATCGAGCGGGCCGATGACATATTCGTCGCCGGGCAGTTCCTTGGTCGCCACAAAGGCGGCGGGCGGCAGCTCGGGACGCGTGCCCCCGCTCATGCAGCCGGTGAGCATCGTGGTCGCCAGCAGGACCGCCGGCAAGGTTGCCAGTGAGGAACCGTAACCTCGCGAAAAACGCATCGCATAAACTCCGTCGGGCGCACGTTGCCGGAACGGAAAATAGGTCCCCCGCCCGGCATCACTCCCGGTCGGTTATGTAAGTAACAGGTGAAGATAGCGTTTAGGAACGCAGCGCCACCACCTCGGCAGCCGCCGGGTGTCCCAGAAAGAGACTGGGGCTTGCCGTCGCACCATAAGCGCCGGCGAGGAAGATCGCAATAATGTCTCCGACGTGCGCATGCGGCAGCGCGACCTTGTCGGCGAGGCGATCGAGCGGGGTGCAGAGGCAGCCGACGATCGATACTTCTTCGTCGGCGGGGTGATTCATGGCGTGGGCGACGGCGACGGGATAATTGCGGCGGACCACGGTGCCGAAATTGCCGCTGGCGGCGAGCTGGTGGTGGAGGCCGCCGTCGGTGACGAGGAAAGTCTCGCCGCGGCTTTCCTTCCGGTCGATCACTTGCGTGAGATAGACGCCGCATTCGGCGACGAGCCAGCGGCCGAGTTCGATGGCGTAGCTGCTGGTCAGGGTGGTTCGGGTGAGCGCTTCGGTGAGTGCGGTGCCGATCGCGGCGAGGTTTATGGGGGTGTCGCCGGGGAAATAGGGGATGCCGAAGCCGCCGCCGAGGTTGACCAGCGGGGGCATGTGGCCGGCTTCGTCGCTCAGGCGTTCGGCGAGGGCGAGCGTGGCGGCTTGCGTCTCGATGATCGCCTGGGTGTCGAGCGCCTGGCTGCCGGCGAAGATGTGGAAGCCGCGCCAGTCGGCCCCCGCGGCGACGATTTCCCGCACTAGCGCGGCAGCGCGTTCGGCATCGACACCGAAGGGCGACGGGCGGCCGCCCATCTTCATGCCGGAGCCCTTGAGCTCCATGTCCGGGTTGACGCGGACCGCCAGGCGCGGGGTCCGGCCGAGTGTGTCTGCGATGGCGAGGGCGCGGTGGGCCTCGTTTTCGGACTCGACGTTGAGGGTGGCGCCGGCGGTGATCGCGGCTTCGAGTTCGGCGTCGCGCTTGCCGGGGCCGGCGAAGCTGATCGTGGGCGCGGGCTTGGCGGCCAGGGCTTTGGTGAGTTCGCCGGCTGAGGCGACGTCGAGGCCGTCGACTAGGGGGGCGATGGTGGCGAGGAGTTCGGGGTGGGGGTTGGCCTTGATGGCGTAGTGGAGGTCGATCCGGGGGAAGTGGGTGCGGAAGGCGGCGATGCGGGCGGCGACGATGTTGGGGTCGTAGAGGAAGAGCGGCGAGCCGTGCTGGGCGATCCACTCGTGCGCGGGGCAGCTGGCGATGAGGAGGTCGCCGGTTTGGTGGGCGAATTCGTGGGGGATGGGGCCGAAGGGTTTGCTCATGACCTGTCCTCTTCCACCTTCGTCATCCCGGCCTCGCGCCGGAATCCAAGGTTCCGCATACGCATCGGCGGCAGCGTGTGCGGAACCTTGGACCCCGGCGCAAGGCCGGGGTGACGGTTGAGAGTTGGGTGAACCTTTCCTGGTTCGTCATGCCGGGCTTGTCCCGGCATCCACGGAGCCGCGAACTCAACGGCGTCGGATGTGCGGCACGGTGGATGCCGGCACAGGGCCGGCATGACGGGTCTCGCTAGGACACGAGCGCGCGCAGGGCCGCGCGGTCGAGTTTGCCGTTGGGGTTGCGGGGGAGGTCTTCGCGCCAATCGATCCGCGCGGGTTGCATGAAGTTCGGGAGGTCTCGTTTCAAGCGCTCGCGCAGTGCCGCCTCGCGCGAGGCGTCGCCGCGGGCGATGATCACGATCGCTTGCCCTAGGCGCGGGTCGGGGATGCCGATCGCGACCGCTTCCAGCGCCTCGCCGCCGGCGAGTACGGCTTCCTCGATCTCGCCGGGGCTGATGCGGTTGCCGGCGGATTTGATCATCTCGTCGTCGCGGCCGACGAAGCGGAGGAGGCCATCCC
Organism: Sphingomonas sp.; assembly: GCA_042096015.1. Classification (GTDB taxonomy): domain Bacteria; phylum Pseudomonadota; class Alphaproteobacteria; order Sphingomonadales; family Sphingomonadaceae; genus Sphingomonas. The sequence continues at coordinate 17,088 of JBELMF010000025.1, forward strand.
TGCCCCGCATCGCCGTGTCGCCGGACCAGACGGCGGTGCCGCCGTGCTGCGAGAAGGCGGGAGCTGGCTTGAAGCGCTGCGCGGTGCGATCGGGGTCTTGCCAATAGCCTTGCGCGACGAGCGGGCCGGCGTGGACGAGTTCGCCGGGTTCGTCGGCGGCGGCCTCGGTGCCGTCGGGGCGGACGATCATCACTTCGGCGTGCGGGATGGCGTGGCCGATCGATTCGGGGTTGGCGTCGACCAGCGACGGATCGAGGTAGGTGGAGCGGAACGCCTCGGTGAGGCCGTACATCGGGTAGAGATCGGCTTGCGGGAAGCGTTCGCGCAGCGCGCGGACGAGGCGGACGGTGAGCGCGCCGCCGGAGTTGGTGAGGCGCTTGAGCCGCGCGGCCATTGCGGGAGGCCAATCGGCTTCGAGGAGTTGCACCCACAGGGGCGGGACGCCGGCGAGCGTGGTGGCGCCGGTACGGTCGATGGCCTTCATCACGTCGCGGGCGGCGAGATAATCGAGCGGGGCGACGGCGGCACTGGCGGCCCAGGTGGAGAAGAGCTGGTTCTGGCCATAATCGAAGCTGAGCGGAAGGACGCCGAGCACCACATCCTCACGCGTGAGCTTCAGGTAGTGCGCGACACTGTTGGCGCCGAGCCAGAGGTTGGCGTGGCTGAGCATCACGCCTTTCGGGCGGCCGGTGGACCCGGAGGTGTAGAGGATCGCGGCGAGTTCATTCGGGTCGGCGCTGCTGCGCGGGAGCGGATCGCCCTCGCCTGCTTCGGTGTGGATGGCGACATTCGTGATGTCTTCGGGATCGAGCGTCGCCGCGCGGGCTGGCTGGGTGAGAAGCAGGCGCGCGCCGCTGTCGGCGAGGATGTGCGCGACCTGCTGGCGCTTGAGCAGCGGATTGACGGGCACGTGGACCAGCCCGGCGCGCGGCGCGGCGAGCGGCATCAGGCAGGCCTCTCGCGTCTTGGGGAGCCACGTCGCGACGCGGTCGCCGGGTTCGAGCCCCTGCCCTGCCAGCCAGCCCGCGAGGCCGGCGACGCGCGCCTCGAGTTCGGCAAAGGTCAGCGTGCCGGCGCGGTCGATCAGCGCGGGCGCGTCGGGCGCGCCGGCGAGGACGTGGTCGATCGGGTGCGGCGTGGGATCGAGCGGGACCATTTCCCCTCATAAACCCGGGGCGTTGCGGATTTCATCCCTCCAGCTTAACGGCACTGCAACAAATGTGAGGGGACGCCCAGTGATTCCGGAAAGCCAGGCCGAAGTCGACAAGACCGTTCGCGCGGTGCTCAAGGACGTGCTTGGGCTGTCTGAGGAGCGGGTCGCGGCGTTCAACGATACGACGCCGTTGTTCGGGGCGCTGCCGGAGCTCGATTCGATGGCGGTGGCGGGCGTGCTGACCGAGATCGAGGATCGCCTCGGCATCGTGATCGACGACGACGAGGTCGACGGCGAGATGCTGGAGACCTTCGGCGCGCTGACGACCTTCGCCGCAGCCAAGACGCTGGCCTGACGCCAAGTGGCCGGGGACGCCGGCTTGCGGATCGACCATTATGACTGGGCCGGCGGGCGTGAGGCGATGCTGCGCTTCGGGCAGGAGACTGGCGTGACCGTCGTGGCTGCCTTGCCGTTGTTCGAGGAGGGCAATCGGACGCGGGCGGCAGTGGTGGATGTGTTGCGGCGGCTGGCGGCGTTCGGGATTGGCGGAGCATTGCCGGATCTGCCGGGGACGGGCGAGAGCCTGGTGGCGACCGGGGACGCGACACTGGCGATGTGGCGGAAGGCTTTTGCGGCGGCTTGCGGCGCGGTTGGCGGGCCGGTGCATGTGATGGGGTGGCGCGGCGGGGCGCTGGTGGATGGCGCGGCGGACGTGGCAAGCCGGTGGTATCTGGCGCCGCTTTCCGGCGATCGCGTCGTGCGCGAGTTGGAACGGTTGCGCACGGCTGGCGGGGGGGCCGATTACGGGGGAAATCTGTTGTCGGCGGCGATGCTGGATGGACTTGCGGGCGCGGAGCCGGTGACGGCGGGGGCGTTGCGGGTCATGCGGCTGGAGAGCGATCCGAGGGCGGCGGACCGGAAGGTCGCGGGGGTGCCGCTGTGGCGTGGGAGCGAGCCGGGGGCGGATGCGACTTTGCAGGCGGTGGTGGCTGAGGATGTTGCGGCTTGGGTGCGGGGGTGAGCAGCCTTGGTCCACTCCGTCATGCCGGGCTGGTCCCGGCATCCAGAGCGCCGCGTACTCACCGGATGTTGGATGTGCGGAGGGCTGGATGCCGGCACAGGGCCGGCATGACGGGTGTGGGGCATTACCGCCCTTCCCGCTTGCGTCGTCGCGGACGGGATCCGGGATCCCGCTTCTTCTTTCTTGCTGGCGGTGCGAAGGTAGCGGGACCCCGGATCAAGTCCGGGGTGACGGTGTGGGGGTGAGGCGGGTTCTCACCTTTTCGTGCAGCGGTGAGACGTTGGTCGGGTCGCTCGATGACGCGGCTGGCTCCACCGGGCTGCTGATCGTGACCGGCGGCAATGAAGTTCGCGCCGGGGCGCATCGCGGGATGGCGTTGCTGGCGGCGCGGCTGGCCGACGCGGGCGTGCCGGTGTTCCGGTATGACCGGCGGGGATGCGGGGACTCGGGCGGCGTAAACACGGGCTTTGCGGGCGCGCGCGATGATCTGCTGGCGGCGGCGGCTGCATTCCGCAACGCTGCGCCGCAGGTGAAGCGCCTCGTCGGGTTCGGGAACTGCGACGCGGCGACGGTGCTCGCCTGGTGGGGGCGCGACGCCGGGTGCGACGCGGTGGTGCTGGCCAATCCTTGGGTGGTGGCGCCGGTTGGCGATCTGCCGTCGGGTGCTGCGATCAGAGCGCATTATCTCGCGCAGCTGCGCGATCCTCGGGTGTGGGGGCGCGTACTGCGGCGTGGATTGTCCTTGCGCAAGCTGGTGCGAGGGATGCGGCGCGTGGTCGCGCCGACGCCGCCGGACGGCCTGACCGAACGGGCCATGCACGCCCTCAACAGCTGGGGTGAGAGCGCCACGGTGGTGCTGGCGCGGGGCGACGGGACGGCGATCGCCTATGCCGATGCAGCGCGGCGGGCCGGCGTGGCGGTGCGCACGGTGACCGTGGAGACGGGATCGCACAGCTTCGCGCGCGAGAGGGATATGGCGGTGGTGGCGGGAGTGATCCGGGAAGTGGTGGACGCGTAACCCGTTCCCCGGCGGAGGCCGGGGTCCAGTCGGGATAAAGTCGCGGCAACGCGCTTCGGTTCGCTACCGCGGCCTTCCCGACTGGGCCCCGGCCTTCGCCGGGGGTGCGAACAGGTTTGGAGCTCACCGCGCCTTGATGAAGGCGCGGATGTCGCTCGACAGTTTGCGCAGGTCTTCGTCGCGCACGTACATCATGTGGCCGGCGTGGTACCAATGCCAGGTGATGCGGCCGTCGTTGGGGATGCCGGTGCGATTGAGCGAATATTCCGCACCGAAGAAGGGCGTGGCGAAATCATAATAGCCCTGCCCGACGAACACGCGCAGGCCGCTGTTCTCGCGCAATGCCTTGCCGATGTAGGGTGCGACGTTGAGGTATCCCTCCCCCCCGCGCGGCCCCCCGATTTGCCAGTCCCAGTCGCGCACCCCGCCGATCGAGACATAGGTGAGGTCGGGCGAATATTTCAGCGTCTCGCGCGCATAGGCGTTCATCGCCGCGGTATAGGCGCCGTCGATGGCGTAGAAGCTGGGATCGTTGTCGGGCGTCTCGCCGGCGGCGTCGTAATCGGTACCGAGATAGCGCGTGTCGAGGCGGCCGATCGTCTGGCCGCGATCGCGCAGCAGTTCCTTGTAGAAGCGGCCGGGTGAGAGGCGCAGATCGGCGCGGGCGAGATATTGTTCGGAGACGCCGGTGTAGCGGGAGAGCTGGGGCAGGATCTGCTGGCGCTCCTGCGGGGTGATGGCGTTGCCTTTGAGAAGGGCGGAGGCATAGGGGCCGATCGCGAACGCCTTGGCCTCGGCGACGAACTCTTCCACTGTCGCCGGGCGGTTGGCCACCTTGTTGTGATACCAGGCGGTGGCGGCCATCGATGGCAGGTTGGTGACGTAGCCCAGTTCGTTGCCGGGCGAATCGGCGGCGGCGCTGAAATCGAGGATCGAGGAGATCAGGATGATGCCGTTCACCGCGACGTCGGTATAGGTGCCTTCGAGTTCGTTGATCACGGCCGCCGAGCGCGTGGTGCCGTAGCTTTCGCCGCCGATGAACTTGGGCGCGTTCCAGCGGCCGTTCTCGTTCAGCCAAAGGCGGATGAACTCGGCCATCGCCTTGGCGTCCTTGGTGACGCCCCAGTAATCCTTGGGATCGGTCTTGCCGAGCGCGCGGCTGAAGCCGGTGCCGACGGGGTCGATGAAGACGATATCGGTAACGTCGAGCAGCGAGTCGACGTTGTCGATGATCGGATAGGGCGGCGCGCCGTCGTCGCGCGCGTCCGAGGGGATCACGACGCGCTTGGGGCCGAAGGCGCCCATGTGGAGCCACAGCGAGCCCGAGCCCGGGCCGCCGTTCCATAGGAAGGTGACGGGGCGGTTGGGGTCGGTGGGGCCTTCCTTGATGTAGCTGTAGGAGGTGATCGCAGCGAGCGGCTTGCCGGCCTTGTCCTTGAGGTACGTCTCGCCGGCGATCGCGCGGTAATTGATGCGGGTGCCGCCGAAGGTGCCGGTGTGGCGGGTGACCGAGACGATGGGGGGCGGGATGGCGGCGTCGTCGCGCTGCTCGGGTTTGGGGGCGGGCTTGTCTTGTGCCGCCAGCGGTGTTGCGAACAATGCGGCGCCCAGTGCGAGCGCGATACGGAATTTCATGTGACCCCCTCTTCTTTCTCCCCTCCCGCCAGGGGGGCCCATGAAAGTAGTACTTTCATGGGTACCCTCGGGAGGGGTCGGGGGAGGGGCTGTCCCCATCAGCCCCGACGCTCGGGGACATGCCCTCCCCCAGCCCCTCCCGCAAGCGGGAGGGGGTAAGAAAGGCGCCCTCCCGCAAGCGGAGGGAGTTTAGGGGCTTACTCCGCGGCTTCCTTCATTTCCTCGAACTCGACCTCGGCGAGGAAGCGTTCGGCGTCGAGCGCGGCCATGCAGCCGGTGCCGGCGGCGGTGATCGCCTGGCGGTAGGTCTTGTCCATTACGTCGCCGCAGGCGAACACGCCGGGCACGCTGGTGCGCGTCGAGCCGGTCTCGACCTTGATGTAATGATCCGAGTCGAGCTCGAGATGGCCGCGGAACAGCTCGGTCGCGGGGTGGTGGCCGATCGCGACGAAGCCGCCCTCGACGTCGAGGCGCGAATGCTCGCCCGTGACCGTGTCGACAAGGTCGAGCGCGACGAGGCCCGCGGTGCCGCCGCCGTCGACGAACTCACGCACTTCCTTGTTCCACAGCACGGTGATGTTGGGGTGCGCGTGGAGGCGTTCCTGGAGGATCTTCTCGGCGCGCAGGGTGTCGCGGCGGTGGATCAGGGTGACGTTGTCGGAATGGTTGGTGAGGTAAAGCGCTTCCTCGACCGCGGTGTTGCCGCCGCCGATCACCGCGACCTTCTTGCCGCGGTAGAAGAAGCCGTCGCAGGTGGCGCAGGCGCTGACGCCCTTGCCCTTCATCGCATCCTCGCTGGCGAGGCCGAGCCACTTGGCCTGCGCGCCGGTGGCGATGACGAGCACGTCGCCCTCATAGATGTCGCCGCTGTCGCCGGTGAGGCGGAACGGGCGGCACGACAGGTCGACCGAGACGACCGTGTCCCACACCATCGTGGTGCCGACATGCTCGGCCTGCTTCTGCATCTGCTCCATCAGCCAGGGGCCCTGGATGACCTCGGCGAAGCCGGGGTAATTCTCCACGTCGGTGGTGGTCATCAGCTGGCCGCCGGGCTGGATGCCCTGGACGAGGATCGGCTTCATGCCGGCGCGCGCGCCGTAGATGGCCGCCGAGAGCCCGGCGGGGCCGGAGCCGAGGATGAGCATGCGAGTCGTGTGGGTGGTCATGCGGGGGATGTAGGGTGGGTTGGGGCGGGAGGGAACCTTCCTGCTCCCGTCCCGCTTGCGGGAGGGGTTGGGGGAGGGCATGTCCTCTGGCGTGTCACTTCGGTGACAGCCCCTCCCCTAGCCCCTCCCGCAAGCGGGAGGGGGACAAGAAGAACTCCCTCCCGCAAGCGGGAGGGGGATAAGAAGAACTCCCTTCCGCATGCGGGAGGGGAACTTGAGGCTCTGATGACTAATTTCTCCGCCTTCCTCGCCGCCGATCGTGGGCAGCCTGCCCGGACCATCCATGTCGTGCATCCCGATCAGTATGACGCGTGGCTGGCGCAGCAACCGGCGCGGACGCGGGCTGCCGTCGCGGCGAACAAGGTGATCGGCAAGCCGGGCAATCGCGCGATCCTGCCCGGCGAAGCGGCGGAGGATTGGGCGATGCTGCTCGTGTGCAACGAGGACGTGAGCTCGCCGTGGCGGATTGCGTCACTCGGCGACGGGTTGCCGGAGGGGACGTATCGGCTGGCGGAGGGGGAGCCGGGCGCGGCGATGCTTGGCTGGTGCCTCGCGCAGCATCGCTTCACGCGCTATCGCAGGGGCGAGCCGCAAGGCGCGCGCGTGCTGCTGACCGGCGAGCCGGCGCGGATCGAGGAGGTGGTGCAGCTGGCCGGGGCGACTGCCTTGGTGCGCGATCTGGTGGATACCGGCGCGTCGGACCTCGGGCCGGCGGAGCTGGAGGCGATCATCGAGGGGATGGGCAAGGCGCAGGGTGCGACCGTCACCGTCACGCGTGGCGACGCGCTGGCGGAGGGCTATCCGATGATTTACGCGGTCGGCCAGGCGGCGAGCAAGGACCGCGCGCCGCGACTGATCGAGCTGGAATGGGGCGATCCGACCCATCCGCGCGTGGCGCTGGTCGGCAAGGGCGTGTGCTTCGATTCGGGCGGGCTCGACATCAAGCCGTCGTCAGGCATGCGGCTGATGAAGAAGGACATGGGGGGCGCGGCGCATATGATCGCGCTGGCGGGGCTGGTCATGGCGACGAAGCTGAAGGTGCGGCTGCACCTGCTGGTGCCGGCGGTGGAGAATGCCATCGCGGGCAATGCGTTCCGGCCGGGCGACGTGCTGCGCACCCGCGCGGGAATCACGGTGGAGAACACCAATACCGATGCGGAAGGACGCCTGATCCTCGGCGATGCGCTGACCAAGGCGGGGGAAGGCAGCCCTGAGCTGATCCTGGATTATGCGACGCTGACCGGCGCGGCGCGGGTGGCGCTTGGGCCGGACCTGCCGCCGCTGTTCACTGACGACGAGGCGCTGGCGAGCGACTTCCTTGCCGCGGCCGAGGCGGCGCATGACCCGATGTGGCGGCTGCCGCTATGGGGCGGGTATGAGGATATGCTGAAGTCCGACATCGCCGACATGGTGAACGCGCCCGACGGCGGGTTTGCCGGCGCGGTGACGGCGGCTTTGTTTCTGCGGCGCTTCGTGCCCGCCGGCACGGCATGGGCGCATGTCGATACGTTCGCCTGGCGGCCGGCAGCGAAGCCGGGGCGGCCGAAGGGCGGCGCCGCGCTGGGGCTGGCGTCGGCCTGGGGAGTGCTGAAGAAGCGGTACGGGTAAGATGGCGGGGCGGTTACTCCGCCCACGACCGCTTTAGGACTGGAACGCTGACCAAATTCGTGCATTCTCTTCGATGTCGCGTCTGCCGTCGCGCTGACGCCCCGATCGGAGAGCGTCCATGCGTCTGGCCTGGCTATTCCCCTTGGCAATTGCCGCGGCTGCGCCGGCTGCCGCGCAAGTTTCGATCAACCCGGGCTATGGCTATCCCGGCGCGCCCGGTGGCGCCCTAGGCGTACCGCCGAATAGCGCGCTCCAGCCAGTCCCGTACTTTCCGGGTGCCGCCCAGCGCTATTACCCCACCCAGGCTGCGCGTCAGTTGATCCTGCAGGGACGCTACGCAGAGGCCGATCGTATGCTCGATCATTTCCTGGTGCGGCAAGCCACGCCTGAGACCAATTTGTTGAAGGGCATCACCTCGTTGAAGCTCGGCGATGCCAAAGCGGCGCGCTGGCGCTTTCTGAAGGCCGCGCGGCTCACTCGCTATCGCAACCCCTATGCGCTTGCCGGGCTGGCGGAGGCAGAACTCAGCCTGGGCAATGCGGATGCCGCGCGTGACATGCTGGGCAAGTTGCGGGACCAGCAGGAAAAATGCGGAACCGATTGCGGCCGCAGCGAATCGCTGGGGCGGATGGTCACCGCGCTGGAGCAAAAGCTCGGCTGACCTTCCTTCTGCGCGACGCTTAACCCGGCGCGGGGTGTCGCATAGCGGGCGGGTAAACATCGCGCGGGGCGCTTCGGCGAAGCGCCCCCCACCATGCTGCGTCCCCGGAAGGATTCAGGTGGCGGCTGCGATGATCGGGACGAACGTGGCGGCCTTCAGGCTGGCGCCGCCGACCAGGGCGCCATCGACCTCCGCCGCGTGGAGCAACCCGGCCGCGTTCTCGGCAGTCACCGATCCGCCGTAGAGCAGGCGGATCGCCGCGCCCTCCTCCCCGAGCACCGCGACCAGCGTTCGGCGGATCGCGGCATGCATCGCCTCGACATCCTGAACCGTCGCGACCTTGCCGGTGCCGATCGCCCAGATCGGCTCATAAGCGATCGCAAGCCAGTCCCCGCCAGCGCCATCGGGCAGCGAGGCGCGGACCTGGGCGGTGACGACCGCCTCGGCCTCGCCCGCGTCGCGCTGTGCCAGCGTCTCCCCAACGCACACGATCGCATCCAGCCCGTGGCGGCGAAGCGCCTCCGCCTTGGCCTTCACATCGGCATCACTTTCAAGCCGTCCCTGGCGACGCTCGGAATGACCCACGATCGCGAAGACCGCGCCGGCCTCCTTGATCATCGCAGCCGAAACCCAGCCGGTGTATGCGCCGCTGTCCGCGCTGTGCACGTCCTGCGCGCCGATCGGAAAGGACGCACGCTGCGCGGCCGCGGGGATCAGGGTGGCCGACACGGCGATCGCCACATCCACCCTGCCATCGATCGCCGCCCCGATCGCGTCCAGTTCGCCCAGCGTCTCCAGGCTGCCGTTCATCTTCCAGTTACCCGCCACGAACTTGCGCCGCATGCGTCCCTCCCCCTGATGGTTGCATCGTTGCGGTAACGAACGCGGCCCCCTAAAGCGAGCGCCGTTCAACGGATTGGCGCTGCATGCTCGGGTTCTTTCGTCGTATCATCAATTCGCGCGTTGGCGTGTTCGTCACCATGGGGGTGCTGGGCGTCATCGCGCTCGCCTTCGCCCTGGGCGACGTGACCGGCCTGCAGACCGGCGGCGCATCGGGCGCCACGGTTGCCAAGGTGGGTGGCGAGACGGTCAGCGAGACCGAGCTGACCCGGCGCGTGCAGGACGAACTGCGTGGGGCGCAGCAGCGCAACCCGACGGTGGACATGGCGCAGCTGGTCGCCGCGGGCGGTGTGGAAGGCGTGCTCGACCGGATGCTCAACGGCCTGGCCTTGCAGGCGTTCGGCGAGGATCAGGGAATGGCGGTGAGCCGCGCGCTGGTCGGGAGCGAACTGCGCAACATTCCCGCGCTGCAGGGGCCGACCGGCAAGTTCGACCAGGCGATCTACGAACAGGTGCTGGCACGCAACCGGCTGACCGACGCGCAGGTGCAGGCCGATATCGCACGCGAGACGATGGTGCAGTTCCTGATCCGTCCGCAGGCCGGCGCCGGCCAGGTGCCCGAATCGCTGGCGCTGCCTTATGCCTCGCTGCTTTTGGAGAAGCGCGCCGGCCGGGTCGCGCTGATCCCGGCGGCCGCCATGCCGAGCGGCGCGGCGCCGACCGATGCCGAGCTGCAGGATTGGTACAAACGCAACGTCGCGCGCTATTCGCTGCCCGAGCGGCGCGTCGCGCGCTATGCGGTGGTGACGCCGGAGATGGTGAAGGCGCGGGCGACCCCCACCGATGCCGAGATCGCCGCCGCCTATAATGGCGACAAGGCGCGCTGGGCGGCCCGCGAGACCCGCACCGTATCGCTGGTCACCGTGCTCGATCAGAATGCCGCAAACGCGCTGGCCGGGAAGGTGCGCGCCGGCACCTCGGTTGCCGATGCGGCCCGCGCCGCCGGACTGGAGGCACGCCGGCTTGAGGGCCAGGACAAGGCGGCGCTGACCAGCGCCACCTCCGCCGCGGTCGCGAACGCCGCCTTCGGCGCCGAGCGGGGCGCGGTGATCGGCCCCGTTCGCGGGCAGATCGGCTTCGTCGTGGGCAAGGTGGAGGCCGTGGCGCAGCTGCCCGGCAAGTCGCTGGCCGAGGCGCGGCCGACGATCGTCGAGGAAGTGACCAAGAAGAAGACCGACGAGGCACTGGCCGACATTCGCCAAGCGCTGGAGGATTCGATCGCCGACAATGCGAACTTCTCCGAACTGGTCGCCGATCAGAAGCTGACCGCTTCGACGACGCCCGCGCTGACCGCGACCGGCGGCAATCCGGAGCAGCCGACGGCGCAGCCCGATCCGGCGCTGATCCCGATCCTCTCCGCCGCGTTCCAATCCGAGGAAGGGGATGATCCGCAGGTGGTTCAGACCGCCGCCGACGGCAGCTTCGCTGTCGTGGCGCTGGATCGGATCGTCCGCGCCGCGCCGCGCCCGTTTGCGCAGGTGCGCGATGCGGTGACGCAGGATTTCGTCGCCGATCGCACCCGCCGCGCGGCGCGGGCCGCCGCCAGCAAGGTGCTGGCCGCCGTCAACAATGGCGCGTCGCTGGAC
>JBELMF010000026.1:0-27628 GCA_042096015.1 Sphingomonas sp.
AAAGGCGATCCAGCCCACGCCCGCGCGGTCGGCGGCGGCAGCAGCGACGGTCCGCATCGACTCGGCGGCGTCGAACGCCACCAGCATGCGCAGGGCGCTGGCGAGGTGCGGCGCGAGGCGGGTCAGCAGCGCCCCGTCCGCTGCCGTGACGTCCCGCTCGCCCCGCCCGATCGCCAGCCATGCGCTCGCGCCGCCCGGCTCATCGGCGCGCACGATCCGGCCGAAGCGGTACTCGAGGGGATAGGCACGCCCCGGACGCAAGCGGCGGCGCCAGTCGCGGTCGATCCGTGTTGCCGCGTCCGCCGACGTAACGAACGACCGCTCGGCCCCCGCCTCGTTGCCAACGATCAGCGCGGCCCAGTCGGCGCGAACCCGTTGGCGCAAGCGAATCAGGAACGTCGTCCACGGCGCCGCCTCATGCACCCCATCGTAGAGCGGCAGCAGCAGGTCTGTTTCATCGGTACGGGCGATCGCCATGGCATACCCCTCCCATATGGGAGGTGCGGTGTCACGCGCCGACTGCCATGTTCGCCGTCGATAGCATGGGGACATCATGACAGCGCGCACCCTCACCCATCTCGAGCGGCTCGAAGCGGAATCGATCCACATCATGCGCGAGGTCGTCGCCGAGAGCGAACGGCCGGTGATGCTCTATTCGGTCGGCAAGGATTCGGCCGTGATGCTGCATCTCGCGCGCAAGGCCTTCTACCCCGCCCCGCCGCCCTTCCCGCTCCTCCACGTCGACACGACCTGGAAGTTCAAGGCGATGTACGAATTGCGCGACCGGATGGCGCGCGAGAGCGGCATGGAACTGCTCGTCTACAAGAACCCGGAGGCCCAGGCGCGCGGCATCAACCCGTTCGACCACGGCCCCTTGCACACCGACATGTGGAAGACCGAGGGGCTGAAGCAGGCGCTCGACAAATACGGCTTCGACGTCGCCTTCGGCGGCGCCCGCCGCGACGAGGAGAAGAGCCGCGCCAAGGAGCGCGTCTTCTCCTTCCGCTCCGCCAACCACCGCTGGGATCCCAAGAACCAACGCCCGGAGCTGTGGAACCTCTACAACGCGCGCAAGGCGAAGGGCGAGAGCATCCGCGTCTTCCCGATCTCGAACTGGACCGAGCTCGATATCTGGCAATACATCCAGCTCAACGACATCCCGATCGTCCCGCTGTACTTCTCGCAGAAGCGCCCGACGGTGGAGCGCGACGGGCTCCTCCTGATGGTTGATGACGAGCGCTTTCCGCTGCGCGAGGGCGAGGTGCCGGTCGACCGCTCGATCCGCTTCCGCACGCTCGGCTGCTATCCGCTCACCGGCGCGGTGGAGAGCGAGGCCGCGACCTTGTCGGAGGTGATCCAGGAAATGCTGCTCACCACCACCAGCGAACGCCAGGGCCGCGCGATCGACAAGGATGCGGGCTCGGCGAGCATGGAGAAGAAGAAGCAGGAGGGGTATTTCTGATGGCTGCCGACACCAACTCTCCCCTCCCGCTCGCGGGAGGGGCTGCCCCTTCCTCTCCCCTCCCGCTTGCGGGAGGGGCTGCCCCTTCCTCTCCCCTCCCGCTTGCGGGAGGGGCTGGGGGAGGGCCTGTCTCCTCCACCAACGCCGCGCTCGTGGACATGCCCTCCCCCGGCCCCTCCCGCGAGCGGGAGGGGAGTTACCAGGTCGACGCGCTCATCGCCGAGGACATCGACGCGTACCTCGACCGTCACCAGCACAAGTCGCTGCTCCGCTTCATCACCTGCGGTTCGGTCGACGACGGCAAATCCACGCTGATCGGCCGCCTGCTCTACGATTCGAAGATGATCTTCGAGGACCAGCTCGCCGCGCTCGAATCGGACAGCAAGAAGGTCGGCACGCAGGGGCAGGAGATCGATTTCGCGCTGCTCGTCGACGGCCTCGCCGCCGAGCGCGAGCAGGGCATCACCATCGACGTCGCCTATCGCTTCTTCGCCACCGAGAAGCGCAAGTTCATCGTCGCCGACACGCCCGGCCACGAACAATACACGCGCAACATGGTCACCGGCGCGTCGACTGCCGACCTTGCGGTGATCCTGATCGACGCGCGCAAGGGCGTGCTCACCCAGACGCGCCGCCACAGCTATCTCGCGCACCTCATCGGCATCCGCAATCTGGTGCTCGCGGTGAACAAGATGGACCTCGTCGGCTACGACCAGGCCGTGTTCGACGAGATCGTGGCGGATTATCGCCAATTCGCCGAGTCGATCGGCATCACCGATTTCACCGCCATGCCGATCTCGGGCTTCAAGGGCGACAACATCACCGCCCCGTCCCCCAATACCCCCTGGTACACGGGTCCGTCGCTGGTCCAGCATCTCGAAACCGTCGAACTCGATGCGGAGGCCGATCAGGCCAAGCCGTTCCGCCTGCCGGTGCAATGGGTCAACCGCCCCAATCTCGACTTCCGCGGCTTCGCCGGGCTCGTCGCCAGTGGTACGATCAAGCCGGGCGATCCCGTCCGCATCCTCCCTTCGGGCAAGACATCGACCGTTGCACGTATCGTCACGCTCGATGGCGACCTTGATGAGGCGGTCGCCGGCCAGTCGATCACCCTCACCTTCGCCGACGAGGTCGATTGCTCGCGCGGAGACGTGATCGCCACCGCCGGCGCACCGCCGCAGGTCGCCGACCAGTTTGAGGCCACGATCGTGTGGATGGCCGAGGACGAGATGCTGCCCGGCCGCTCCTATTGGCTGAAGCTCGGCACGCAGACCGCCACCGCGACGGTGCAGGCGCCGAAATATCAGGTCAACGTCAACACCATGGAGCAGCTGGCGGCCAAGACGCTCGATCTGAACGCGATCGGCGTCGCCAACCTCTCCACCGACAAGCCCTTGGTGTTCGAGGCCTATGCCGACAATCGCGCGCTGGGTGGCTTCATCCTGGTCGACAAGCTCACCAACGCCACCGTGGCCGCGGGCATGCTGCACTTCAGCCTGCGCCGCTCGCAGAACATCCACTGGCAGCCCACCGATGTCAGCCGCACGACGCTCGCCAGCCTGAAGAACCAGAAGCCGGTGGTGCTCTGGTTCACCGGGCTGTCGGGCGCCGGCAAGTCGACCATCGCCAATGTCGTCGAGAAGAAGCTGGTACGGATGAACCGCCACACCTTCCTGCTCGACGGCGACAATGTGCGCCACGGCCTCAACAAGGATCTCGGCTTCACCGATGCCGATCGGGTGGAGAACATCCGCCGCGTCGGCGAGGTCGCCCGGTTGATGACCGACGCGGGGTTGATCGTCATCACGGCCTTCATCTCCCCCTTCCGCGCCGAACGCGACATGGTTCGCCAGATGATGGAACCGGGCGAGTTCATCGAAGTGCATATCGACACGCCGCTCGCCGAGGCCGAGCGCCGCGACGTGAAGGGCCTGTATGCCAAGGCGCGCAGCGGGCAGCTGGCCAATTTCACCGGCATCGACAGTCCCTACGAACCGCCCGAGGATCCCGAGATCCGCATCGACACGACCGCGCTGACGCCGGAGGAAGCGGCCGAGCTGATCATCCAGAGGATTATCCCATGACGGCTTCGATGACGGACGCGGCGCTTGCGGCGCATCTGGCCGAGGCGGCTGGACGCATCCTGCTGGAGGTCCGCGCCGCCGGCATCTTCTCAGCAAAAGCGCTCGGCAAGGCGGGCGACCAGACCGCCAACCAGTTCCTCGTCCATGCGATCCGCGAGGCGCGGCCGGACGACGGCCTGCTCTCCGAGGAGATGAAGTGCGACGGCGATCGCCTCAGCAAATCGCGGGTGTGGATCGTCGATCCGGTCGACGGGACGCGCGAATATGGCGAGGAGCGGCAGGATTGGGCGGTTCACGTCGGCCTCGCCGTCGACGGCGTCGCGACGCTCGGCGCGGTGGCGTTGCCGGGCGCCGGCCTCGTCCTGCGATCCGATCAGCCGCAGCCGGTGCCCGCCCCCGCCTCGCCGTTGCGCATGCTGGTCAGCCGCACCCGCCCCGCGGCAGAGGCTGTAGCGGTGGCGGAAAGGCTTGGCGCCACGCTCGTCCCGATGGGTTCGGCCGGAGCGAAGGCGATGGCGGTGGTTCGCGGCGAGGCGGACATCTACCTCCACTCCGGCGGGCAATATGAATGGGATTCAGCGGCGCCCGTCGCCGTCGCGGCGGCGCATGGCCTTCATTGCTCGCGGATCGACGGCAGCCCGCTCGTCTATAATCAGGAAGACGTGTACCTCCCGGACCTGCTGATCTGCCCGAAGGAGCTGGCTGATCAGGTGCTGGCGCTGATCAAGGACGTAAGCGCGAGATAGATCGCCTTTGCGGGCGGGCCAGCGCAACGCCACCGTCATCCCGGGCTTGCTCCGGGATCCATCATCCGAAGGCGCCGTCGCTTCCGTTTCCCAGCGCAGCATCCGCGGCACGATGGATCCCGGGTCAAGCCCGGGATGACGTGTGATCCGTCGACGGCACCCTCATGCGAGCGCCGTCGCTGCATTCACCCCAGATGCTCGGCGAAGAACGCCGCCGTCCGCTGATCCGCCAGATCCGCCGCCTCGGGCGAGCGCCGGTCGCCCATCTCGGTTGCGAAGCCGTGGTCTTCGCCGGGGTAATCGTGCAGCGTCACCTTGGGGTGATCGTCCAGCCCCTCGTGCATCTTCTGCTGAGTCGCCTTGTCGACGAAGCCGTCATCCCCCGCGATATGCAGCATGACGGGATTGGCGATGGCGTGCTTCTCGCCGAGCAGACCGTCGATCCCGACGCCGTAATAGCCGACCGCCGCATCGATATCGGTGCGGCATGCCGTCATGAACGCCAGCCGGCCGCCGAGGCAGTAACCGACCGCGCCGACCTTGCCCGTTCCGCCGAGCAGGTCGCGCGCCTTGTGGATCGTCGCTTCGATATCGCGGATGCCCGCGTCCTGATCGAACTGGCCGAAGAGATCGAGCCCCTTCTGCAACTCCTCCGGCACGTCGGGGTTCAGTTCCACGCCCGGCGCAATGCGCCAGAACAGGTCCGGCGCGATCGCCAGATAGCCCTGTTCGGCCAGCCGGTCGCACTTCTGGCGGATGCCGGGGTTCACGCCGAATACCTCCTGGATGACGATGATCGCGGCGGTGGGCTTTGCTGCCGGATCGGCGCGATAGGCCTTGAAGGTGCCTTCGCCTTGCAGCGCGGCGACGTCGATCATCTCACCCATGTCAGATTTCCTCTCGGTTGATGGTACTATGATGCGATTGCGGTAGGGGCCGCATAGCAGGCATAGATGGTGTTGGCGTGACGCTATCGTCGCGCACCGGGCGGCTCAAGGGAAGGCAACCATGAAGATCACCATCGAGGTGGATTGTTCGCCCGAGGAGGCGCGGCGGATGCTCGGCCTGCCCGATCTCACCCCCTTGCACGATCGCTACGTAACGCTGCTCCAGCAGGCGATGGAGCAAGGCGCAGTGCGGCCCGAACTCGTCGAGACGATGGTGCAAAGCTGGACCCCGATGGGTGAGGCTGGCGCGGCATTCTGGCGCCGGATATTCGAGGCAGGCACCAAGCCCGGCGGCTGATGTGATGGGCAATTGATGGACACGATCTTCGCCGTCTCCAGCGGCCGACCGCCCGCGGCGATCGCCGTGCTTCGGATCAGCGGACCCAGTGCGATGGCCGCCGCCGCCGCGCTGGCCGGGACGCTGCCAGCACCCCGCCGGGCTGGCCTGCGCACCTTGCGCGATGCCGAGGGCAGCGCGCTCGACCAGGCGCTGGTGCTGACGTTTCCCGGCCCGACGACGGCTACCGGCGAGGATCTGGTCGAATTGCATCTGCACGGCGGCCGGGCGGTGGTCGCGGCGGTGGAGACCAGCCTTTCGACGCAGCCCGGGCTGCGCCCTGCCCTGCCGGGCGAGTTCACGCGGCGGGCACTGGCGAACGGCCGCATCGACCTGATCCAGGCGCAAGGGCTGGCGGACCTGCTAGAGGCGGAGACCGATCAGCAGCGGCGGCTCGCGCTCGACAGTGCGGAAGGCGCGGTCAGCCAGCTGGTGGTCGGCTGGATGGATGATCTCGCGCGGATCGGCGCGCTGATCGAGGCAGCGATCGACTTTGACGATGAGGACGACGTGACGCCCGTCGACCCGGCTGCTCTCGACAGGGAAAGCATGGTGGTCCGGCAGGCGCTTGATGCGGTACTCGCGCGTCCTGCCGTCGAACGCTACCGCGACGGCATCCGCGTGGTGCTGGTCGGCCCGCCGAATGCGGGCAAATCGTCGCTGCTGAATGCGATGATCGGTCGCGAGGCGGCGATCGTGTCCCCGGTTGCTGGCACCACGCGGGATCGGATCGAGGCGAGCGTCTCGCGGCGCGGGCGCCTTTATACGTTGATCGACACCGCGGGGCTGCGTGATGACACAGTCGATCCGATCGAGCGCGTCGGGATCGAGCGCGCGCGCACCGCCCTGGCCGCCGCCGATATCGTCCTCGACCTGTCGGATGACGCACGGTCGGATCGGCGGACCCTGGCCGTCCATGCACGGGCCGACATCCGCCCCGCCCCGCCGGCGGACGATGCGCAGCCGACGTCGACCGCCGATGCGGCGAGCATCGAGCGGCTATGGGATGCCGTCGAGAAGCGTGGTGACCGCGTGCTCGGGCCCGCCGACGGGCCGTCGTTTCATGAGGCACAGCGGCACGCCATCGGCTCCGCGCGCGAGGCGATCGCGCGGTCGATCGGCTGTGACGACTTGCTGTTACGCGCGGAAGAGGTACGAACGGCATCGCGCGCCCTGGCCGGGCTGCTCGGAATTGATGCGACGGAAACCATGCTCGATTCACTGTTCGGGCGCTTCTGCCTCGGAAAGTGATGTTTCACGTGGAACAATCGTTTGACGTTATCGTGATCGGCGGCGGACACGCCGGCACCGAAGCCGCCGCCGCGGCGGCGCGGCGCGGTGCGCGGGTCGCCCTGATCAGCCATGATCCCCGGCGGATCGGCGCGATGTCGTGCAACCCGTCGATCGGGGGGCTGGGCAAGGGGCATCTCGTCCGGGAGGTCGATGCCTATGACGGGCTGATGGCGCGCGCCGCCGATGCGGCCGCCATCCACCATCGTATGCTCAACCGCAGCAAGGGATTGGCGGTACAGGGCCCGCGCATCCAGGCGGACCGCCGGCTCTACGCCGCGGCCATCCAGCAGATGCTGGCGCGCGAGGACAAGGTGACGGTACTTGCCGGGGAGGCAACCGCCCTCACCTTCGCCGGTGATCGCCTGAGCGGTGTGACCCTAGCCGACGGCCGAGAGCTCACCGGGCGTGCGGTGGTGCTGGCGACCGGTACGTTCCTCGGCGGGCGGCTGTTTCGCGGTGAGGAGCAGCATGTCGGCGGACGGGTGGATGAGGCGGCGGCGCTGCCCCTCGCCCGCCAATTGCGTGACCTCGATCTCCCGATGGGTCGGCTGAAGACCGGCACGCCCCCGCGGCTCGACGGGCGGACGATCGACTGGGCACGGCTGGCGCCCCAGCCCTCGGACGTGGATCCCTGGACCATGTCGCCGATGACACGGGTGCGCGCCCTTCCCCAGCTTGCTTGCGCGATCACCCGCACGACTCCCGCAGCGCATGCGATCATTGCCGCCAACATGCATCGCTCGCCGCTGCATACGGGTGCGATCGAGGGCCAAGGCCCGCGCTATTGCCCATCGATCGAAGACAAGATTCGCCGCTTCGGTGATCGCGACGGGCATCAGATCTTTCTGGAGCCGGAGGGGCTGGCCGATCCGATCGTCTATCCGAACGGCATCTCCACCTCGCTGCCGGCGGACGTCCAGGAAGCGTTCCTGCGCACCGTCGAGGGGCTGGAGCAGGTCCGCGTCACGATGCACGGCTATGCGGTCGAATATGATCACATCGATCCCCGCGCGCTCGACGCCACCTTGGCGCTGCCGGTGATCCCCGGCCTCTACCTTGCCGGGCAGATCAACGGCACGACCGGTTATGAAGAAGCCGCCGCGCAAGGGCTGGTGGCGGGCGCCAATGCCGCCGCATTCGTCCTCGGCCTCGATCCGCTCCTGCCAGACCGCAGCGCCAGCTACATCGGCGTGATGATCGACGACCTTGTCCTGCAGGGCATCAGCGAGCCCTATCGCATGCTTACCGCGCGCGCCGAATATCGCCTCGCCCTGCGTGCGGACAATGCCGAGACGCGGCTGTCCGCGCCGGCTGAGACGCTGGGGCTGCTCTCGCCCGAGCGGCGCGCCCATGTCGCGCGGCGGATGGAGCAGCGCGCCGCGCTGCGCGCCGGTCAGCACCCCGCGGATGTCGACGCCGATCTGATCCGCGAGCATGAGGAAGATGCCCGTTATGCCCCCTATCTGGCGCGGCAAGCGGCGGAGATCGCCCGCATGAAGCATGACGATCGCGTCTCGATCGCCACCGACGACGGTCTCGATCGCATCGCCGGGCTGTCGAACGAAATGCGCGAACGGCTGCGGGTCGCACGGCCCCGGACCTTGGGGGAGGCATCGCGCGTGCGCGGCGTGACGCCTGCGGCGCTCACCGCACTATGGCTCGATGCGAAGGGTCGGCGATGACCGAGGACGATGCACGCGCGGCGGTTCGCGCGATCGTGGGCGAGGCGGCAATGCCCGCGCTGGACCGGTTCGCCAACCGTATCCGCGAGGAGAGCATGCGGCAGAACCTCGTCGCCCGTCCCACGCTCGATCGGCTGTGGCATCGTCACTTCCTCGATTCGGCGCAGCTCCTTCCCCATGCCGCTGAGCATGACGGCAGCTGGATCGACGTCGGCACCGGCGCCGGATTTCCGGGCATGGTAGTGGCGCTCGCCACACAGCGCCCGGTTCGCCTGGTGGAACCCCGCCGCATGCGCGCGGATCTGCTTCGCCAGGTGACGATCGAGGAAGGAATCGAGTCGCGCGTCGTGGTCGATCAGGTGAAGGTCGAGCGGCTGGACTGCCCCCCTGCGGCTGTCATTTCGGCGCGAGCCGTCGCGGCGTTAGCGGAATTATTGCAATCGACCGCCCATATCGCGGATATGAACACGCTCTACTTGCTCCCCAAGGGACAATCCGCCACCACGGAAGGGAACGAGGCGCAACGCCGCTTTGAGGGATTGTTCCACGTGGAACAAAGCATCACCGATCCAGCATCCGGCATCGTCACCGCACGCAAGGTGCGGCCCCGCCGATGATCCGCATCGCCATCGCCAATCAGAAAGGCGGGGTCGGCAAGACGACGTCCGCGATCAATCTCGGCACTGCTTTGGCCGCCACCGGCAAGCGCGTGCTGCTGATCGACCTCGATCCGCAGGGGAATGCATCGACGGGCCTGGGCATCGCCCAGTCGCAGCGATCGACCTCCAGCTATCATGTTCTCGTCGATCAGAGCCCGGTCGAGGATGGCGTGGTCGCAACCGGCGTACCGCGGCTCGACGTCCTCCCCGCCACCGTTGACCTTTCGGGGGCGGAGATCGAGCTCGTCGAGCTGGAACAGCGCACCCACCGGCTGCACCGCGCGCTCGACGCCGCGCCGCCGCGCTGGGATATCGTCCTGATCGATTGCCCGCCCTCCCTGGGGCTGCTCACCATCAACGCCATGGTCGCGGCGGATTCGCTGCTCGTCCCGCTGCAGTGCGAATTCTTCGCGCTGGAAGGGCTCAGCCAGCTGCTGACCACCGTTGATCGGATCCGCGCCCGCTTCAATCCCGCATTGTCGATCATCGGCGTGGCGCTGACCATGTATGATCGCCGCAACCGCCTGACCGAACAGGTCTCCGCCGATGTGCGCGCGGTGCTCGGCAAGGTGGTGTTCGACACCGTCATCCCGCGCAATGTCCGCCTGTCGGAGGCGCCCAGCCACGGCTTGCCGGCGCTGATCTACGATCACCGCTGCAGCGGATCGCAGGCCTATATCGGCCTGGCCCGCGAATTGATCGCCCGCCTGCCCCATGCCAATGAGGCGGCGGCATGACAGATGGGAAGCGCCCCCGCAGCGGGCTAGGACGGGGCCTCGGCGCCCTTCTCGGCGATATCGCCCGCGATGATGCGCCGGTCGACGCGGCTGGCGGGCCGCCCGCGGGCGTACGGATGATCGCGGTCAGCGCCATCGCCCCCCATCCCGAACAGCCGCGGCGCCACTTCGACGAGGATGCGCTGAACGAGCTCGCCGCCTCGATCGCCGAGCGCGGGATCATCCAGCCGATCGTCGTGCGCCCGCACGGCCACACCTATCAGATCGTCGCGGGCGAGCGCCGCTGGCGCGCCGCACAGCGCGCGCGCCTGCATGAGGTGCCGGTCGTCGTCCGCGACTATAGCGATGCCGAGACGCTGCAGATCGCCCTGGTCGAGAATATCCAGCGGCAGGATCTGAACGCCATCGAAGAGGCGGAGGCGTACAGCCGCCTGCTCGAGGAATTCGGCCACACGCAGGAAGTGCTCGCGAAGACGGTCCACAAGTCGCGCAGCCATGTCGCCAATCTGCTGCGATTGCTCGATCTGCCCAAGAGCGTGCAGGGGCGCGTCGTCGACGGCTCGCTCAGCATGGGCCATGCGCGCGCGATCATCGGCGCGCCTGATCCCGACGCCCTTGCCGAACAGGTGGTCAGCAAGGGGCTGTCGGTCCGCCAGACCGAGAAGCTGGCGCAGACCGCGAAGCCGGCGGCACGGCGAGCGCCCCGCGCCGGCACCTCACCCGCCGCGCACGACGGCGACGCCGATGTCGCGGCGCTCGAACGGCAGCTCGGTGACCTGCTGGGGGTGCGCGTGCGGATCAGCCACGGCGGCCAGGGCGGCACGGTGACGATCGATTATTCCACGCTCGATCAGCTCGACATGATCTGCCAGCGCCTGAGCGGCGAGCCGATCTGATCGAGCCGGTCTTCCCCGTCCAGACGGGGAAGAGCGCCTCTGGAGTTTGATCCACACCGGTTGAAGCGCCTCCCCGGCGAAGGCCGGGGTCCAGCTAGGGAACGTCAGTAAGAGCAAGTTGCGCTTCGTTACTGCGACCTTCCCAAACTGGGCTCCGGCCTCCACCGGGGAGGCCGCTCTGCATCAAGATGAGTGGATCAAACTCTACCCGCGCACCCGCACGGCCAGGTCCAGCATCGCCTGCGCCGGCAGCACGTCCCCCGCGCTGCCCCCGCCCGCCATCACGTCGCGCTCCGCCCCGCGCACCAGATCGAGCGCCCGGGCCAGCGCCGGGGGCGACCAGCGCCGCAGCGCCGCCGCCGTCGCCGCCTCTTCCTTGAAGAACACGCGATGCCGTTTCATCACCCCAGCGACATCACCGCCGTTGACGATCTCGCCCTTCATCTCGGCGAGCGATGCGAGCCGGCGCGCCAGCGCGCGCAGCCACGGGATCGGTGACACCCCCGCCTCGTCGAGCCGCCGGAGAGCATCGCCCAGCGCGCCGGGCTGAGCGGCGATCAGCGCCTCGATCACGTCGCCGGTCTCCGCATCGCCCAGATCGGCACCGACGGCGTCCAGCGCATCCATCTCGCACGCGGCGGGCCGCTCCACGGCAGCGTCCAGGTATAGCGCCAGCTTCTCGATCTCGCGCGTCATCACCGCGCGGTCGCCGCCGCCCGCCTGCGCGAGCCGGCCGGCGACGCCGGGCCCGAGCCGCAGCCCATGGCTTCGGGCAATATCAGCGGCGATCCCCTCCAGCTGGTCGGGCCCCGGCACATAGCAGGCCAGCGCCATCGCGACGGGTGAATCGAGCGCCAGCTTGGCCAGCTTCGCCGTCGCCTTCAGCGTGGGGGCGATCATCACGACAGGGTTACCGGCACGCTCGGCCTCGAGCAGCCCGGTGGCGGCCGCCAGGCATTCGTCCCCCGCCCCTGTCACGCGCACGTGCCGCGCGGTGC
The DNA here is from genome assembly GCA_042096015.1 of Sphingomonas sp. Classification (GTDB taxonomy): domain Bacteria; phylum Pseudomonadota; class Alphaproteobacteria; order Sphingomonadales; family Sphingomonadaceae; genus Sphingomonas. Next base: position 11,842 of record JBELMF010000026.1, read on the forward strand.
CGAACAGCGACAGCGACGCTGCCTCGTCGGCCAGCCGGGCCGGGTCGCTGCGCAGCGTCGCGCCGTCGAGATCAATCCGCTCGGCATCAGGGCCCAGTGCGCGCGGCAGGCGATCGGCCAGCGCGGTCGCGCCGGCCTCGTCCGGGCCGAACAACAGGTACAGTCGGATATCGGCCGGGGGCCGGTCCAGCGCCGCCTTCAGCCGCGCCTCGGTCGCCTTCATGGCGCGTCCGGCGTGCGCCCCACCGATGTGGCGATCCGCATCACGATCTGATCGGCGATCGTCTCGGAAAGGCGCTCCAGCGCAGTGCTCTCGGCGGCGATCGTCGCATAGTCGGAACCGACCACGTCGATGCCGGCATCCGATCCCGCGGTGGCGTCGAGGATCACCCCGCCCTGCCTCTGCTCCACCAGCTGGTATCGCGCGCGCAGGATGCGGCGTTCACGCGCGACCGAATCGTCGCGGCGGATCGCGAGGCCGGTGATCTGATCGTCCAGCTTGATTTCCAGCCGGTATCGCGGCGTGGCGCCGGCAGGCACGGCACCCAGCCGGTCGCGCAGCGCGTTCGCGACCAGCCAGCCAGCCTTGCCCGGGATCGGCGCAACCTCGACCTGCCCCAGAGTCGCGGCGACCGAGCCCGATCCGCCGCCGGCATAAAGCGGCTTCAGCCCACAGCCGCCGAGCGTCACCATGAGGGCGCTCGGCGCGATGAGGGCGAGCAGCCGGTTCATGCGACGATATTCACCAGACGATCGGGCACAACGATCACCTTGCGGGGCGGCTTGCCCTCCATCGCGCGCATGATCTTCTCCGATGCCAGCGCCCGCGCCTCGGCTTCCTCGCGCGCCAGACCCTTGGGCAGGACGATCGTGTCGCGCAGCTTGCCGTTGACCTGCAGCGCCACCGTCACCTCATCGTCGACCAGCAATGCCGGATCGACGGCGGGCCACGCAACGTCGGCGATCAGGCCCTCGTTCCCCTGTGCGGCCCACACCTCCTCGGCCAGATGCGGCACCATCGGTGCGGTGATGCGCAGCAAGGTGCCGAGCGCGGCGGTGCGATCCTGCGACGGGGCGGCCTTCTCGATCGCATTGGCAAGCGTGTAGATCAGCGCGACGGCCTTGTTGAACTGCAGCCCCTCGATCGCCTCGGCGACGCCCTTGGTGGTGCGATGCGCCGCCTTGCGCAGCGCGATGTCCTCACCCTCGCCTGCACCGTCGTCGGACAGCAGGCGCCACAGCCGCTGAATGAAGCGCCACGCGCCCTCGATGCCGTTCTCGCTCCACTCCAGGTCGCGCTCGGGCGGCGAGTCGGACAGCATGAACCAGCGCACCGCGTCCGCACCGTACTGATCGACGATCGGCTCGGGATCGACGGTGTTCTTCTTGGACTTGGACATCTTCTCGACGCGGCCGACCGTCACCGGCTGACCGCTCGCGATCTCCACCCCGCCCTCGATGTCCGCCGGCGACAGCCAGCGTCCGTCCGACGACTTGTACGTCTCGTGCGTCACCATGCCCTGGGTGAACAGCCCGGCGAACGGCTCGGCCACGTCGATCATCCCGACATGGCGCAGCGCCCGCGTCCAGAAGCGCGCGTAGAGCAGGTGGAGGATCGCATGCTCCACCCCGCCGATATATTGCCCCACCGGCATCCACTGCTCGGCCACCGCGCGATCGAACGGCTTGTCGTCGGGCTGGCTGGCGAAGCGGATGAAATACCAGGAAGAATCAGCAAAGGTATCGAGCGTGTCGGTCTCGCGCACCGCCTCGCCGCCGCACGAGGGACACGCGACATGCTTCCACGTCGGATGGCGATCGAGCGGGTTGCCCGGCACCGCGAAGCTGACGTCCTCGGGCAGCTTCACCGGCAGCTGGTCCGCCGGCACCGGCACCGCGCCGCACTCGGCGCAGTGGATGATCGGGATCGGCGTGCCCCAATAACGCTGGCGGCTGATCCCCCAATCGCGCAGGCGAAACACCGTGGTGCCCTCGCCCCAGCCGCCCGCCTCGGCACGGGTGATGACCTCGCGCTTGGCTTCCTCGATGTCCATGCCATCGAGGAAGTGCGAATTCACCAGCGTGCCCGGCCCGGTATAGGCCTCGCTCTCGTGGAACGCGGGCTCATCCTTCGTCCCGTCGGAAACGACGCGCCGGATCGGCAGCTGGTATTTGGTGGCGAACTCGAAATCGCGCTGGTCGTGCGCGGGTACGCCGAACACCGCGCCGACGCCGTAATCCATCAGCACGAAGTTCGCGATATACACCGGCAGCTGGATCGACGGATCGAACGGATGCGCCGCCTTGTAGCCGGTGTCGAAGCCCTGCTTCTCCTGCGTCTCCAGCTCGGCCGCGGTGGTCCCACCACGTCGGCATTCCTCGATGAACGCCTGCGCCGCCGGATCGCCCGCCGCCACCGACTGCGCCAGCGGGTGATCCGCCGCCACCGCGACGAAGCTCGCGCCGAAGATCGTGTCGGGCCGCGTGGTATAGACCTCGACCACGCCCTCGCCCGTCCCCGCGCCATCGGTCAGCGCGAAACGGAACGTCAGCCCCTGGCTCTTGCCGATCCAGTTCTCCTGCATCAGCCGGACCTTGTCGGGCCAGTCTTTGAGGTCGCCCAGACCCTGCAGCAGATCGTCGGCGAAGTCGGTGATCTTGAGGAACCACTGGTTCAGCTTGCGCTTCTCGACCAGCGCGCCCGAGCGCCAGCCGCGCCCGTCGATCACCTGCTCGTTTGCCAGCACGGTCATATCGACCGGATCCCAGTTCACCGCGCTCTCGCGGCGATAAACGAGGCCGGCCTCGAGGAACTTCAGGAACAGCGCCTGCTCGTGGCCGTAATATTCCGGGTCGCAGGTGGCGAACTCGCGCGTCCAGTCGAGCGCGAAGCCGAGCCGCTTCAGCTGCGCCTTCATCGTGGCGATATTGTCGCGCGTCCAGCCGCCCGGGTGGACACCTTTCTCCATCGCGGCATTCTCGGCCGGCATACCGAATGCGTCCCACCCCATCGGATGGAGCACTTCCATGCCGTTCATCCGGCGGAAGCGCGCCAGCACGTCGCCCATCGTATAATTGCGCACATGCCCCATGTGGATGCGCCCCGACGGGTAGGGGAACATTTCAAGAACATAGCTCTTGGGCTTGTTCGAGGCGTCATTCGCGGCAAAGGTCGCGCGTTCCTCCCACACCCGCTGCCAGCGGGCATCGGCGGAAAGCGCGTTGAAGCGCTGGCTCATGGTCTGCGGATCAGTTCACCGAGGAGGCGCGGCGCAGGTCACGCGCGCGCGTCAGGATGATGTCTTCCATCTTCTGCGTCGTCGCGGCGGCAACCGGCGCGCTGACCCATTGGCCGCCGCGATTCACTTCGCGCAGCGCGGCGACCCGCACCGCATCGGCGCGCAGATCCTGGTCGAGGATCGTCACCGTCACCTTCATCCGCTCGGTCGGCGTCTGAGGGTTGACGTACCAGTCGGTGACGATGACGCCGCCGTTGGAGTCGGTCTGCAGCAGCGGCATGAAGCTCAGCGTGTCGAGCGAGGCGCGCCATAGATAGCTGTTCACCCCGATGGTGGTGATGCGGCTGGCGGCGAGATCGGCCTCCGGCCGTTTCTGGCCACCGCCGCAGCCCGCGATGATAAGGGCAGCGCTGACGACCAGCGCGGAACGCAACGGGCGGAACATGGGCATCGTCCTGATGGGGAAACTCGTCAGCCGATCTCTACAGAGCCCACCGGGTGCCCGCAAGTTCGGGCAGCCGCCCCGTACACCGCCGCCTTGGCCCCCCGCGGCTGTTACCCCAACCCATGCTGTGGAAAGCATGCAACACTTCGGCCAAAAGCAACGCTGGAGCATGGCGATGTGCGAACGAATCGTGTTAGGCGCGTTCCAAGGGTCGGAGGGATTCGTGATCGTTGCTCGTGCGCTTTTCGGAGGATCGGTCGTGGCTGTTGCCGCGATGGCGATTGCCGTGGCGCCGGCATTCGGCGCTGCCGAGGTCGATCGCGCCGCGGTGAAGAGCCGCGCGCCGGCACGCGCGCTGGGCGCCTTCACGCCTGCCTCCGCCGATCCGCGGCTCGCCGCCGCCTTTGCGCGCAGCGGGATGGCGGGCAGCGATTTCCGCTTCACCCCGTCCGAGAATCGCCAGGGCAATCGCCCCGTGACCGTCGCGGTCCGCGCCCGCTCGACTCAGATCGCCGCCGATGCGGGCCGCATCGCCACCGCCGCGCCGACCGTCGGGCTGGTGCCGGTGGCCTATAACCTGGGCGTGTCGGTCGGGTGGAAGCGCTTTGCCGTCACGGGCGATGTCGCCAAGGTCGATCTGGCCGGCCAGCCGGGCAGCCGCGAGGCCGCTGACGTGTCGGTCAGCTATTCGCTGCCGCGCTTCACCGGCCGGGTAAAGGCGGGCGCCGATCGTGCGCTGCCGGGCGCGCCGCAGCTGGTCGAAGATGCGCCAAGCTATTCGGTCGACGTGGGCGGCTCCTATTCGCTGACGCGCAACATCGATCTCACCGCCGGGCTGCGCTACAAGTCGGAACGTGAGCGACTGACCCGCTTCAACGACGATCGCCGCGACAGCCAGGCGGTCTACGTCGGCACCGCCTTCCGCTTCTGACGCCGACGGCGCCGCCGCGTCAGAACGGTCGGCGCGCCGTCACAACCACGCGTCGATCGCTGCCCAGCCATCGAACCCGTGCATGCGGCGAAACCGCCGCGCATCCATCCCGCCCAATGCGATCCGCACCATCGGCAAGCCGCGCGCCAGCGCCGCCGCGCGGCGCACGCCCAGCGCCGGTGCCCCTAGATGCGATCGGGTGACGAACACCGGCGACACGAACGCGACATCGGCCCGCGCGCGCCGCGCCGCCCGCGCCTCGTGCCGGTCATGCACCGGCCAGGTCACCAGTCCACCCCCGCCCGGCCCCGTGCTGCCTCGTCCATGCACGCCCATCTCGCCGCGCAGCGCCACGCCGCCGGCGCGCACCAGCACCAGCCCGCGCCCCCGCGCCACGCGCCGCAGCCGCGCGAACAGCCGCCGCCGCTCTGCCATCGGTGTCGCATGATGCCGAAACACCACGCCCGCGCCGCGCGGCAGCCGCCGGATCGCCCGCCACAGTCCCTGCCCCATCCGCTCGTCGGTCATCAGCCACAGCGTCGGCACCGATGATTGCGCTACTGACGGTCGCGGGGCCGAAGATCGCGGGGCGGGGTGGCGGCGGCGCATCGCCATCCGTATAGCGCGCGCGATGCAAGCCGACGACCGTCTCGACGCGATCCGCGTGCGCATCGCGCATGCCGCCAAGCGCGCCCGCCGCGATGCCGCCGACACGACGCTCATCGCCGTGTCCAAGACCCACCCGGCCGAGGCGATCGAGCCGCTGCTCGCCGCCGGCCACCGCGATTTCGGCGAGAACCGCGTGCAGGAAGCAGCCGAGAAATGGCCCGCGCTGCGCCAGCGTTACCCCGACGCGCGCCTGCACCTGATCGGGCAGCTCCAGTCGAACAAGGCCGCCGACGCGGTCGCCATGGCCGACGCGATCCACGCCGTCGATCGTCCGTCGCTGATCGGCGCGCTCGCCAGGGCCATGGACGCAAGCGGCCGCCGCCCCGCCTGCTTCGTCCAGGTCAATATCGGCGAGGAGCCGCAAAAGGGGGGCTGCGCGATCGCCGACCTGCCGGCGCTGCTCGCCGAGGCGCGCACCGCAGACCTGCCCGTTGCCGGCCTGATGTGCCTGCCCCCCGCCGACACCGAGGCGGCGCCCTATTTCGCGCTCCTCGCCAAGCTCGCCCGCGACAACGGCCTCACGGGCCTCAGCATGGGCATGTCCGACGATTTCGAAACCGCAGTGATGATCGGCGCCACCCATGTGCGCATCGGCTCCGCGCTGTTCGGCGATCGACACACCCCCAAGCCGACGCCGACCGGCTTCAGGAAGCGCGCATGAGGTTCGACGCGCTGCTGTTCGATTTCGACGGCGTCCTCATCGAAAGCGAGTATCTCGGCAACAAGCATATCGCCGATTTCCTCACCGCCAGCGGCCATCCGATCACCCCCGAGGAGTCCATGGCCCGCTTCATGGGCCATGCCGGGCACGACTTCATCGCCCGCGTCGAAGCGTTCATCGGCGGCCCACTACCGGCTGACTGGCAGGAACAGCGCCGGATCGAGAACGAACGCGTCCTGGCCGAAGGTATCGAGGAAGTGGCCGGTGCCGTCGCCTTCGTCCGCTCGCTCCCCGCCGACCTGCCCAAAGCGGTGGTGTCGTCCAGTTCGACCCGCTGGATCCGCACGCATCTCCAGCATCTCGGCCTTGAGAACGTGTTCGGCGATCACCTCTATTCGGGCGCCGAGCATGTCACCCGCGGCAAGCCCGCGCCCGATCTCTACCTCTACGGCGCCCGCCAGCTCGGCGTCGCGATCGAGCGCTGCTCGATCCTCGAGGACTCCCCCGTCGGCGCGACCGGCGCGGTGGCGAGCGGCGGGCACGTCATCGGCCTGTGCGCCGGCCGGCATTGCTCGATCGGCCACGACACCCGCCTGCGCGACATCGGCGTCCAGGCCATCGCCCACGATTTCGACGACGTCCGCCGGGAGCTTGGGATGTAGGCGCGCCTCTCTCCTTCCGCTCGCGGGAGGGGTCGAGGGAGGGCCCATGGCGGACAGTGCCTTCGAACAGCCCCTTTATGAGTCTGCTGATGCAACGCTTTAAAGCCGTAAGCGACGGCAGCACAGTCCGGGGCGGTAGCAACTGTCGAAGGCGCGGGCGACCCTTTCAGGCGGCGAGCAGCTCCGTCATGCGCTCGCGTACAGCAGGCGTCAGGCGTAGATGCGCTCGTCGCCTGTCGAACGGATCGTCCTGCCGCACCAGGGCTCCTGTCTGTTCCAGCCGGGCGATCCATCGAAGTGCGGTTGTCGGCGCCACATGCGAAGCAAGGCAAGCGGATGTGATCGAGACTGGACGCCTGGCGACTTCGTCAATGTATATCGCGAGAAGTATATCCCACGCGGGATCCTCGAACAGCGCCACGCCATCGAATTTCAGGTTTCGCTTGCGTCGAAACTCGTAAATCTCTCTTGCGCGTACCGCTGCAATTCGTTGTGATTCATGCGCTGGCTCGGATGTCAGTTTATCATCGTGCGTGGACTGACTATAGTTGCCCCACATACGAATCGGTCCCCCATAACCCCAGGCTGTTATTAACCTAATTTTTTAGGTCCGTAACAGTTCAGTAATTAGATGGAAAATGGATGAATCTCGAACTGGCTCGCTTGCTTGAAAAGCAGATCACGAGTGCTCTGCATTTGGCCGATAGCAACGAGCTTTTCGATCTTGCTATAAAGCTGAACGAAGCTCTTGTTCTTGTTGATGGCGTGGGATCCGAACCGCCCGCCGTTCTCCGTCACACTCACGACCCAGGCATGCTGGTGACGGACCACGGCTGCGAGCCGAACGAGCATCGCTAAACTAAAGCTGGTGCCCGGTCCGGTCCCGCTTGGTGGCGAGATACTGCTCGTTGTGCGGATTGGTCGGCAGGAAGTGCGGCACCCGTTCCACCACGCGCACGCCATGGGCTTCCAGGCTCTGCACCTTGCCCGGATTGTTGGTCAGCAACCGCACCGAGCGCTGCCCGAGCAGGTGGAGCATCCGCGCCGCCACCCCGAAGTCGCGCGCATCGATCGCGAAGCCCAGCCGCGTATTGGCGTCGACCGTGTCGAACCCCTGATCCTGCAGCGCATAGGCGCGCAGCTTGTTGACGAGGCCGATCCCGCGTCCCTCCTGCCGCAGGTACAGCAGTATGCCCCAGCCGGACGCCGCGATCGCCTTGAGCGCCGCGTCGAGCTGCGGCCCGCAATCGCACTTGAGGCTGCCGAGCGCATCCCCCGTCAGGCATTCGCTGTGCAGCCGCACCAGCGGCGGCTGGCCGTTTGGTGATCCGATCAGCAGCGCGACATGCTCGCCCGGTCCCTCGGGCGTGCGGAAGGCGACGATCTCGGCATCCTCGGCATGCGCCACCGGCAGCCGCGCGCGCGCCGCGATCGTCAGCCGGATCGCATCCTCATGCGCGTCCACGTCCGCCGCAGTCAGAACCACTTCGCCTGGGCCGCCTTCGCGAACAAAGAAGGCCGGCAGCGTGCCCGCGATCCGCGCCAGCCGGAGCGCGGCCGCGGCATCCTCGGGCGCCACCACCGCGATCGCGCGGAACGGCCCCTTGAGCGGAGTCGCGAGATCAAGCTGCGGATCGGCCAGCGCGGTCGCGGTGGCGAAATCGATCCACGGCGCCCGGTCCACCAGCACCGGCGCGTCGGGCACCGCCGCCTCCAGCTGGTTGGCGAGCTTCAGCGTTTCGGCCCGCCCTGCCGACAGCAGCACCGGGGCATGCGCCTCGGGATCGAACGCCGCCAGCCGCTCCGGATCAGCCGTCTCGATCGGCAACAGCGCCAGCGCGCCGATCCGCACCGGCCAGCCGCGCCGCAGCGCATCGATCGCTCGAGCAGCAGCTTTGGCGTCCGGCTGGCGCGTGTCGGTCAAAAGTCGAACTCCGTCATGATCGGCACGTGATCAGACGGCTTGAGCCAGCTGCGGCACGCCTCGAACACATGGTGTGACGTCGCCGCCTTCGCCACATCCACGGTCGCCCACATATGATCGAGCCGCCGGCCGCGATCGTTCTTGGTCCAGTCGGGCGAGCGATAGCTCCACCAGGTATGCAGCCGCGCCGGCGCCGGGAAGAAATGGCGCCCCAGATCGACCCAGTCGTTCGACGCCTTCAGCCGATCGAGCGCGTCGACCTCGATCGGCGTATGGCTCACCACCTTCAGGAGCGCCTTGTGGCTCCATACGTCCTCGGGCAGCGGCGCGATGTTGAAGTCGCCGGTCAGGATCGTCGGGCAATCGAGCGACGCCGACCATTCGGTCATGCGCTGAACGAAATCGAGCTTCTGCCCGAACTTCGCGTTCACCTCGCGATCGGGCACGTCGCCGCCCGCCGGGACATAGACATTCTCGATCCGCACGCCGTTGGCCAGCCGCACGCCGATGTGCCGCGCCTCGCGATTGGCCTGCCAGTCGAGCCGGTCGTCCTCGGTCACCGGCACGCGGCTGACGATCGCCACACCATGATGCATGCGCTGGCCGTGGATCAGGATGTGCTCGTACCCGAGCGCACGAAAGGTCTCGAACGGAAAGTCCGCATCCACCACCTTGGTTTCCTGCAGGCACAGCACATCGGGCTCCGCCTCGCGCAGGAACCGTTCGACGATATCGATGCGAAAACGGACCGAGTTTATGTTCCAGCTGACGATCTTCACGCGCCGGGGCTTAGCCGCGGCTGAGGTGTGCGACAACACCGCCACCCATACGTCGTCATCCCGGCCTTGAGCCGGGATCCAACGAGCCGCGAGCGCTGAGGCTTGGGGAAGAGCGGAAACCTACCCACACCCGTCATGCCAGCCCCGTGCCGGCATCCACCGGGCCGCGCACCGGACATGCGTTGCTTAGAGCGAGCTATCCCCAGCACGCCGCGGCAAAGGCGCGTCGTCGGACGGGTTCGGCGTTGCCGACCCGCCGGCCGTGCTTGCGTGAGTCATCCGGCGCTGCCCGCTACCACGCTGGCGCAGAAAGGCCCCCGCTCCGGGGGCATGGAGCGAGGGCCGACCTGGCGTTCGTCACGCAGGGGGAAGCGGGGCATTGGTCCGAGCAACAGGGGGAAAATCCCGAACCGCCCCACATCCGCGAAAATGCTTTAGGCCCGCCTTCCTGTCCCCTACATGAACGGCGGCGACAGAAAGCATTCAGCCTTGCCGGCCCCCACGTCGCGGATCGTTCCAGCGGAACGTTCCGTCGCTGACGGGCACGTTAAAGCGCTGGTTGTCCAGCCGCACGGTGGTCCGGTTGCCCTGGCTGTCCAGCATCACCCAGCCCTGCAGCATCAGCCCGCCCGGCGCCGCCGCATCGCGGGCGAACACCATGGTGATGCGGCCATATTCGGGGTGCTTGGGATCATAACCCTCCACCGACAGCACGCGCGAGTCGCCCGACGGCACTACCTTGGCGTACCGCGCGATGTCCCGGTCCGGGTTGACCAGAACGCCCAGCGGCGAGTTGGTGATCGGCCAGCGCTGCACCTGACGCACCGAATAATCGATGAAGGTCAGCGCCTTGCCGTCGCCCACCACCAGGATCGGCACGCCCTTCTCATACTGGAACCGGATCTTGCCCGGCTTCTTGAGCGACAACGTGCCGCTGAGCGTCTTGCCCGCGCGGTCGGTCTGGGTGAAATCCGCGGTCATCGTGTTCACGGCGCGCAGGTGGCTCTGCACCTGGGCAAGCTCGCCCGATTGCGCGGCGGCCGGTGCCGCGATCACCATCGCCGCGGCCAGAGGCACGAAAGACTTCAACATGGCTCTCCCGATGAGCAAGGCCGCGGCTATTGCAGCAGCGGCTTGAACGCGTGGTGAACCCCCGCTCGGTCAGAACAAAGTCGTCAGGCCGATCGTCTCGCCGGTGCCGACCCAGCCTTCATAGACCATCTTGAACGCGACGAAGACGATCACGGCGAGGCCGATATAGGCGATCCAGCGGTACCGCTCGATCACGCGCGCGATCAGGTTTGCGGCAAGCCCCATCAGCGCCACCGACAGGATCAGGCCGACCACCAGGATGCCCGGATGCTCGCGCGCCGCCCCGGCGACCGCGAGGACGTTGTCGAGGCTCATCGACACATCGGCCACCGCCACGGCCCAGGCCGCGCTGGCGAACGAGCGTGCCGGCTTCAACCCTGACCGTTCGTCACCCTCGATCTCCGCCGATCCCGTATTGGCGTGGCTGCCCGCGCGCAATTCGCGCCAGAACTTCCAGCTGACCCACAGCAGCAGCAGCCCGCCGGCGAAGATCAGCCCGACGATCCCCATCAGCCACGTCACCACCAGCGCGAACGCGATGCGCAGCACCAGCGCGGCGACGATGCCGATCAGGATCACCTTCTTGCGCTGTTCGGCCGGCAGCCCGGCCGCGAGCGCCCCGACCACCACCGCATTGTCGCCGGCCAGCACGAGATCGATCATCAGCACCTGGCCGAATGCGGCCAACGCCGCCGGATCGGACAGGTTCGAAAAGTCCGCCACGATATGGTGCCAGATTTCGCCGAGCGAGCCGGGCCCCTGAACAGCGGCGGCGGCTTGGGCAAGAAGGGTCAGAATCAACGTCGTGGCTCCGGCACAGGTGACAGGGGAACGGTCATGCGCCGCCCCGGTTTCCCCGCGCTGTTACAAAAGAGCGACAGGCCCGGCTAGCTCCCCCTGTGAGGCCCGCCACAAAGGCAAACGGCGTGGCAGGGCCACGCCGTCGAACGGATTGCTGGCGCACCCGTCGGCCGAACCGGTGCGTAATCCGCCGCGACACGCGGCAGGCCGCACTGGATTATTGATTCATGCTGGCGAAGAAATCCTCGTTGGTCTTGGAATCCTTCATCTTGCCGAGCAGGAACTCCATCGCGTCAACGGTGCCCATCTGCATCAGGATGCGGCGCAGCACCCACATCTTGGACAGCTTGTCCTTCTCGACCAGCAGCTCTTCCTTGCGGGTGCCGCTCTTCGACACGTCGATCGCCGGGAAGATGCGCTTGTCCGAAACCTTGCGGTCGAGCACGATTTCGGCGTTGCCGGTGCCCTTGAACTCCTCGAAGATCACTTCGTCCATGCGGCTGCCGGTATCGATCAGCGAGGTCGAGATGATCGTCAGCGATCCGCCTTCCTCGATGTTGCGCGCCGCGCCGAAGAAGCGCTTGGGCCGCTGCAGCGCGTTGGCGTCGACACCGCCGGTCAGCACCTTGCCCGACGACGGCACCACCGTGTTGTAGGCGCGGCCCAGACGGGTGATGTTGTCGAGCAGGATCACCACGTCCTTCTTGTGCTCGACGAGGCGCTTGGCCTTTTCGATCACCATTTCGGCCACCGCGACGTGGCGCGTCGCCGGCTCGTCGAAGGTCGAGGAGACCACCTCGCCGTTCACCGTGCGCTGCATGTCGGTGACTTCCTCGGGCCGCTCGTCGATCAGCAGCACGAGAAGGAACACCTCGGGGTGGTTCGCCGAGATCGCGCGCGCGATATTCTGCATCATCACCGTCTTGCCGACGCGCGGCGGCGCGACGATCAGGCAGCGCTGGCCCTTGCCGATGGGCGAGACGAGATCGAGCACGCGGCCCGTCTTGTCCTTCAGCGTCGGATCCTCGATCTCCATCTTTAGCCGCTCGTCGGGATAGAGCGGGGTCAGGTTGTCGAAGTTGACGCGGTGGCGCACCGCATCGGGATCGTCGAAGTTTACCGAGATGAGCTTGGTCAGCGCGAAATAGCGCTCGCCGTCCTTGGGCCCGCGGATCTCGCCTTCCACTGTGTCGCCGGTCCTCAGGCCGTGCTTGCGGACCTGGTTGGGCGAGACATAGATGTCATCGGGGCCGGCGAGATAGTTCGCCTGCGGAGAACGCAGGAAGCCGAAGCCGTCGGGCAGCACTTCGATCGTGCCTTCGCCCATGATCTGCTCGCCTTCCTCGGCCTGAACCTTGAGGATCGCGAACATGAGGTCCTGCTTGCGCAGCGTGGAGGCGCCTTCGACGCCTAGCTCCTCGGCCAGCTGGACCAGCTCGGCCGGGGCTTTCTTCTTCAGGTCTTTGAGATGCATGGTGTTTTGGTCCGATTGAAATCGGTGGGGGGAGAAAGCCCGGTCGGCGGAAGGTGTTCGCGCGGCAACGAGACTGTGAGGAGGCAGCAGGCCGGAGAGGCCATACCGTGTGCGCGACGTAGGTGCGGGGTGGGGGTTAGTCAAGCAGTGATGAGGCATGTCGCCCTCACCCTTCCGGCGCTGCGCGCCTCCCTCCCTCTCCCGCCGGGAGAGGGAAGGGGCCCGCCCGGCGCAGCCGGGTGGAAGGGTGAGGGCGACGCCTAGCTCAGAAAGGCTTCACCACCGCCAGGATCACGATCACCGTCACCGCCAGCGCGGGCACCTCGTTCATCATCCGCAGCCGCCGGTTGCTCAGCCCGGCCCGCCCCTTCGCCAGCCGCTTCGAATAGCCCACTGCCCAGCCGTGGTAGCCCGACAGCAGGAACACCACGAACAGCTTGGCATGTAGCCATGCCAGCCCCTGGATTCCCGCGAGCAAGCCGATATTCACCGCCAGCGCCAGCCCGATTCCCCACACTGCGATCATCGCCGGCGTCAGGATGATGTGCCGGAGCTTGCGTTCGCGCGTGATCCAGCGCGCTTCCTCGGCCGGATCGCCCAGCCCTTCCTGATGATGGACCAGATAGCGGGGCAGGATGAACATCCCCGCCATCCAGAAGATCACGAAGATGATGTGCGCGGCCTTTACCCAGAGGTAGGCCGCCCCCAGAAACCCCGCACCCATCAGCCCCTTACCTTTGCAATAACACGCTCGACATGCGCGATCGGCGTATGCTGGTCGATCCCGTGGCCGAGGTTGAAGACATGCGGCCGCTCGGGGAACGCCGCCAGGATGCGGTCGATCGCGCCGTCCAGCGCCGCACCGCCCGCGATCAGCGCCAGCGGATCGAGATTGCCCTGCACCGGCATGCCCTTCGGCAGCATTGCATCGGCCCAGACCGGATCGACCGTCTCGTCCAGCCCCACCGCATCGACGCCGGTCGCACGCGCATAGGCAGGCAGCTTGCCGCCCGCGCCCTTCGGGAAGCCGATCACGGGCACGTGCGGATGCCGCGCCTTCAGCCCCGCGACGATCGCCGCATTGGGCGCGATCACCCATTCTTCGAAGTGCGCCGGCGAGAGCGTGCCTGCCCAGCTGTCGAACAATTGCACCGCCTCGACACCGGCGTCGATCTGCCCTGACAGATAGTCGATCGTCAGCGCCACGATCGCATCGATGATCGCGCCGAACGCCGCCGGGTCACGATAGGCGAGCCCGCGCGTCTCGGCCTGGTCCTTCGATCCCTGCCCCGCCACCATGTAGGTCGCGACTGTCCACGGCGATCCTGCAAAGCCCAGGAAGGTCGTGTCGGCGGGCAGCGCCGCCGCCACCTTGCGCACCGTGGCATACACCGGCTCCAGCCGCTCGGGCACCGCCGTCAGCGAGTCCAGCGCGCTGTCCACCAGCCGCGGTGCCAGGCGCGGCCCCTCGCCCGGCCCGAAGGTCAGGTCCTGCCCCATTGCCCAGGGCACCATCAGGATGTCGGAAAACAGGATCGCCCCGTCGAAGCCGAATCGTCGTATCGGTTGCAGCGTCACCTCGCATGCCGCCTCCGGATCGGTGGCGAGCGCGAGGAACCCGCCCTTTTCGGCCCGGAGCGCGCGATATTCGGGCAGGTAGCGCCCGGCCTGACGCATCAGCCACATCGGCGGCCGCGCACGATGCTGTCCTTTCAGCACGCCGAGCAGCGGTTTGGATTCAAGTCGGGCGTGCATGCATCTACTCAAAAGAATGATTCAAAGAGGATGGTGATGATGTTGGCGCGTTGGTCGCGGGGCTTATGCGTTCATCCCCGAATTGCCAACAGGTTGACCCGTGGCGCGCCGCAGACTCCCTGAGATTCGATTCACCTGTCCCCGTTTTCCACAGCCTGTGGGTGAAACCATGTCGCGTGGACGGCTTTGTGGACAAGTGATGTGTTTTCCACGGCCGGCACCGATGCTTGGCCGCCGGCGCCGGTTGCGCTAGCGGTTATCCCCATGTTGTCCACAGGTCTGTCCCGGTGACGGTCAAACTGCACCTCCACCTCCTGTCGGATTCGACCGGGGAGACGCTGGAGAACATCGCCAAGGCCGCGCTGTCGCAATATGACGATGTGGAAACGGTGCGCCATTTCTGGCCGATGGTCCGCACCGAGGCGCACCTCGACCGCATCCTCCAGGAAATCGCGCAGAACCCCGGCCTCGTCATCTACACGTTGGTGAACCCATCGACGCGCAAGGCGCTGGAGCAGCGCTGCCAGGCGCTCGGCCTCCCCACGGTCGCGCCGCTCGATCCCGTCAACGATGCGCTCTCCGCGATGCTGGGGCAGCAGGCGAAGAACAAGCCGGGGCGCCAGCACGTCCTCGACGCCGCCTATTTCGCGCGCGTCGACGCCATCCAGTTCACCATCGCGCACGACGACGGCGTGGCATGGGAGGAATGGGAGGAGGCCGATATCGTCCTCGCCGGCGTCTCGCGATCGTCGAAGACGCCGACCTCTATCTATCTCGCCAATCGCGGGTTCAAGGTCGCCAACATTCCGATCGTGATCGAAAGTCCGCCGCCGGACCTGCTCTATTCGCTCCAGAACCCGCTCGTCGTCGGCCTCACCACCAGCCCCGACAGGCTGATCCAGATCCGGCGCAACCGGCTGCTGTCGCTCAATCAGGCCCCCGAGACCGATTACGTCGATCAGGAGGCGGTGACGCGCGAGCTGCAATATGCCCGGCGAATGTTCGCCGATAACGGCTGGCCGGTGATCGACGTCACCCGCCGGTCGATCGAGGAAACCGCGGCGGCGGTGATCTCGATCGTCAACGAACGCCGCGGCAATCCCGATCTGGTGATCGACCAATGAAGCTGGTCCTTGCCTCGCAATCGGCGTCGCGCCGCGCGATGCTGGTCGCCGCCGGCGTCCCGTTCAGCGCGCAGAAGCCGATGGTTGACGAGGATGCCGCCAAGGCGGCGCTCGGCGACGTGGCGCCGCGCGATCTCGCCGACTCGCTCGCCGAGCTCAAGGCGCTCAAGGTGTCGCAGCGCGAGCCGCAGGCGCTGGTGCTCGGTTCGGACAGCCTCGCCGTGCTGGAGG
>JBELMF010000027.1:0-2497 GCA_042096015.1 Sphingomonas sp.
GGGCGCGTGCGCGGGAAAGGTTCAGACGATCCACCAGCTCGGGGCGTATAACATCACCATAAAGGATGGAGCGCCCGGCCGCTCGCCCAGCCTTCACCACGTCGATGTCGGCTTCCACCGCGAGGTATGGTTGCTGGTGGACGTCCAGCATGTCGGCAACCAGCCGGCCGACCCGGCCGAAACCGATGATCACGGCGTGCTCGCCGGGCTCCGGCGAGGTGATCCCGGCGTCGCCGCTGCTCTCCAGACGCTTCGACATTGCGGTGCCTGCCTTGGCCAGCAACGGCGTGATCGTCAGGCCGATCGCCGTCACCGTCTGCCAGAAGGCGGCAGTGGAAGGCAGGATCAGCTGGGCCTGCGCCGCCGTCGCAAGGACGATCAGGGTTGTTTCGGAGGGACTGCCCATCAGCAGCCCCGTTTCCGCCGCCGTGCCGCGGCGTGCGTTTGCCAGACGCAACAGCAGATAGGTGACGACCGTCTTGACGGCGACCACACCAGCCACCGCCAGCAGCAGGCCAGACCAGTTCTTCGCAATCAACCGCAGGTCAAGGCTCATCCCCACGGTGATCAGGAACACGCCCAGCGCCAGTCCTTTGAACGGAGCCGTGATAACCTCGACTTCGGTGTGATATTCGGTCTCGGCAATCAGCAGGCCGGCGAGCAGGGCGCCGACGATGGGAGATAGCCCGGCCGCCGTGGTGGCGACGCTGGCCACGATTACGACCAGCAGGGAAGCCGCGAGGAACAGCTCGGGGCTCTTGGTGCGTGCCGCCTGGGCGAACAGGCGCGGCAACACGACGCGTCCTGCGATGTACATGGCGACGACCGTAAGGCCGCCCCGCAGCGCCACCAATCCGATATTGCCCCAACCGCCTTCTCCCGCCGATGGCGCAAAGGCACCGAGAGCGAAGATGATCGGAACGAGCGCAAGATCCTCGAACAGCAGCATCGCGAAGGCGCCGCGCCCAACCGCGCTGCTGGTGCCCACCAGCGGCAGGACCAAGGCGGTCGACGAAAGCGCCAGCGCCAGCCCGAGGCCGATCGCGCCCGGCCATTCCTGTCCGACGTAGTGAAGGGTGACGCCGATGATCAGCGCAGACCCCAGCAACTCCGCGGGGCCGATCCCGAAAACGAGCCGGCGCATCGACCACAGGCGCCTGAACGACAATTCCAGTCCGATCGAAAAGAGCAGCAGGACGATGCCGAATTCGGCGAAAGGCTCGATCGCCTCGGGATCGGAGATCGTGACGTAGTAAAGCCACGGCGCACGATCGATCTGACTGCCCAGGCCCGCGGGCCCTACCAGTAGCCCGACCAGGATGAATCCGATCACCGGGCTGACGCGGAAGCGGGCGAAGGCAGGGATCACCAATCCGGCAGCGCCTAGAATGACGAGTGCATCTGAAAAGCCGGGATTGTCGAGACCGATTGCCATAGCTCCCTCTTGCCGGGGCGAGTCGCGCTTGTCAGCAACCGTGTGTCAGTGCTGGCGATTTCGTTGGGCGTCACGCTGCCACGCCACCGCCGCGGTAAGGAGGATCGCCGCCACGACAACACCGTAATAGGCGACATGTCCGCCACCGATCCGGCTCCACAGCACTCCCAGCCCATAGGTGAGCACCACGCCGGCGGCAAAACAATCAAGGCTATGTCGCCCAATCGCCGCAAGCCCGCGAAATGGTGCGGTTCGAAGCCATCGTCCGGCCATCGCGAGGATGGACGCGTACAGAAGAACCATCAGGAGCGTGTGGCCGAGGCGAAGCAGGTGAAGCCCGTAACGACCGGTAAACCATTCCGGTCTCGGCACGTCACGTATTTGGCCCAGCGCCCCCATGGCAAAGAGCGCCGTAAGCAGGAAAAAGGCGGGCCAATTGCCCTCCAGCCAGCGGAACAGCGTGTTGTGGACGCGCCAAGCGCCCAGCGTCATCGGCAGGAAGAACAGGAGCTGCCAGCTCATCAGCTTCAGCGCGCCATCGTCGTTTGCGGTCGGCGACGTGCCGACGTGCCGGATCGTGAGGATCTGCGCGATGAGGTAAAGACCTGTCGACGCGGCCACGAGCAGCCATGGTGAACGCTGTTGAACCGCGATCGCAAGCGGGGCGATCAGCATGAGCGTGATATAGAGAAGAAGGATATCGAGCAGGCGCGGTGCCTGCTGCAGGGTGACGAAGCGGAACAACGAGAAGGCAGGGGCAGCCAGGAAGTCGTCGAGGCGCCAGAAGGACAGCTCCCGCGCCGTCATCAGCGCCGCCATCGGCAGGACGATCGCCAGCAGGACGAGATTGTAGCGCCACAACTGCCCGGCACGTCGCCACACGGCGCGCATGGGGTGCGGGCGACCGAGATAGACCAGTCCGACCATATAACCGGACATGATCACGAACAGCTCGGCGGCCGTGGAATAGCCGTAGCGTGTGGGTGTCGGCACCAGCCACGTCGTCAGGCCACCTGCCTCCGCGACCTGGCTAAGGTGATTGATCAGGATGGTGACGAGGGC